>NZ_DAGX01000002.1:2807-341884 GCF_002498315.1 Methanofollis sp. UBA420
GTGCGTGGATTGAAACGTACTTGCATGTTCTACCCCCATGACAACTTTAGGTCGCACCCTTCACGGGTGCGTGGATTGAAACTCCAGGCCACCCCCATCAAAACCGACCACATCCGTCGCACCCTTCACGGGTGCGTGGATTGAAACCCGGTCGCTACCAGTGCGTCGCGCATCGTGGTGGTCGCACCCTTCACGGGTGCGTGGATTGAAACACGAGGACGGGAAAGTCCTCCAGCGTCCCGCTCACCGTCGCACCCTTCACGGGTGCGTGGATTGAAACTCCTCGGTTTTCGGGGCACATGGCGGAGCGTTGCAGTCGCACCCTTCACGGGTGCGTGGATTGAAACCTCGCCCTCTCCCCCGCGGACGGTAAGCGCGGCGGCACGTCGCACCCTTCACGGGTGCGTGGATTGAAACCAGGAGCTGTGCGGGTACTCGCTCCTCGCCGAGGTCGCACCCTTCACGGGTGCGTGGATTGAAACCCCCCGACGCGGACGATGACGCTCCGGCCACTAGTCGCACCCTTCACGGGTGCGTGGATTGAAATCCGTACCTGATACGACCTTACCTGGATAATGGAGTCACACCTTCACAGGGGTGTGGACGAAATCACTGTCGGTCATCTCTTTAGGGGAGTGCCGGTGAGGGTATCAGGAGGGTGATCACCGGATTTTACTATTTTTCACCTGTATTGGTGCCTCAATTCTGTTCCTTCTGATCACATCACCGATTCCTGGTGCTGCCTGAGCATATTGCATATGGGGAATATTATATATCCTCTCGATATCTTCACCATGGACTCTCATATCGGTACCGGGCCGCCCGGACCGAAAGCCCGCGACGCTGCCGGGATCGATACCGGCCCTGCCATCCCCGACGCGGCGATGGAGGGCCTCTGAGAGGTGAAGATGATGAAACAGAAGATTACCTATGTATCCCTTGAATCGGACGAGAGCATGCACCAGTTCTACGAGGCGGCGCTCGCGGAGATCGAACGCACCCTCGGCCACCGCCACCCGCTCTATATCGGGGGCAAGGAGTTCGCCCCTGTCGACGAGTTCGTGGTGCGCTCGCCCATCGACCGGGACATCGTGATCGGCCACTTCCAGAAGGCAGGAAAAAACGAGGCCGAAGCCGCGATCAGGGTCGCGAAAGGGGCCTTCCCGGCATGGAGCCGGACCGATCCCGAGGAGCGTGTCGAGACCATCGGGCGCGTTGCCGACATCCTGGAGGAGGAGATCTTCGCCCTTGCGGCCCTGATCACCCTCGAATCCGGGAAGACGCGAACCGAAGCCGTCGCCGAGGTCGGCGAGGCGATCGACATGATCCGGTACCACTGTCTGGTCTACGACAGAGCCAACAGTTTCGTCTTCAGGATGACGCCCGAGGTGCGGGGCGGCATGAACTACAGCGTGATGAGGCCCCACGGCGTCTGGGCCGTCATATCGCCCTTCAACTTCCCGCTCGACCTTGCGGCCGGGATGGCGTCTGCGGCCCTGCTCACCGAGAACACCATCGTCATGAAGCCGTCGAGCGCCGCGCCTCTCTCCTGCATCATGCTGTACGAGGCATTCGAGGAGGCTGGCGTCCCGCCGGGCGCCGTCAACCTCGTCACCGGCCCGGGCGCCACCTTCGGCGAGGTCGTCACCACCCACCCGGACGTCGACGGCATCGCCTTCACCGGGTCGCATGAGGCCGGGATGTGGCTTCAGCGCGCCTTCGCCGTGAAGCAGCACTACCCGAAACCCGTGATCACCGAGATGGGGGGCAAGAACCCCTGCATCGTCACGGAGAAGGCCGACCTTGAGAAGGCCGCCGAAGGGGTTGTGCGGGCCGCCTTCGGTTATGGCGGGCAGAAGTGCAGCTCCACGTCGCGTCTCTATATCCAGGAGAGCGTGGTCGAGGAGTTCGGCCGGGCGCTGATCAGGCGGACGGCAGACCTGGTGGTCGGCGACCCGCGGCGGCGTGACGCCTTCTTCGGTCCGCTCATCTCGGCGCATGCCCTGCAGACCTACGAGGACGCCGTCGCCCTCTGCAGGCAGGACGGCGGGCATATCCTCACAGGCGGGGAGGTGCTCCGCGACGGCGACCTGGCCCGGGGCTATTATGTGCGCCCGACCATCGCCGCCGGCCTCCCGCAGGACCACCCCCTGATGAAAAAAGAACTCTTCGTGCCCTTCCTCTGCGCCCGCACCTTCACGACGCTGGAGGAGGCCCTCCTCCTCGCCAATGACACGGAGTACGGCCTGACAGCCGGCATCTTCTCCGAAGACGAGGACGAGGTCAGGTACTTCTTCGACACCATCCGTGCGGGCGTCTGCTATGCGAACAGGCAGGGCGGGGCGACGACCGGCGCCTGGCCGGGGTACCAGTCCTTCGGCGGGTGGATGGCGAGCGGTTCGACCGGCAAAGGGGTTGGAGGGCCGTATTATCTCCTCTCCTTCCTCAGGGAGCAGGCACGGACCTCCCTCTGAACCCAACCTTTTTCCCCTCGCCCTGCCCATTCCCGGTCATGGCAGGTCCTGACAGGCGCTGGTTTCTTCCCGACCTCGACGCGGCGGTGCTTTGGTGCGACGAGAGGAATCGCCAGGGCATCAGCTGCAGCATCAGCCCCCTCGGCGAGTACGTGCAGGACCGTGACGCCGCGCGGGAGGCCGCATCAGAGTGCCGTGCCGCCGTCAGGGCCGTCGAGGCGCACGCGCTCGACGCCTCGGTCGCGGTGAAACTCTCTGCTCTTGGTGCAGTCTTCGATAGGGACGGGTGCATGGCGCACCTCGGACGCATCATGGACGAGGCGAAGAGGCGAGGGGTCAGGGTGGAGATCGACATGGAAGGGCGAAACCTTGTCGACTTCACCCTTGCAGCGGCAGGACGCATGGCCGGGGAAGGGCACCGGGTGACGCTGGCCGTCCAGGCCTATCTCCAGAGGGCCGCCGCCGACCTCGGTGCGATGGAGGAGGCCGGGATCAGGCCACGGCTTGTCAAGGGAGCATATCTCGGCGACACCCGCAACTTCGAGTTGATCCAGCAGCAGTTCCGGGCCCTGGCCGCCTCACTCCTCTCCTCCCGCACACCCTTCTCGGTGGGGACCCATGACCCCGACCTTGTGGAATGGCTGACCGCCCATGCGGAGAGCCGCGACCTGGTGGAGTTCGGCTTTCTGATGGGCCTTGCCGACCAGACCAAGACGGCGATGGCCGCGGACGGCTGGAAGGTCTCCGAATACGTGCCGTACGGCCGGAGGGGATCGATATATGAGGCGCGGCGGCTGCAGTACCTCGACCGTCTCCGCGACCTCGGCCGGTCGCCCCTCCCCTGACTCACCACCACCGCGTCTGTGCCAGGGGTGCGATGAGGGAGGGGTCGTCGTTTGCCGGGTCATTGACCCTGCTCCCCACAGGGGCCACGGTCATCGTCTCCGCCGGGACGGGCCCGAGGAGTCCGGCGGGGTCGTCCCCTGCAAGCCATGCCGCCTCCCTCTCCTGCCCCAGGACTGCGGGCATGCGGGAGTGGACCTGCGCCACGAGCACGTTTGCGTCCGTCGTGACGATGACGAACGACCCCCGATCGTACAGCCCCGCGAAGGCGAAGAGGGGTTCCTCTTTCAAGGTGAAATAGAAAGGCCTCTTCAGGGCGTCCCACTCGTAGAAACCGGTGGCCGGGACAAGGCACCGCCCGCCGTCGAGGAGGCGGGCGAAGACCGGCCTTTCAGCGAGGTTCTCCGCGCGGGCATTAACGATCAGGGGCGTGCCCGGAAACCCCCAGCGAGCAGGGAGGATACGCCTTTTTCCGTCCCCCGTAACGATGGGGAGTACCTGGCCGGGTGCGGCATTGTAGCGCGGTCTTTTGAGGATGTCCTCCCCCTCCGCGCCGAAACGCACGCTGATCCTCTCGGGAGCGGCGATGGCGAAGCGTCCGCACATGGCCGGGTATCGGCGCCTCCTGTACTTAGTCTCTTTGCCCGGCGTCTGGGTGAGGTCCCTCCCTCCGTCCGACCGACTCCCTCACCCAGGCAAGGTAGTCGGCATGGCCGCCGACGACCGGGAGGGCGATGATCTCCGGGACATCGTACGGGTGGGCCCCCCCGATCGTCTCTGTCAGGTTTTCGAGGAGTTCGCCTGTCGTCTTGATCACCATCAACTCCTCCCTTTCATGCTGGATCACTCCCTCCCAGCGGTAGATGGAACCGACCCCCATGATGTTCACGCAGGCGGCAAGGCCCTTCCTGACGATCAGGTCGGCGATCCTCTCGGCGTCCCTCGTCGGTGCAGTGCAGAGGACGACGACGACCTCTCCCTTCACTCAGACCCACCCCCTCGCGTTCATCGCCTCGACGACATTGCGGACGGCGATGGTGTACGCCGCCTGCCTGAGGGTGAAGTTCTTCTTCTGGGCCGTCTCGTGGACGGCGTGATAGGTGGAGGTCATCATCGTCTTCAGTCTCTTATCCACCTCTGCGGCGTTCCAGTGGTCCATGTTGAGGTTCTGGACCATCTCATAGTAGGAAACCACGACCCCGCCGGCATTGCAGAGGAGGTCCGGGACGATCACGGTCCCCTTCTCCTTCAGGACCGCTTCGGCGTCGGTGGTGACAGGGCCGTTGGCAAACTCCGCCACGATCTTTGCCCTCACCCGCGGTGCGTTCTCGGCAGTTATCGTGTTCTCCAGTGCCGCGGGGATGAGGATGTCCACGTCGAGGGCAAGAAGTTCTTCGTTGGTGATATTTTCGGCGCCGGGGAAGTCACTGACGTTCCCCGTCTTCTCCTTGTGGTCTTCGAGCCTCCTCACCTCAAGGCCGTTCCTGTTCAGGACACCGCCTTTGCTGTCGCTCACCGCCACCACCCGCGCTCCGGCGAGGTACTGGCCGAGGACGGCCGCGTGGGTGCCGACGTTCCCGAAACCCTGAACCGCCACGGTCGCCCCGCGGAGGTCGATGCCCGCGTCCTCTGCCGCCTCGGCGACGACGTACCACCCGCCCCGCGCCGTGGCGTCTTCCCGCCCCTCGGACCCGCCGACGGAGAGGGGTTTGCCGGTGATCACCCCGAAGGTCGTCCTTCCGACGATCCGCGAGTACTCGTCCATCATCCATGCCATGACCTTCGGGCTGGTATAGACGTCAGGGGCCGGGATGTCGGTGTGCGGCCCGACGATGCGGGAGACGCCCATGATGTACCCCCGGCTCAGCCGTTCGAGTTCTCCCTCCGAGAGTTCCTTCGGGTTGCAGACGATCCCCCCCTTCGCGCCGCCGAGAGGGAGGCCGAAAAGGGCGCATTTCCATGCCATCAGTGCCGCAAGGCCACGGATCGTGTCGATCGTCTCGTCGGGGTGGAAGCGTATCCCCCCTTTTGTCGGCCCGCGTGCGTCGTTGTACTGGATCCTGAATGCCTGGAATGTCCTGATCCGGCCGGTGTCCATCCTGACCGGGATGGAGAAGTTGAACTCTCGCATCGGTGTCTTCAGGATCGCCTCGACATCCGGGGCAAGGCTGAGGTCATAGGCGCACTGGCAGATGTGCCCCTTGACGGTCTCAAAGAGGTTGATCTCTGTCATGGAAACACACCTGCATTCCCCTGTGACCTCATAAACCTGTGGGCGGCGGGCGGGGGAACCCTCGGTGGATACCGGCCTTTTCGGCCTCTCTGAGGGCTTCGTCGTACTCGGACGCAGTGATGCGGCGGCCGAGGCCTTCGGGGAGGCCGCGCCCGCCCTCTGCGGCGTGCCATTCCGGCCGATACTGGGCCATGACGTTCACGTAACTCTCTTTCGAGACCTCCTGCGCGATGAAGCGGAAGACCTCGCGGCTCCCGGCAAGGCCGTCAGGGAGGACGAGGTGGCGGATGATCAGACCGCGGACGGCGATCCCTTCCTCGTCGACGACGAGGTCGCCGACCTGCTCGTGCATCTCCAGGACTGCCTCCTGCATGTACCGGGTGTAGTGCGGGGCATGGGAGAGTCTGCGTGCGGTCTCGTCGTCGCCGTACTTTGCGTCGGGCATGTAGATATCCACGATGCCGTCGAGGAGGCGTATGGTCGCCGCACAGTCGTATCCTCCCGTGTTGTAGACAAGGGGGAGGGAGAGGCCCTCTCCGGCGGCGGTCAGGAGCGCCGCGATGATCTGGGGGACGAAATGGGTCGGGGAGACGAGGTTGATGTTGTGGCACCCGTCGTCCTGGAGGGCGAGCATGATGCGGGCGAGGTCGTCGCAGGTGATCTCCCGCCCGGCGCCGCACTGGCTGATCTCGTAGTTCTGACAGTATTGACACCGCATCGTGCAGTTGGAAAAAAAGATCGTCCCTGACCCATGTCTCCCCACGAGTTCGGGTTCTTCCCCGAAGTGCGGGCCGAAACTCGCAAGCTTCGGGAGGCTCCCGCTCCGGCAGAAACCCACCTCCCCGTGCAGGCGGTCCACCCGGCACTGCCGCGGGCAGAGGGTGCAGGAGGAGAGGCGTTCCCATGCCTCCACGGCACGCCGGGCAAGCTCCCCCGTCTTCAGGAGGCCGAGATATGACGACGCTCTCCGTCCCATGGAGTCTGCTTATGTGACGACGAAGTCGCCCCGCATCCTCGTGGCATGGGGGTCGCACCTGAAGAAGTACGTCCCTGGTTCAGACGGTGCGGTGAAGGTGTAGGTGGCCGTGCCCGGCCCTGTCACAAGGTCGCCTTTGAAGATCACGTCCTCGGCCGCGCTCGTCTCATAGACCGCAAAGTTGTGCTGGACGCCGGAGTCCTTGTTCTCGAAGGTGATGGTGACTTTCGCTCCTGCCGGGACTTCGATGGTGGAGCGGTCGAAGGCAAGGTTCTCGGCCGTCAGGGCGATGGTGACCGGTTCTGCGGGCGGTCTCGGTGTGACGGTCGCTGTGGCCGTTTCATTTGCGGTCATATTCGTCGTCAGGGTGGGTGTCTCGTTTGTGGTCGAGACGGTGGTTTCGTTTGCAGTCGTGGTGATGGTCGGAAGAACTGTCTCTGTCGGTGTCGGAGTCGGCGTCCCTCCCCCCTGCCCGCCCGTACACCCGGCGGAGAGGGCGAAGGCGGCGATGAACAGGATCAGGGCCAGAAGACCATATCTGCGATTCATGATGGCGGGAGGGCACTGTACTCTATATACCTTTCTCCGGCAGGCGTGTGCCTCTTCAATGCCCGGTCCCACTCTATGAGCATGCAGGAATGTGCGGTAGTGAAATACGAGGTGAAGAAATCGCGGTTCTACGCCCACCTCTACGAGATCGACGACCCTTCAGACCTTGACGGCATCCTTGCGTCCCATGGGAAGGAATACCGGAATGCCGCCCACCACTGTGCGGCCGTCAGGTTCCTGGACGGTGCCGTCCCTGTCGAGTCCTTCAAGAACGACCGTGAAGTGGGGCATCCGGGCAAGGCCCTCCTCGAAGTCCTGAAAAAGTACTCCCTCGACCGCCACGTCCTTGTCGTCTCCCGCGTCTTTGGCGGGATAAAACTCGGCCCCGGCGGCGTGACGCGGGCCTTCAGGGACGCGGGGGAGGGGGCGGCGGCGCGCTATGCCAGGCGGTGACGTCGCCCTGCCGGTACCACCGCTCTTTTCTCCGCGGCCGTCGACCTCGATCTGTGAAATCGTTCGTGCCTGCATGGCTCTCAGGCATCCTGGGGCGAAAAAATGTGGCCGCCGCCACAGGAGGGACCGATCTTTCTCCTTCCCTGATGTGGGAGGAGGTGCTCGCTCCTGCAGGGCGGGAGCGGGGCAGGACAGAGATCACCCCCGGCGAGATCGAGGCGACCTGCGCCGCGCTCGGCGCCGCCCTGACAAAGGCGGACCTGCTTGCGGCGCTCGCCCGAGCGCTCGCCCTGTACTCGGTCACCGATATCGAGGCGATGGTGCGGAACTTCGAGAGGAAGACGGAGACGCTTGACCCCGCGTACCGCCGCCGCCTCGTACCGAAGGTGAGGGAGGAGACTGTCGGGGCATATCATGATCTCCTCCTCCTCTGCAGGGAGGGGGAGGTGCCCGAAGGCCTGGTCGCGGCCGACCTCCCGGCCTATGCGGCGATGGTCGCTGAAGCCTGCCGCACGCGGGTGCAGGCCGGAAAAGCCGTCGACCTCTTCTTTCTCAAATATATCCTCGCCACCTTCACGATGTACGTCCGCGGCCGCCCGGCGCACCCGCCGGGCACCCCCTTTCCCGGCGGGCTCGAGGTCTACGAGGAGGGTGGGGAGTACTATTGCCCTGTGCGGGAGAAGGAGGGCGACGTCCCCTACTCCCTCTGCCCCTTCTGCCCGGCGCGGCAGGACACGGGCAGCCGCGCCCTCCACGGCGCCGGTGCAGAGGAGAGGATAGAAAAAAGAGGGATCATCGAAGAGTCACGCCGGAACTACCATGGCTGAGGGAGCACCCGACCCGGCGAGGGCGATCCTCCCCTCGGTGACCGGGGTAAGGGGCGTCTGCACCCTGACATATGCTTCGACGGTTTCGATGACCGTGATCCCTGTCCGGAGTTTCCTCTCATCGGGAATCGCGGCGAAGAGGGCATACCCGTCCCCTCCCCCTGCAAGATAGTCGTTGACAAGGACGATGTATTCCCTATCGTCCTCGACCGGCACCCATGTATCTCCCTCACGGACAAGGACCGATCCGACTCTCGAACCCTCGCACAAAACCTCCTGCACCTCTTTTCCATCATAGACCGCGGCATATGCCGGCCTCTCCGTGTCGATGGTCACTCTCGCCCCGCCGACCTGGAGGAACCCGGACTCCTGAATGCCCCGGGAATCAGGGCCGAGGGCTGATGCGCTCATCTCAAGCATCTGACGCACCTCCGTCCCGTTCATTCTGACGATGACGACCTCGTTCCCGAAGGGAAGGATCTCCGAGAGCATGCCCTGCGTGATCGGGCCTGCCGGGAAGATGCGGTCTCCCCGGATACCACCGCTGTTGATGACGGCGATATCGGCCTCCCCGAACCATGCAAGCCCGGCATCGGCGATCAGGTCGCCGAGCGGCATCTCCCCCGTGCGCAGGTGCGCTTTCACGGCGTCGATCGCCACCGTGCTCTCGCCGATCGCCTCCTGTCCCTGATTTTCCATCGCCGCCCTGAAGGGTGTGAGATAGTCGCTGACCGCGGGGTCTGACACGACGGCACTGTCCATCGGCACCGTCTCCCACTGCCAGTCCTCGATCCCGTCCCCGGTGAACGCGAACCTCAGGACGCCGAGGCGCTCGCCCTGGCTGCCGTCATGGACGATGACCGTCGTCCACCCGCCCGGACCCCCGACGCTCTCGCAGACATAGGTGTGGTCGTGGCCGCCGACGACGAGGTCGATCCCTTCGACCTGCCGGGCAAGGTCCTCGTCGCAGGCCGTGCCCATGTGCGAGAGGGCGACGACGATCTCGGCGCCGTCCTCCCTGAGGGCCCTGACCTCCTCCCTGGCCACGCCCACGTAGTCGGGGTCGACCGTGACATTGGGGCCGGGACTGGTGATGACGGCGAGGTCCGGGGTGATCAGGCCGAAGAAGCCGCAGCGTATCCCATCGACCTCGATGACCGTGGAGGGCCTGAGCACCGATGCGAGTTCGGGATCGGTGACCCTGAGATTGGCCGAGAGGAGGGGGAACCCGGCATAGCGGGTGGCGTTCAGATAGTGCGCCGCCCCGAAGTCGAACTCATGGTTGCCCGGACAGGCCGCGGTGTATCCGGCAAGGGTCATGGACCGCAGTTCGGGTTCGCCGCCATAGGCGGCGTACAGGGGGCCTGTCAGGTCGTCTCCGGCCGAGACCAGAGCCCACCCGTCGACGTCTCTTGCGATCGCATCTTTTGCCCCCGCGATCCTCTCGATGCCGCCGACGGTCATGCCCGTCGTGTTCGCATAGGGAAAGATGTGGCCGTGGAGGTCTGCCGTCGTCATGATGGCAATCTCTTTCCTGTCGTCCTGAGGAAGGAGGGATGCCGCAACGAAGACGAAGAAGACGAGGAGGGCGGCGGCGAAGAGGAGCACGCCGACCTTCATGCCGGGAGAAAGAGAGAATGTTTTTTTCACCCTCATCCGTGCGTGAAGCCGGGAGATATGGGTTGTTCTTTTCTCCGGCAGGGCGAGGGATGGGTTACAGCGCCCCGCCGCCGGCAGGACGCATCATGGGCTGCACGTTCGACCCGGCCATCTCGCCCATGGCAAAGGCGTACCTGTCCTTGATCGTCGTCGGGAGACCGCTCTCCGGGATCGTCACAAAGCCGAAACTCCCGTAGAAACCGACGAGGTCGAGGGTGGAGTGCATGTACAGGGTCTCCCCACCGCAGGCCGGGACGAGCGCGGCAACCACCCTCTTCGCATACCCCCGCCCCCTGAACTCCGGCGGGGTGAAGACGCCGTCGACCTCGAGTCCGTCGGTGTGGCGGCGGCACCTGGCCACGGAGGCGAGGGTGCCCTCGACAAAGAGGCCGAAGATCCGGTCTGTCCCGGGGTCGGCCGTCTGCCCCCGGTAGTGTGTCCAGACATCATCGACGAGGGGGAATTCGCGGACGTCGAGTTCCCTGACCGCGATGTCGAGGTCCAGAGCCGGGACGAGGACGCATACCGGTACCCGCGCCCTTTTCGCGACGTCCGCGGCCGTGCTCCCGATGGGAATGTTCGTGATATAGTCAGTCCGCCCGAGGCGCGGCAGCAGGACCAGGGAAACACCCGCTCCCGCGGCGACATCGCAGATCTCGTCGGCCGCGGGCCCGACCCTGAGAAGGGTCTGCACTCTCATGCCCTCGCCTTCGAGGCGGTCCTTCAGTCCGGAGAGGCGATCCCCGGCGTCCCGGATCCTGACCTCCATCTCCTCCTCGCTCTCGGCGCTCGTGATCACGTGGAGGAGCACCACCTCAGGCACCTTCAGGCGGTGGAGGAGGGAGACGACCTGCAGGGAGGGCTTCGAGAAGTCGACAGGACAGAGGACGCGGGAGAAGAGTTTTCCCCCACCATTTTTTGGGGCGTGGACGACGAGGACGTGAGTCTGCGCCCTCCGCAGGACGCCTGCCGAGACGCTGCCCAGGAAAAAGCCGCTGATGATGTTCCGGCCCCGTGCACCCACGACGATGAGGGACGGCCGTTCTTTCCCGGCAAGGTCGAGGATGGCGCCGATGATGTCCCCCTTTTCGGCCTCGACCAGGTGGTCGGTGGCGTCGAGGCCCCACCCGAGGAGGGTGGCCCTCTCCCGTGCGAGTGCCGTTTCCGCATCCCCGGCCGTGGACGCAGGGCCGGAGAGGAGAGGGAGGCGGGGGGCACGCCCCGGTTCGAGGACATGGACCAGGATCACGTCCCGCGCCGTCGGTATCTCGGGGATGCGTGCGGCCGTCGCACGTGCGTCATCGGAAAAGTCGGTTGCGAAGAGGACTCTCTCAAACATCGTCGTCTCCCGGGGAAGACACTGTCATTCCCCTGCCCCCGGTGTCCGGGCTCATGATAGGGAGATGGGGTGAGGAGTAGATAATAACGTCGTTTTATTTCTTGAATGTCTGGAGGCTTTATGGGGCACCTGGGATTACCATGAAAACCACCTCAGTGATTTTCAAAGAACCGCTTGAGACTTCGTTTCATGAGCGATTCTACAGAAATCTTCAGTGTCGGATCGATGTATACCCTGATCCCATGAGGAAAGGAGTGGATCCACCGCCTTCCCCATACTGCCTGCCGGGGGTTCATCGAAGACCTAAAGGTCTTCTCAAGCTCGCTGGCGCTCGCAACCCCCGGTCAGCGAAAATCACAGATTTTCTCGACTTCCTTCGGTCGTCCCCCAGTTGCGATTGGCCCCGGGAAGAGCGAACAGGATATTCAGAGGAGGAAGATTGCCGTATCCCTGTCAATCCCGAGCGGGGTGCGAGCGATAGCGAGTTCAAGAAGACGAAGTCTTCGCTGTCCGGGGGCTGCGAACGGAGTGAGCACAAGAAAATCTCTGATTTTTGGCGTAGTCCCCCGGCGTAGGCACACCAGAATAGGTTTTCAAAAGAGCCCGATTTTCCGTCTTCTCGTTACCCCCGGACAGCGAAGATCTTCGATCTTCTCGACTCCCTCCGGTCGTCCCCCGATCTTAGGATAGGACCGGGGAAGAGAGAATGGAGATCCTGCTGAGGGAGATTGCTCTCCACACCTTATCGAACTACAGAACCTATCCTTCCGTCTTCTCCGAAAGCCTTTTCAGGACCGCCTCCGCGGCGAGGGCGGCGGTGGAGAATGCCGCCTGGATGTTGAACCCGCCGCAGTCGCCGTCGATATCGAGGACTTCGCCGGCAAAGTAGAGGCCTTCGACGCGTTTCGATCCCATCGTCTTCTGGTTCACCTCGTCGAGGGCCACCCCTCCCCGCGTCACCATGGCGACGCCATATCCGCCGAGGGCGTCGACGGTGAGGGTGCAGGCGGTGAGGTGCTGGAGCAGGCGGGTCCGTGCCGCCTTCGTGAGGTGGGCGCAGGTCGCCTCCGGCGGGACCTCGGAGAGGTCGATGAGCCTTTTGAGGAGGCGTTCAGGGACAGGGTATCGGGAGAGCACCGACCTGACCCTCGCACCCCCGCCAGCGGCCAGCGCCGCCGTGATCTCCTCCCGCATCCCTTCCGGGAGGACCGGGACCACGAGAGTGTCGCCAGGTTCGATGAACCGGGAGAGGTCGAGGATTGCCGGGCCTGAGAGTCCTTCGTGGGTGAAGAGGAGGTCGCCTCTCTGGTCGCCGATCTTTTTGCCGTCCCTGAAGAGGGAGACGGTCACGCCCTGGAGGGAGATCCCGGCGAGGTCCGCGAAGGGGTAGTCCCTCACCGTCACCGGTGCGAGCGCGGGTGCTGTGCCGGCGATCGTGTGGCCGAGGGACGCGGCAAATGCATACCCGTCGCCTGTCGAACCTGTGGCCGGGTACGAGGCGCCGCCTGTCGCGATGAGGAGGAAGGTCGAGCCATATTCGCCGACCGCCGTCCTGACGGAAAAGCCGTCCCCACTTTTTTCGACGGCAACGACCGGTTCTCCGCACCGCACTGTCACGCCCGCGTCCCGGCACTCTGCGAGCAGGAGGTCGAGGACGTCCTGTGCCTTCCGCGAGGTCGGGAAGACCTTGCCCCCCTCTTCTGTCGTCAGGGGGACGCCCCGTCCGGTGACATGCGCGATGAGGTCGGCGTTCGTGAAGGCCCGGAGTGCCGGTTTGAGAAACTGGCCGTGCTTCCCGTACCGGGTGAAGAACTCCGTGACGCTCCCCGCATGGGTGATATTGCACTGTCCGGACCCGGAGACGAGCAGTTTTCTCCCGGGCATCTTCTTCTTTTCAAGGAGGAGGACAGTCCCCCCTCCGGCACCGGTGCGGGCCGCGGCAAAAAGCCCGGCAGGCCCTGCCCCGATGACGATCAGATCATATGTTTCCACGAGTCCTCTTCTATTCCTCGCCTCCCGGCATGATGACTCTTTTCACGGCGCCACGGTCGGGAAGATCGCCTGATGGAGGTCGCGTTCTTTCCACAAAATATCTAACCTGTTGTGACAGAGATTTCACACAGTATTACCCTGGACTGATGGCCGATGAAAAAAATGGCAATACTCCTCATCTGTATCTGTATACTCTCCCTCGCTGTCCCCGTTCTCGCGGACGGGGAGGTCGTGGTACGCCAGGTCGGCACCGCCGCCCCCGCGCCGGGTACCGAGGTGACGGTGACTCTCTCCCTGAACGGTTGCGAGGCCGGCGGTATCGTCGAGACCCTCCCGCCGGGCTTTGCCTATGTGAAGAGTTCCCTCCCCGCGGGCCAGGTGCGGGTGGAAGGGGACCGCGTCTGCTTCGCTCTTCTCGACGAGACGACCGTCACCTATGTGGTCCGCGCCCCGGAAGAGGGCGGCGGCGAGATCACGGGCGCGTGGTGGGACTTCGGTGCCCGGACACAGGGCACAATCGCCCCCTCCCGCCTTGACGTCGGCGGCACGGCAGCGGCCCCCGGTCCCGGCGCCCTTGCCGTGATCTTTGCGCTGGTGGCTGTCCCCCTGCTCAGGAGGTGCCGGCGATGAAGCAGGTGTATCTCCTCCTCTGCCTGCTCCTGGCCCTCGCCGTGCCGGCGGCCGCGCTCGTGCCCGGCGACACCGACGGCGACGGCGTTCTTAAGCAGGACGAGTTTGCACGTATGGTCCTCTCCTTCCTTACTGGCGGCGCCGACGCACTCCCTCTTGCTGACGTGCAGGACGCTGCCGCCCTCTATCTAAAGGGAGAGGGTGCCGTCGCCCCTGCCTCTCCCCCCGCACGCGTTGTCGTCTTCAACGGCGAGACCCTGGAGACACTGCGGTCCCTCGGCATCGGTCCGTCGAGCGTCGTCGGTATCGACAAGTTCTCCGCGCAGAGACCGGAGTTCTTCCCGGAGTACGGGAACACCACCGTCGTCGGGAGCATCTGGTCGCCTGACTACGAGAAGGTCGTATCCCTCCACCCTGACGCCGTCTTCCTGTACGCCACCACCTGCAAAGACGCCTGCGACGAGATCCAGGCAAAACTCGCGGCATCGAACCCGGAGATCAGGGTCTACAGGTTCGACTGCTTCAGGCCCGAGAACTATGTCGACGAGGTCAGAACCCTTGGCACCATCTTTGGCCGTGATGCAGAGGCAGAACGCTTTGCCGCCTTCTACACGGGGGCGCTCGACACCATCAGTGCAGAGACAACCGATATCCCTGAGGCGGAGCGGACGACGGTGTACCTGGAGAACTGGCGGGACTACAAGACCGGCGCCGCTGCCTCGGGATACGAGGACAAGATCGTCCGTGCCGGCGGGAAAAACATCTTCTCCTCTCTCGCCGCCGAGTACCCTGAGGTCGACCCCGAGGCAGTCATCGCCGCCGACCCCAACGTGGTCGTCAAACTCATCGGTGCAGGTTCCTACATCTCCGGCGGATACCAGAACACCGACCCTGCCAGAGTCCCGGAGATCCACGCCTCCCTCATCGAGAGGCCCGGATGGACCGACCTCACGGCGGTGAAGGAGAAGAGGGTCTACCTCCTCCACAACGACATCTTCGGAGGACCGGAGAACTTCATCGGGATCGCCTACCTTGCGAAATGGTCCTATCCTGACCGCTTCGCCGGGTTCGACCCCGCAGCCCTCCACCAGACCTATCTGGACGAATACCAGCACCTCGGGACCGACCTGACCGGGATGCAGTTCGTGTACCCGGCGATATGATGGGGACCGAAACCCTGCTGGAGGGGTTCGCCGCCTCCCGGCGGAGGCGGGCCCTCTTCCATGCCCTCATGCTCGTCCTCCTCGTCCTCCTCGCAGGCGTGGCCATCACCCTTGGCACGGCCGACCTCTCGGTTGCTGACGCGTATCTGGCCGTTCTTGCCGGCCTCTTTCCCGGCCAGTTCACCGCACCTCCCATGGCGGAGAACATCGTCTGGAACTACCGTCTCCACCGCGTCCTCTTTGCAATCGTGGCGGGGCTCGGCCTCGCCATTGCGGGGACGGTGATGCAGGGCATACTCAGGAACCCCCTTGCAAGCCCCTTCACCCTCGGCATCTCCTCGGCGGCGGCGACCGGTGCCGCGGTCGCGATCGTCCTCGGTGCCGGCCTCGTCGACGGGGAGTTCCTCATCATCGGGAACGCTTTTGTCTTCGCCCTCCTTGCCGCCGGGATCATCTATGCAATGGCCCGATACAGGGGGATGGGGGCCGAGTCGATGATCCTTGCCGGCATCGCCCTGATGTACCTCTTCTCCGCCGTCACCTCTCTCCTCCAGTACCTTGGCACCTCAGAGGAGGTGCAGGAGATCGTCTTCTGGATGTTCGGGTCCCTTGGCCGGACAGACTGGACAAGTCTCGGCATCGTCACCCTCATCGTCGCCCTCTGCACGCCCTATCTCATCTGGCGGGCATGGGACCTCAACGCCCTTGCCGAAGGCGACGACATCGCGGAGAGCCTCGGCGTCCCGGTGAAGAGGTCGATGACTATCTTCATGCTCATCGCCTCCCTCATCACCGCCGCGATTATCTGTTTCACCGGGACCATCGGTTTCATCGGACTTGTGGCGCCCCATATCACCAGGATGGCCATCGGCACAGACCACCGCTACCTCCTCCCGGCTTCAGGTCTGGTCGGGGCCCTCCTCCTCCTCGGTGCGGACAGTCTCGCCCGGACCCTCCTTGCACCGACGATCCTCCCTGTCGGGATCATGACGGCATTCCTTGGCGTGCCCTTCTTCATCTTCCTCTTCCTCCGCGGGAGGGGGGCCTGATGGTGTGCCTGCGTGTGAAGGACCTCGCGTTCTCGTACCGCGACCGGCAGGTCCTCTCCGGGATCACCTTTGACGCAGAGGGTTCCGCGGTCCTCGGCCTCGTCGGCCCGAACGGGTCTGGCAAGACGACACTGATCAAGTGCATCGACGGCATCCTCAAAGCGGAGGGTTCGGTGGACCTCGACGGCGAGGAGGTCCCGGCCCTGCCGCGGCACGAGGTGGCGAGGCGGATCGCTTATGTCCCGCAGGGCATTGCAAACCACTCACGTGCGACGGTCTATGAGACGGTTTTGATGGGCCGCCGCCCCCACATTTCGTGGCGGATACGACAGGAAGACGAGGATGAGGTGGTGCGGGCCCTGGAACTCCTCGGCATCGAAGACTTCGCCTTCAGGGAGGTCGGTACCCTCTCGGGCGGCGAGCGCCAGCGGGTGATGATCGCCCGCGCCCTTGCCCAGGGTTCCCCCCTCCTCCTCCTCGACGAACCGACGAGCGCCCTCGACCTCCGGAACGGGATGGAGGTGCTCGAAGTCGTGCGCCGTCTCGCCCTGGAGGAGGGCCGTCTCGTCGTCATGGCGATCCACGACCTCTCCCTTGCGGCGCGGTTCTGCACCGACCTTATCATCCTGAACAGGGGAGAGGTCCATGCGCGGGGGCCTCCTGCCGATGTCCTCACCCCGGAGGTGATCGCCGACGTCTACGGTGTCGAAGCGGCGGTCGAGACGCGTGAGGGCGTGCCGTACATCTTCCCGATACGGCCGAAAGAAGGGAAATAAATGAGGAGTAAAAATACCTACCTCTTTTGTTAGATGACGCTTTTGTTATGTATTCGGACAAATGCCTCTGTTCCAGATGTAAGAGTTACCATTTCCGAATCCGATCTTTGTTCCTTGATACTTCCGTTTCAGTTCATCGAATATTTCTCCAGCACGTCTCAATTCACAACTCCACTTCTTTTGTATAAGGTAGAAAGGCGCCTTCTATCCTGCTGCTCGAAAGAACTCCCACTTTTCTGCCAACTTTATCGCGGCATTCATATGAGGTCAGGGCCAATCTCTTCTGAACTCATATGAGCCTTCTTCCCTGCCAGGAACCAACCGCGCCTGAAAGGCGGTGCATCCTCATCATCGCCACAGTCGCCGCATTCCTCACGCCCTTCATGAGTTCGTCCATCAACATCGCCCTCCCTGCTATCGGGGCGGAGTTCATGGCAGACGCGGTGCTGCTCGGGTGGGTCCAGACCACCTTTCTCCTGGCCTCGGCGATCTGTCTCGTCCCCTTCGGGCGACTCGCCGATATCCATGGGATGAAGAAGGTCTTCCTCGCCGGGATCGTCATCTTCACGCTCTCAACCCTTGTGTGCGGCCTCTCGCCGTCGGTGCATGTCCTCGTCGCCCTGCGTATGGCGCAGGGTGTCGGCGCCGCAATGACCGCGGTGACCGCGGTGGCAGTGCTCACCTCCATCTTCCCGCCGGGCGAGCGCGGCCGGGTGCTCGGCATCAATGTGGCCGCCGTCTATACGGGCCTCTCCATGGGCCCCTTCATCGGCGGGGTGCTGACCCAGCACCTCGGGTGGCGGAGCATCTTCCTTGCCGCCGTCCCCTTCGGCATCCTTGCTGTCGTCCTCACCCTGCGGTCGCGGGGCGAGTGGTCGGCACCCCGTGACGAACCCTTCGACCTGACCGGTTCTGTCGTCTACGGGGCGACCCTCCTCGCCCTGATGTACGGCCTCTCCCTCCTCCCGGCGGCCCTCGGCTGGGTGTACCTTGCTCTCGGGGCCGTCGGTCTCGCCCTCTTTGTCCGGCTGGAACTGCGGACGGAAAACCCTGTCCTCCAGGTGCGGCTCTTCAGGGAGAACCATGTCTTCACCTTCTCCAACCTCGCCGCCCTGATCAACTACAGCGCCACCTTCGCGGTCGGCTTCCTCCTCTCCCTGTACCTCCAGTTCAACCGCGGCCTCGACCCCCAGACGGCAGGTCTCATCCTGATGGCACAACCTGTCGTCCAGGCCCTCCTCTCCCCCGCGGCAGGGCGGCTCTCCGATCGGGTGGAGCCCCGCATTGTCGCCTCGCTTGGGATGGGGGTATGCGCCGTCGGGCTTGCGATGCTCGCCGCCCTCACCGAAGAGACTTCTTTTCTCTTTATTCTCATCTCCCTCCTCGTCCTCGGCACGGGCTACGCCCTCTTCTCCTCGCCGAACACCAATGCCATCATGAGTTCGGTGGAGAGGCGCTTCTACGGCGTGGCCTCGGCCACCCTCGCCACTTCCCGTCAGGTCGGGATGATGCTCTCGATGGGATTCGTGATGATGATCTTCTCGGTGGTCATCGGGCGGGTGGCGATCACCCCGGCCGAACATGCGCAACTCCTCACGAGCGTGAACCTGGCGTTCGTGGCCTTTACCGCTCTCTGCGTCCTCGGCGTCTTCTTCTCCCTGGCGCGGGGGCGTGTGAGGGGGGAGACGCAGCGGGTCTGAAGGGTGGCGAGTCCCTCTGGCCCCGACATCTTCGCCGGCGCTTTGAGGATGGGGTATCTCCTGCATGGTTCTTTTCCCGTCTCCCGAAGTTAATCCATTTATGTGATCATAATGAAAGTAATATGGATATGGTGGAGAAGAGAGAGCGGTCCCCGGCCCCTGTCGGGTGCGAGGACGGAATGACGCGTATCCTGGACCTTCTGGAAGAGGAAAACCATGGCCTTTCGATCTCAGATATCTCCCGGAAGATCGACCTCAACCGCAACTCAGTCGCGAAGTACGTGAACATGCTCGTCTTTGCGGGGAGGGTCGAGATGCAGGTCGTCGGGTCGGCGAGGGTCTACCGCCTCGCCGTGCGCTTCCCGGTCTCGACTATCTTTCCTTTCCTGCCCGACCCTGCCGTCACGGTCGGTTCGGACCTGAGGATCAGGCACGTCAATGCACACTTCTGCGCTCTTTTTGGTATGAGGGGGGACGATATTATCGGTGCTCCTGTCTCGGAGACATCCTGTGCCTTTCTCGATCTCCTGGCCGACTCCAGGTACCTTGAGGGGGCGGTGAAGGGAAAAAAGGACGGCGGCGGCACCTGGCGTTCCCTTGAGGGGGAGTGCGGTGCCTATGTCGTCTGGACAGTCCCGACCGTCTTCGAGGACGGCGACCATGGGGCGATTGCGGTTATACGGCATGATTAGATCCCCGGCCCGGAAGAAGCCCATATATTTTCCGCTACTCTCTCCAGACGAAAGTGATTGGACGGCACTCTGCCTCCAGAGGCACGCTCTGGGCCGCCCTGGGGGATATCCATTGGCCCATATCAAATAAAATATACAAAGAGTTATCTATTGCACTTCCCATGTAAAAATAAATGAGACTCAAAGAAATATCACTGACACTGCTCCTTCTATCGGTGCTTTTCATCTCAGGATGCCTCTCCGAACCAGCCGCGATCAACGTCGCGACCGGGGGAGCATGGAACGGGTCCTGCGTCCTCGACCATGGGGAAGAAGTCGCACTCTCCGGCGAAGGCCCGACGACCATCCCGCTGGGAACGGGATCCGGCGAAGTTGCATGTACATTTTATAAAAAAGATCTTTCCCCGGACAGAATGGTGGTGTCCCTCTCTCGCGGAGAGAGAGTGCTCGTGGAGGGGAACACTGCGGTGCCGGGCGGGATGGTCATGTTCACCTGCAATATTTCAACAGGCCGGTACGAACTGAGGGCGCACACCGACGGTCCGAAGGAATATCTCTTGAATGTATGGTATGATGGGCCATGGGAGGCGGAGATCCCTTCGGATGAGGGGATACGCCTGGTGAACGGGACCAACTGGAAATTCTATTCCTATAATTCAAGCGACCTGACCGTCCATATGGGAGCACGGAAACTTGATGCATCGAATAATTCGCTGATCATCGGCATTCATGACGCACATTTCCGGGAACTCGCCGTGAACAGCATCTCTGAACCGAATGGCGCCGTGTCGGTCTCGTACGTTGTGGAACCTGCTCTCATCTTCAAAAGCGGGGTGAAAATATCGGTCTCCTCTGAAGAGAGATGGAAGGGGTGGTATGTCGTGAATGAAACATATACCTCCATCGAGGGGTACGGAGATGATGAGACATATTATCTGGGCGACGTGAGCGGACTGGTCCGCCTGAGTGTTTATAAATCCGGCAATGACAATGAGACACTCTCCGTCAGCATAGAGAAAGATGGTACGATCTTGAACAGCGGTGAAACCTCTGAAGAAAATGGGAAGGTTACGCTCCGGGCAAATGTTTGAACCCCAAAGGCGTCCCGATACGCTGGATACGGAGAAGGTGGGAGACCGCAGAGTGGGGATCCCATGAGCGCTATTTTTTGATCGCCCACCTGTCATCCCTTTTCAATCTTATAATCTGGACTGAGGTCCTCTCTCACCTAAAATTATGGGGCCATGATCTCCCCTGACGAGATCGGTGCGCCTGTCCGCCGGTCGATGAACCGGTAGGTGAGGTAATGACCTGACTCGACCGTGAACGTCTTCCCCTCTCCCCAGGAGATGCCGTCCGTATCTCCTTCTTCGGCGTACAGGACGAACCGATCGCCAAGGAGAACATCTTTGCCACCGTTCTTTGCAGACCTCTGGAGATACTGTTTTTTATCGGGCTCGTTCCTGATGATGACATGCTGCGTGGCATCGTCCCGCACGCCAAGGCTCACCTGCACCAGATCGAGGTCGAGCGGGTCACCGGCCATGTGCTCGAAGACGACCATATACTCGCCGGTGTCTGTATCATGGACCACATCTGACGCGATCAGGTCTGCCCTGACCGACTGCTCGTTTTCACCCGCCGCACCAGTGGCGTAGACCGCCACCAGGGCCACGATGATCAGCGTGACCGAGATCATCAGCATGACGCCGATCACCTCAGACACGGCGTTATCAGTAGCATTCATACCATTGTGCATATCATTCACCGTTCCTTCAGGAGAAGACTGCTCTTATGGAGGAGAGCGCCGCTCGGCAGGTGATAGACCGCCACTTCGACCGCAGGCGACTCCTTGATGCGGTCAGACAACTCTCCATCAAGCTCAAGGAATATGTCGGTTGTCTCCAGGCCTCCGGTATCCAGACTGCCTCCCGCCTTCAAGACATCGGATCCAAGGAGCGTCTCCAGTTCTTCCTCGTCATGGGACGCAGAATACTGACTCCCGTGGACCCAGGTGGTGACCTTGAGGTCTTCGACCCTGACCGGGTCCCCGCCCCGGTGCTCGAAGACGAGACAGAAGTCGTCCCCGCTCCCTGCAGTATATACCGCAAGATCCACCGAGGGCGCCTTCTCCTTCGCATCGACAGCCCCGCTGGCAAAGGAGGCAACAAACGCGGCGAGGATGATCACGATCGCCAGGAGGAGCATCACCCCGATGACCGGGGAGACCGCCGTCTCCCTCTCTGCGTCTAACATACGCTCACCTCGCCGGTCACGGTACGGAGGGTCACGCTCACGGGATGTACCGCAGGGTCGAACGTAAGCGTATGTGTATCATGGTCATGGACATACGTGGCGCCGACGACCCTGCTGCAGATATGGTTCAGATGTTCCTTCATCATTGAGTCTGAAGTGCAGTCTTCGAAGACGATACGACTCACTCCAGTCAGAGAGACCTCCTCTCTGGAATCTGCCGTTGCATTCAACTCAAGCGTGGCGATCCCGCTCCCGGTGATACATGACCTGCCACTCTCGGGGGCGAGGTCCGCCAGGGTGATCTCGATGCCATTGCTGGAGTCGGTCACATCGACGAAAGACCCGAGGAACGCGTCACTGTCTGCCAGGGCGGCGGCCCTGGTGCTGTAACGCGAAGACTGCGGCACCGCCCTATCATCCTTCGTCACCTCGACAAAACCGTACTCCCACCGATACCCCTGCGGTTCCCAGGTGGTAAACGAGGGCATGTAAGATATGTTCACGATGGAGGTCCCGGCCTCCTCTGTTCGTGTAGTATTCATGACCGTCACATGTACCAGGGGTTCCTTTCCTATGGTGACAGACCCACTCGATCGGACCGGACTCAGGATGACCTCGCCGCCGCCAAGGAAGAACGGTTCACTGAACCTGGCCGACGTCTTCTGTGACACCACGTGATCGATGTCTGAACCGAACCTGACAAAGGCGTCCGCCACCTCGCGGGAGTGTTCAATCTCAGACTGCTGTTTCAGCCCGGGAAGATACGTTGCAGAGTAGATCGCGATTGACGTGGCGATGATGCCAAGGACCAGCATCAGTGCGATCACGGTTGAGACTGCTTCATCTTTCTCCATCTCAGATCTCCCCCGAGTAGACGACATTCGTCTGCGTCACCAGTCGCACGATATCTCCTCCCTCAAGGGGGCGATCAAGGACGACCTCCAGACGCCCACCGAGATCGAATGCCCCGGTGCGATTGCCGGTGTGGTCATAGAGGAAAAAGTCAGGGGCTGTGTACTCATTCCTGTCCTGTCCCTCCCCGAGAATGACCACTGTCAGGTCTTTCTTCTCCACCCAGTCCCCACCTTTGTGCCAGAAGATCACGGTGGAGTCACCCGACACATTCGTCATCGCGATATCGACGCTTGCATCCCGGCCACCCGGGATCAGGGAGAACGCCGAGGTGGCAAAGAGGGCGACCAGGATGATGACCAGCACTATCATGATCATCTCGCCGACGACCGAGGATACCGCCTCCTCGTACTGTTTTTTGCCATTCATGGAACCTGCCTCATATGATGTAGACAAAGAGGATCACCGTCGCAGCCAGCATGACGCAGACATGCTTCAGGCCTGCAAGTACATTGTTCGACGAGAGCTGCCCGGCCATGATCCCGGAGAAGAATCCAAGAATTATTCCAACGTGAAACATTTCCCGGATGTTTGTACTGATATCGAAACTGACATCATACGCAGAGAAACTTGAGATAAAGGCGACGTTCAGCTGGTAGGCCGAGTAGAGATAGATGCCAAACGAGAGATAAATCACCGCCAGGTAGACGAATGAGACGTTCAGCCGCTTTGTCTTCATTTTAATGTAGTGCTGAAGGTCGTTGATCGCGATCGTCAGGATCTCGCGGATGTAATCAGTCACCTCGCTTGCGCGTACCAGAAGTGAGATCGCCCGTTTCACCGAAACCAGACCGATACGCTCTTCCATCCGTACGAGAGCACCCGAGACGCTGGATCCGAGCCTGAGTTCCTCGGCGGCGATCTTCACCTCATGGGAGAGGACGCCCATCGTGGTGTTGGAGATCATGAAGATGGCACCCTGCAGCGTCATACCGATATCACGCATATCCGCGATCTCGGCGAGGAACTCAGGCAGTTGCGCCTCGACTTTCATGACGTACCGGCGACGCACCTCGTAGGCGATCATCACCGGTACCACGGTCATGATGATGGCAAGACAGAGAAAGACCTCCGGGGTATAGGAAGGAAAAAACGACCTGAAGGGACCAAACCGGTAACCGAGGAAGAGGACGATGAGCAGTCCGACACCAATCATCGCCCCGACGGTGTAATCTGAGATGAAAAAGGTTCCGGGATGGCGGAGGATCTCACAAAGACGCAGCCAGCGTTTTCTTGACTCAAGGTTTTTAAGGAATTTCTCGTCGGGTTCTCCCCTGGTGCCGATATCCAGAATATCAGCACCAAACTCGGAGTCCCGTATCTCACGGTGCGTGACGTCGAGGTTGTCAGGCGGGAGGAGGACGTATAAGATGAAGATAAGACAGATCGCTCCCAGCGGGAGACCGAGGTACATGAGCGGCATGATGCCGGAAAGCTGGCTCTGCCCGGTGAGGTTCTGCGCCACCAGCATGATGATGATCGCAATGGGCCCGGCGACAAACACGGTCACGTATATCTCCGCGATCATCTCCAGGATCTGGAGGAGGGATTCCTGCTCCTGGCGTGCGAGTTCACGGTATGTCTCGGACTTGGAGTTGAAGAAACTGGTGAGGCTCCCGCCGCTCCGGTAGACCAGCGAGAGGTCGTTGATCAGTTCCTTGAAGTTGGCGGAGGGCGTGACCTCCTGGACATTGCGCATTGCCGTGAGCAGATCGAGGC
Organism: Methanofollis sp. UBA420; assembly: GCF_002498315.1. Classification (NCBI taxonomy): domain Archaea; kingdom Methanobacteriati; phylum Methanobacteriota; class Methanomicrobia; order Methanomicrobiales; family Methanomicrobiaceae; genus Methanofollis; species Methanofollis sp. UBA420. The sequence continues at coordinate 27,050 of NZ_DAGX01000002.1, forward strand.
CGAAGAGCTCGACGTCCCGCACGATGAGCCCGCACTCCTTCGAGACTTCGCCGTAAAGGTCGTCTGCCTCGTAAACAGTCCGGAATATGTCATAGAGCGTAAGGGTTGACGAGAGCGCCTGCATGTAGGTGACCGCATGGGGGAGGTCAGCCTCGATCCGTGTCCGGCGCCCTTCTGCCTGAAGGAGAGGGTAGAAGTAGATGCCAAGAAGCAGCAGGCCTATAATGGCAATAAAGCCGATCAGGATCGTAATGCCGTACGGGAGGAAGGGGAAGATATTGATTTCGACTCCGAAGAGGGAGAGGAGGAGAATGGAAAGTATATAGAGAAAACCGGCAAGCAGAGTTACGATCAGACCATACTGCAGGTATCGGGCAGCAGGGATCGGTATATGTGCCGACAGCAATGAATGTGCGATCGTATCCCTGAAGGTACTGGACGCTGCTGTTTTTGTCATTGCTGTTCCTGCACCGTCATTTCCTGTATCATCTGCCCGACCATCGAAGGAGCAAGGACACCTTTCCGGACCATATCCTCAAGAGCATTCTTTCGAACAGCAAGAGCTTTTTCAAGTTGCTCTTTATCCCAACCATTCCTGTAGGCGATATCGTCAAAGACAGCCGACTGATCGTACACTCTGACGAACCGATCTGTCCGATGGTCCCAGGTAAAGAGCGGTACCCACCTGACGTCATCGTCAACGACCTGGATCTCGTTCAGCGAGAGACACCGGCGGAATCCTCTGCCCCCGTCATGGAGGAGACTCTGCACCAGGACCAGGTCGAGAGCGTTGAACATAGCCACCGGGACGTTGATGGGGTCATGGGTGAGGCGGTTCACCGTCTCCCGCACGTTTCCTGCGTGAACGGTGGAGTACGTGGTGTGCCCGGTATTCATTGCCTGGAAGAGGGTCTGTGCCTCCTCGCCCCGCACCTCGCCGACGATGATGTACTCGGGCCGCTGGCGCAATGCCGCTTTCAGGAGGTGGAACATCCCGACGTTCCCTGTGCCGCTGACATTGGCACTCTCCCGTGTCCGCATAGGCAACCAGTTGATATGCGGCAACTGGATCTCACGGGTGTCCTCGATGGAGACGATCTTTGCCACTGATGGTATGAAGAACGAAACAGCGTTCATCGTCGATGTCTTGCCGCTCGCTGTCCCGCCCGAGATGATCATGCTCTTCCTGTTCTCGACCGCGAGCCAGATATGTGCCATCAGGTCAAGGTCGTAGGTGTGGTTTGCGATGAGGTTGACCGGGGTCATAGGGTCGGCCTTGAACTTCCTGATGGTGAATGAGCTCCCTCTGGAAGAGATGATGTCGGAGTAGGTGATCTGTGCACGCGACCCCTCTGGAAGGGCGGCATCGACGAGGGGGGTCGAGAGCGAGAGTTGTTTGTCGGCCTTCTGGGCAAGTTTGAGCACGAACTTGTTCAACTCTTCATTGTCATAGATGCAGTTTGTCTGAATATTGGCGTATTTCCGGTGATAGAGAAAGATCGGGATATCAGGGCCATTGCAGGTGATATCTTCGATCTTATCGTCGTTCATCAGGGGGTCGAGTTTCCCGTAGCCGAGGAAATTGCGCCTGAGGTAATATACAAGGACCTCCACCCGTTCATCAGGCATCTCCGGGTCAAAGGAGCGGATCACCTTTCTCAGGAGATCTGGATCGAGATCGAGTTCGCCTCTCTTGCGGGCAGTATCATAGATCAGCATCGCCCTGAGCTGTTCAAACGTCTCTTCCAGGATGATCAGTTCTTTTTCTGTGACTCCGGGTTCGACGATTTCATACCTGAGGCCGGTTGCGTCCCCGCGGGAGATATTGACGTACGAGAAAGGAGGGACCAGCCAGTACCGCTCGACCATATCCACTGCTGGATCTGCGGGGGGGAGGTCCAGGATGAACGGACTGGGGTCAGGGACTTCATCTGCTGCGACATCTGCCAAAGGGGTTTCTTGTGTCTTCTTTCTAAAGAGAGAGGAGAAGTCGAACATTATATCCCTCCACAATAGGTCTTCTCAGCCGGTTTGCCATGATATTCGATGGCCGCATGTACCTCACAGTTCCTGACAAAGACCGCCAGCGCGTACTCTCCGGGGCCGAAGACGGCCTCGTTATTTCGCAAGTTCGCACCGTAGATCGTCTGCCAGCCGAAGGTCCGGTCAAAGACGGCGGAACCGTCTTCGATGCGGTACACCGCAAACCTCACGTCGCTGTACGGGGTCATATCTTTCTCTGTATGCTCTTCGTCCATCTTCTGGACCGTATAGGAGACCCGCCAGGGGACCGGTGCGACGACCTCGGTGACACCCCGGAGCGAGTAGTCCTCCGGGTTCTCAAGCAGGGGGTCCTGCATATCGAGGATGTTCTCGTGGAGGCGCCATTTGTCGTCATAGGTCCAGGCAATCCCTGAGGGGTACCAGGTGTCGGCATAGTATTCCTGCACCGGTTCCAGCCAGGTGATCAGCGGCGAGGTGAATTCAGAGACCGGCATGCGAAGGGCTGCGGTGAGACTCTCGTTCGCCGAAAAGAGAGGGTCTTCACCAAGGGGTTGCTCTCCGGCGATGGTGGTGTTGGCATCGAGACGGTCGTCCCGCGAGAGTGTCCAGCCCTGCCAGAGGCCGTCGCCGCCGTTGAAGTACGGCTTCATGCCATCGTATGCGCCGCGGGGAATGCCTTTCTCCGTGGTGTTCACGGTCCAGGCTGCGGTGACGAGGAGCGGCTGGTTCCAGACGGCGTCCTCTATGACGACCGTGTCGGCGGCACGCAGGTCTGTCCCTGTGACAAAGGTCTGGTTTGCCGGGTAGTAGCGTACGTTGTCAAGGGAACCGGAGGAGGTGGCGTTGTGCCAGACGGCGTCGCCGGAGTACCACCCTGCGTCGGCATCGCAGCCTTCAGGGAGGGCGGCGAGAGCGGTCTTGTTCCTGGCGTCGTAGACGAACCTGCCCGCCGGGGTCTCTGCAACGGCCCCGTAGAGTCTTCCGGTGAGCGTGCCGTCATGGACAAGGCCGAGTGCGGTGGCCTCAGGGATGATCGTGCGCCGGTCGAGGCTCGCGGGGTAATACAGGAGGGAGACACCGTACCCCATCTTATCGAGGATGGCAGCGGCAAGGACGGCGTGGTCCTCGCTGTCCCCTTCCTCAGTCGCAAGGGTGATGACCGGGTAATTCGGGTACGCTCCGGTCTGCCGGCGCTCTTCGTCTGTGGTGTAGTTGAGGCTTTTTACAAAGGCGAGGACGTTGCCGACAGTGTCGCTGTCACCATACCCCGATGTCAGGGAGGTGGCGAGGAACCATTCTGCGATGGTGCTGATGGTTCCATCGTCGCCGTCGGTCACGACGTACTCTGCCATTTTCTGTGGTTTGTCTTCATAGGCCCCGTATGACGAGGATACAAAGTGCTGGTAGGTGGAGTTGGAGATGTAGAGTTCCATCTCCATCCCGGTCCCGCGATAGGTCCAGGTGTAGGACTTGGGGCCGGCGACCTTTCTCTCCTGATCGTCGAGGTCGTGCCCGCGCAGACCGGGATCGGTGTCCGGTCCGGGGGTACCGGGGACCTGACCTGGACCGAGGGGGCTGTCGCCACCGAGAAGACCGGAGAACCTGAGAATGGCGATGGCGCCGACGATAATAATCGCTATCACAAGAACGGCGATGACTTTCTTGAACAGTGACTCGTCGAAGGCGAGGTCCACGGTTATCTCCTCCTCCTCTTCGTGATGAGTGCCCCGAACACTGCGGCAACCGCGAGGTATGCTTCAAAACCAGGGGACTGGGTGGTCATGGGTATGGGCGTGGACTCCGAGATCTGAGTGGGCGTGAGGCTTGAATAAGGGGTGACGGTCGGAGATGGAGAAGATGTAGGGGTTTGAGCGGGAGTTATGGGAAGGGACGGGTCCTGCTCGGGTTCGTTCACAGAAGCAGTCCTCTGGCTTCCTTCTCTGTGGAGTTCGAAGGTGGTGGTGCTCTTGTACTTGACATCCTTGCACTCGACTTTGATTTCATACATTCCCGGATACCATGAACTGGAGTCGACTGCGTCGTAGGAAAACGGACGGAGTCCGGTGGAGGGGTCGTACTTCCCTGGATACGTGTAGTCGATCGGGATCTTCATGACGGTATTTGCCTTGCCCCCGTCATAGAGATCAAGGGCGGTGACCGTCAGTGTTAGTTTATCGACGACCTGGGTGCCGTCGGCAGTCGTTCCTTTTCCGGCAAGATTGGTCTTTCCTTCGACGACCAGGTCGTCGCCGACGACCAGGTCGCCGGGCGGCCGGATCTGGATCACGGGTTTCGCGACGGTGAAGGTGTCCATCGTATATATGTCGTCAATGGTTGGCGAATCCAGTGCCTTAACCAGGGCGTCAGCAGCGTATCTGGCATCGAGAGATCCAATGTTCACTTTCAGCGTACCGTCCGTATTGAATATCTGGTTCAGGCTTCCTCTGAAGTAGAGGCTGTTCTCCGGGAGGAGGTCGAACTGGCCGTCATGGCCTGGGTGGTGGTAGACGATGAAATATTCCCCCGGCGTGAGATCATAGGTAAAGTTGCGCGAGTGGGTGATCCCGTACGAGCCTTTTTCTTCATCTTCACCGAGCGGGAACCTGGGGTTAAAGTCGGCATACCTGAAGTTGGGGCCGAAGATGTACCACTTCATGTGGCCGGTGGAACTCGACATCCCGGTGTTGCCCGGGCTCCCTCTGGCATACCACCAGGAATAGAGGTAGTCCCCGCGGGCAAAGGTCCCCCCGGTATTCTCGTCGAACTTCGCGTGAAGGGTCGGGCTGCTCAGTTCATACTCCCAGGAGGGGGGGACTTCGCCGTCGATAGATCCGGGAGCACCTGGATAACTGCTCTTCTGATACCCGATAGGCTGGAGGTTGGCGTGGACGGTGTAGGTTCCTTCATCACAGGAGAACTTCGAGGTCTCCCAGCTGTAACTCCATGTTCCAAGGACCGGATTGTACGAGGTGACAGTGAACGAATCAGGTGCACCGTCCACCACTTCCCGCGACGGGTCGGTGAGGGGAGCGCCGTTCGGGGGCAGGTTCGGCCCTGTGACTGAGAGATAGATTGGAATGAGAGTTGTTGCAGATGTTTTGTCGATATTTTTCAGGGTCCCTGATAATTCGATGATATCTCCGATGGCGTACTGGTTCTGGTCGGGCTCATCAAAGATCAGGCTCATGGCCTTCTGGTCGATGGAGAATATTGCCGTCACCGGCTGGACGGTGCCGGGGCCGGTCGCGGAGACGGTATAACTGGTGGGCTGAGCGTCTTTTGGAATATGGATGTTCAGCCGCACCTCTCCGTCCCACTCAGGGTGGGCACGCACATGATAGTCCGAGATCGTGGGCTCGTCCCATCCGCCCCCGTCGAAGAACGGGAAGTCTTCTCCATTCTCCGGCACAGGCAGGCTGAGGTCGTACTGCATGAAGGGCATGCCCTTGACGGTGAGGATGAGGTCGTCGTTACGCTGCACAGAGGTCTCAGAGAGTTCAAGGGTCAGGGGGTAGTCCTGTACCTCGAATGAATACGGCAGTTCGTAGTTCATGTCATTCAGGGTCATCCTGAACACCATTGTTGCGTCGCTGCCAGGAGAGATCGCTCTCTGGTCGGAGAGGCGGAACACGTAGGTATCGTCTGGTGCTGCAGGGTCTGCGGTAAGTTCTTTGAGAGAGACCGTACTTCCTGCGGTGTTGGTGATCCTGCTGGTTTTGATAGTGCCCTGCAGTTCGTACTCGTACCATGACGAGTCCTGGAACTGGTTGAGGGGGAGGGTGTGGTCGGGCATCTGGAACTGTATGCCCATCCGGTAGGGAATGGTGTTCTGCCGGCTGGGGTTCGTCTCCGGTTCGATGTCTGTCCCGACGGTGCGTATCTTCATCTGCCCCAGGCAGTCAGCAGCATTCTGGATCAGACAGTACCTGCTCGCACTGCGGTTTCCATCGCTGTAAACCGGATAATACTGCCCTGATTTCCCGCGGATGTAATTTGCGATATTGTTGGTGATTGCAATCGGGTCAACCTGCTGTCCGGACTCGTCAATTCTCACGATCCGCACTGGTTCTCCTTTTATGGGGTCGGAATAAGCCGAGAAGTTCACATTTCTTTCGCCCATAAAAACGGTATCTCCCGGGCTTATCCCTGCGTTCGGTCCTTCAGGGGTTGAGAAACGCGCTGAAGCAATTGAGGCAGACGTAGTCAGGAGAAGGATGGTTATACACAGGACTGCTATGATCCGATAGTGCTTCATAATAGTAAGACTCCCTGGGGCGGAGATCTGCCGCCATATCAAAAATATTTGATTTATCGCTATTTTATTTGATCGCAATGCAATGCCGGCATGCACCTCTGAAATGCGAGATTGCAGGGCTTAATTTTAAAAAAGAATCTAAAATAACTCCGAGTGCATACGGAATGTTTAAATTCGCGTTTGTGGAACAACATTATACAAATTTATTGTTATAACTCATATTTATTTGTCAAATGGAGAAACGACACCATGATTGTACAATTCCGGAAAAGTGCACCTCCCTTGTGGAGCAGGAAAAAACCATACCCGGATGAACGGGACGAGGCGGTATCCCCTGTTGTCGGGGTGATGCTGATGCTCGTGGTGACGATCATCATCGCCGCGATTGTCAGCAGTTTTGCCGGGGGCCTGGGGTCTACCACCGAGAACGCCCCGGTGGCAACTCTGGCAATCAAGATGTTTGCCGGACCGAACGAGAAGAACGTGACAATTGAACACCTTGGCGGCGACCCGCTGGCGACAAAGGATCTCAAGATTGTCAGTTCTTTTACTGTGCCAGAGATGTGGGGATCCGATGAACTGGAGAAGAGCGGGCGTGTTATTAAACACACGATTGACGGATCGCTCTCGCCGGTGGAGGCTAACGCCATTAAAACTGATGTTGCCGGGTATCCTTTTACGCCGCAGGTGACCAACGACGACAGCATCGTGTCCACGAGGACTGCGGATAAAACATTCGGGACGGCCATTCTCGTGCCTGGCGGACGGCTCACCTTCGACCGTGACAACTTCCTTGGATTTGAAACAGGCGTGCGTAGTGTCTACGGGTTTGGTGAAGGCGTTACGGTTAACGTCATGATCGTCCACACCGGCAGCGGGAAGGTCCTCTTTGATAAGGATGTGATTGTACCGTGGTAAATTCAAGGAATGACGATGCGGTCTCGCCGGTCGTCGGCGTGATGCTGATGGTTGTGGTGACGATCATCATCGCTGCAACGGTGAGCGTATTCTCTACGGGGTTTGTCTCAGACACAGATGCTGCACCAGGCACCCTGGTCGAGTATGTCGGGGTGCTCACAGGGCAGAGCGGGGGTCTTGGGGAGATCGGTCTGGTATTCGAGAACAAGGGAGGAGAGACGTTGCTGTTGTCAGATATGAACCTTCACCTGAAGTCGACTCTCTCAGGGGGGGACGAAGTCTCGATCTCCTACACCGATGCCCCCTCCTCGAAGTATCTTGATATCCCCGTGCCAGATGAAGCCCGTCTCTTATCTGATTTCACGTACCGCATGAAGAAGATCGGGGTCGCGGACTCAGCAAGCGCCGCCACGACTGTGGCCAATTCTAAAATCAAGGCGGGCGACAGGTTCGTGATCCACGCGGACCGCTTCATCGAGGACGGTACGAGCAGGTACGGACGTGTGGCGTACGTCTCCGACCGCGGCATGGAGGGCTCACCGTACACCAGCGGTGAGTTCGAGGTGAGCAGCAGGACCACGTACACGCTCAGCGATAAAAACACAGGGGCGGTCATCGCCTCAGGCACTCTTGTAGGAAGTGTGTTATGAACAGGCAGATCAGGAAGAGAGAAAAAATGATTTCTGAGAAGTACGACGCAGTCTCCCCGGTCATCGGCGTGATGCTGATGCTCGTGGTGACGATAATCATCGCCGCATTTGTCTCGGCGTTCGCCGGCGATGCCTTTGGAAACACCGAGACCGCCCCCTCGGCCGCCATCGACGTAAAAATGATCTCCGACGGAGGGGACCACAAGGACCAGTACGTCATGCTCATCGAGCACCACGGGGGCAGCAGTATCCCGACGTCCGACCTGCGGATAGTCGGTTATTACACGCCACCGGCATCAACAAAAAAGACCATGCAGCGCGGTGAGGTGACGTCCTCGACAAAGGCTGTGAGAGGGATGATCATTCATGACGAGGAGATCTCCTCTGTAAAGATCCCGTACCTGAATGACGTCGCGTGCGGCACACCTGGGGACGATGAGACGAACTTCGGGGAGTACACCTTCTCCTCAGGCGATGTCATGAGCACGGGAGGGTCTAAAGGCACAAGCACGGTGCTCGGCTTTGACATCTCGACACCAGAGAAGCGTAATGAATATGGTTTTGTGAGAGGGTCTGCGGTTGACGTCGAGATCATCCATCTCCCAAGCCAGAAGAGCCTTTTCAGCGGCAGGGTGATTGTACAATGACTGAATCATATGGAAAAGAGGACGATGCAATCTCTCCGGTCGTCGGGGTGATGCTGATGCTCGTGGTGACGATCATCATCGCCGCCATGGTGAGTGCATTCTCCGGCAGTGTTGCACAGGACCAGACGCTTGCACCGCAGGTCTCACTCTCTGCATCCTATGTCTGCAGTATTACAGATACCGAAAAAACGAATGAAGTTCCCGATCATTCTGATAAGCTAAACAATGGCATTAAGTTCCGTCTCTCAGGTGGGGATTCTTTCTCGCTGCGGGATATTACGGTCCAGTTGAAAAACGGGGACAGTGTCATAAACTTCGACATGAAGACTCACCTCAACAACACTGCGGCAGCGATTGATAAGTCAAAATTGACACTCATGAAAGACTCCGAGGATAAGGAGACATATTTCGCACTGCCGGGAGGAGGCGATGAACAGGGAGAAGGCGATGAACTGATCACCGTCGGCGACTCGTTCATGATCGTCGCCGATGACTGTTATGACAGCACCCAATCCCTTGATAAAAATGTTGCGAAGGGACGGTTCCTCACCTGGTCTCCTGAGGATTCAAGCGGCACATTCAAAGTGCAGGCCGATGTGCCCTTCGATTACACGATCACCGATCAGTTGAGCGGCAAGCCCATACAGAGAGGTACACTCATCATACGGTGAGGCTGCTTTCTGGAAATAGGGTGAATAACAATGTGCAGAGAGAAAAAAAGTCCTGAAGCGGAGAGTCCCTCCTTCTTTTTCATTGAAAAAGAATGTGCGGTCTCGCCGGTGATCGGGGTGATGCTCATGCTTGTCGTGACGATCATCGTCGCCGCTCTTGTCAGCAGTTTCTCCGGTGGGCTGAGCGATTCGGCCGAACCGGCACCGACGACGGCATTTGAGATCAGCATCCGTGCGGGAGATGCTGTTGGAAACGGGGCGACATCTAATGCGCCCGGCCCGGCCCCCGAGTGTGTGGTGCTGACCATGACCGCAGGAGATACCCTGAATTCCGGAGATCTCCGGATCATCACGACCTACACGGTGCCGGAGACCTATAACGGGGTACATCTGGCACATGCCGGCAGGGTCATCAAACACACACTGGACGGTGCGATCGGTCAGGACGATGTGTGGGATGATAACTCGGACCCCTTTGTTTCCCAGGTCAATGGGTATAAACTTGAAGATGCTGCTTTAAACTGCCTGATTCCCGGATATGGCATGGTTGGCAAAGGTAAGCCGTACTTTGGCACCTGCCTGTTCAAGGCGGGCGAACCTTACTGGTTCAAGGACCGTAATGCGTTCCTCGGCTTCGATGTGACCGACAGGCCTGCATACGGGTTCCAGGAGGGATCTGTCGTCCATGTGACGATCGTCCACACGCCAAGCGGTCAGACAGTGTATGATAGGGATGTGGTGGCGACATGGTGATGAAAGAGATGCAGGAGGCCGAGCATGCCGTCTCTCCCGTCGTTGGGGTGATGCTGATGCTCGTCGTGACGATCATCATTGCGGCGGTGGTCAGTTCCTTTTCAACCTCGCTTACCGGCGAAGTCGAGACAGGATCAGACGCTCAGGTGGAACTGGTCGGGATATCTTCCGGAGGTGGTCAACCAAGAACATTTGAGCAGATCGGGGTCGTTTTTGAAAATGCCGGCGGCGGCACCCTGGACCTCAGGAACCTGAAATTCTATATGACCGGTAGCACGGGCTGTCAGGGAGCGTTTACGCTGACTTATAATGACCCGGTCAGCCTCGAATATGTTGAAGGCAGCCCTTACCTGAAAGGATCATGGAGATCTCGTGTTACGCTTACTAAAAACGCAACCGGATACCGGATGCAGAGGTTCGGCAGCGGCCTGACCATCGAAGAGCTGAAGAACCCGATCATCGAACCGGGGGAACGGTTCATCATCTACAGTGAATTTTACATGGCGCCATCTTGGTCTCCTTCAGCGCAACTCGGCTTCAAGGTTGATCGCGGGGACCCGGATAATCCCATCGATACCTGGGCAAGCGGTGCAATCGCTATCGACGGCGGCAGTGAGTATACCCTCTCGGACACCAAGACCGGTGTGGTCTACTCCTCCGGGTACCTGGAACCGGAGCATATATTCTAAGGTCATCCGAAAAACTCTCTTTTATTTTTGTGTCGCCGTGTGTGACGTTCCGGAGACCGCTCATGATCGAATCGGTGTCTCTCCCGAATTTCCGGAAGACCCACGCGGATTTCCGTCTTCCCCGCTCTTTCGGTCGAGAGACTCCACCACGCCGGGCATGGGCACCAGAACTCGACTTTTCCAGATTTAAATGTGGGTCATTTTATGGCGGGATAGCATCGGACGGGATCCGGCCGCCGCATCTGTCCCTCTCGGCCACGCAGGTCATCGAGGGATCTGTCCGGGGCGCAACTAACTCTACGCCCCTGGAGTACATGGTCATCGACAGGAACGGCGGCAAGGCGATACAGACCGGATCTTCCGGGCTCCGGTAAGAAATCCGAACTTTCCCCGCTCTTTTTCTGTACACGTTCTGGTTTGAACATTCGATAATGGTTTCAGAAATCGCTTTTAATCCGGTACCTTCATTATATGCCTTGAAACATATCTTTGAGCATGTACGCGGCACCGAAGCCTGAACACCTCCCGTCCCGGCGACCGCATGGGAAGGCGAGCGGGTGAAGGGAGTTCTCTCACTGCAGAACGCTATCGTTCTGATCAGTTATGCCGGAACCGCTGCTGTCATCGCTTTTTTCCTGTCCCACATCGGCGAGGGCTGGGGCGGTATCGACGGCCAGCGTTTTCATGCCATGGCCGGGACCATCCTTGCAGGCCTGATACCATATGTCGATTTCGTCGACCCAAAACCACCTCTGCTCTACTTCACCATTGCTCTCATGGACTATCTCGTCCCTGGCAGTGCCGCCGACGCGGTGGTGATGGCCGCCCTGAATGTGGGGTCTGCCCTCCTTCTCTGGCGGATAGGGGTCGAGGACTATGGCCGTGTCGCCGGTTATTCGGCAGGACTCCTTTACCTTGTCGGTGCTGCGTTGGTGCAGGGATATTTTCTCTTCAGCGAGCAGTTTGCGGTCTTCCTGATCCTCTGCGCCTATACCCTCGCACGCCAATCGCGTTTTGCGGGAGCGGGTCTTGCCCTCGGCCTCGCCTGCGGGTTCAAGCAGTATGCGGTCCTCGGTGCAATCCCCCTCCTGTTGTTGATGCGAGCGGAGGGTGACCGCCGCTATCATCGCTTCGTCCTCCCGGTGGCGATAGCCGCTCTCAGCCCCTTCGGCGTGCTGTATCTGGCATATGGTGCTGAAACTGTGTTCGATGCCCTCTTCTGGACATGCGGAGTCGCTCCGGCCTATCTCTGCGGCTCGGATATCTCAGGAATACCGAACTATTGTTCTGAGAGTCCTATCGGCTTCGTCGTCAATCTGGTGGCAAGCATTGCGATGGTCCTGCCGACCATCCTCTTTGCCGGCGCGAGCGTTGCCCGGCGAGGGCTCAGGACACCTTCTGAAAAAGCTCTATGCCTTTTTGCCCTCCTATTTGTTCTGACTATCCTGATCCGGCAATATCTCCATTACTGGATCATGGCCCTGCCCTTCCTTGCCCTCCTTGCCTGCAGGGAGTTTGCTGACGACCGTCCGGTCAGGCAGGATCCAGATGGGATATCCAAAGGGACCAGTGTAGAGAGATGCTCTCCTCTCCCTGACCCTCACAAGGAGGAGGGTCAAGGCGAGAGGGAGTGAATCAAAAAAGTGGGGAGTTTCAGACCTTCGCATTGAAGGCAAAGATCCGCCAGCCGTTCATGTCGAGCATTTTCAACTGGTTCCCTTCGATCTCGTAACTCCTCACGGCCTTGAGGATCGACAGGTACCTCTCCTCCTGCGCCATGATCCCCTCGGGCTCAGCGCAGATCTTCTTCGTGGACCCTGCCGGGCCGAATGTCAGGGACGACCCCGAGAGGTTGTAGGTCGCGAAGTAGTTGTTGCACCCGGCCGATCCGGTGACCTTCCCGTCTTCCCCGAAGACTGCAGTGATCTCAGTCCCTTCAATGACCCGCACCGCGATATCTCCAAGGTGGTAGGTGTCAAGCACCCAGGTGGTGCCCACGAGGGGCAGGGCGACGGGGGCCTGTGCCTCTTTGAAGACGAGGACTGCCGTGCCGTTCCCGTCCATGAGAGAGAGCCTGTCGCCTTCGATCGTGAAGGAGGCCACTGATTCGAGGAGTGACAGGAAGGTGCTCTCCTGCTTCATGATATCCTCGTCCGTGCAGGCCATCAGTGTCGATCCTGCGGGGCCGATGGTCATCTCAGTGCCGTTCACCGTGTATGTGGCGAAGTAGCGGTTGCACCCGGCCGACCCGGCGATCCTTCCGTCCTCGTCGAAGACGGCGGTGATCTCCGAACCCGCGATGACCGAGCTGACAGCATCGCCGGTGTGGAGAGACTCAAGGGTCCAGTTCGTCCCTGTCAGGGGCTTCGGCTGGGGGGGGACGGCCTTCGCGAACATCAGGACCTTCGTGCCGTTCGCGTCCATCAGGGTCAGTTCCTCTCCCTCGATCGAGAAGGAGGCAACCGTTCCAAGAAGCCTGAGGTAGGTGCTCTCCTGCTTCATGACGTCCTCGTCCGTGCAGGCCATCAGTGTCGATCCCGCCTGGCCGATGGTCATCTCAGTGCCGTTCACCGTGTACGAGGCGAAGTAGCGGTTGCACCCGGCCGACCCGGCGACCTTTCCGGCCTCGTCGAAGACGGCAGTCACTTCGGAACCTGCGATGACCGAGACGACGGCGTCGCCGTCATGGTACCACTGGAGTTCCCAGGCAGTCCCGACGAGCGGTTCGGGCTCAGGCGGCACATGCTTCTTGAAGACCAGGACGGCGGTGCCCTTCTCGTCGAAGAAGGTCAGGGTGTCGTCCTTGACTTCATAGGTCTTCACCGTGTTGAGGAGGCCGAGATACGCGCTCTCCTGCTCCATCACGCCCGGTTTCATGCAGTACATCTGCGTCGAGATCGCAGGGCCGAAGGTGATCGCTTTGCCATCCACTGTGTACGAGGCGGAGTAGGCATTGCACCCGGCCGAACCACCGGCCGTGGCATTCTCCCCGAACACAAGGGTGACCGGAGTTCCTTCGAGGGCGTTCACCATCGAACTGTTCTGTGCATACGAGACGAGGTCCCAGGCGGTGCCGTTCAGGTCGATCCCCTGGACCGTTTCATTGTCTTTCCCCCCCGGTGCCTGCCCCGTACATCCGGCGGCAAGGAGACACGCGGCGAGGACGATGGCCGTACCCGCCAGGGGCAGGGCCTTTCGCATGGTGTCCTTCATAGGTCGCATGACCATGAGTGGATCCCCTCAATACATATATGATCCCATGACTGCGAGAAAATTCGCACCTATTTGTGCTCAAAATCGTAATCTGAGGCACAATATGTGGTTTTATGATGGTTCCAACCTGCCCCGGGCGGGTGGCGTCCGACCTGCACGGGACCTGACTCATTCGTTCTCGAAGGTTACCTCACCTCCGCCCGAAGTGTTCAATGGCCTTCGAATTTCCGAATAGTCTTCGGGAAGAGTACATCAACCCCGAATACCCGACCATAGATGCAGAGACATGAACACAGCCAGGACAAGGTCCGGGAAACCAGGCAGAATGGACGCACCCGCGGAGGTCAGCGCATGAGCGTTGTTGCCTCGATCAGAGGAGTGAAGAATCCCGACGAGATCCCTGAAGTTCTCAGGGCCATCTTCGGGCAGGCGTCGGGCAGGGCCGGGGATCGAACGGCCACCTCGCCAGGGGGTGAGACGATGTGACGATCGCCGGGAATCTGTGATACTCCTTTGCTCGGGCCGCACCAGCGCCTCGTGCATGTCAGGGGAATACCATGGTAATTATTAAATATCCTCGGATTGTGCCCGGAAGCGCGTCCCAGGGTGGTCGGGACGATAGGTCTCCGGGACCATACACCAATACCGTGTTTCACACCCTCCTTATGTTTCACGCATCCGGTGTCGATATGGGAGGACTGATGGACCCTTTTTTGCCTGTATTTCTTTCAGACCCTTTTCTGCACCCTTCGGATCTTTCGGAAAAATGGTCAAAATCCGAAAGATGTTTCGCTCCCTGAAAAATCCCGAAGATCTTTCGGGCAGTCCTCATATCACTCGAAATATCCACACTAATGTCGAGGAACAGCCTGCATGCAGCTGATTGAACTCACATCCGGTGATCGTGCACGGATCATCGATATTCATGGTCGGGACGGTTTCATCCAGCACCTCGCCCTCCGCGGGATCCAGGTCGCCGTATCGTCACCATGGTCTCCTCCACCTTCGGTCCCATCGTCGTCCAGAGTGGCGACGGCGAGGTCGTGCTCGGCAGGAGGATGGCGGCACAGATTATCATCGAGAGGTTGTATGACGCAGAAGAAACTGAAAGAGATGGAATATGGCGAGAGCGGGGTTGTCATCGAGCTCCGTGGTTCCCGTCACGATTTAAACTGCCTTGGAATCAGAAAAGGAAAACGCCTGGAGATGATCACCCGGCAACCGATCAAGGGGCCGGTGGTCGTCCTTGCGGAAGGGGTAGAGGTCGCCATGGGCCTTGAGATCGCCGCCCTGGTTGTGGTCGAGGTCTAACATACAGGAGCGTAACACACACATGAATCAAAAGGACCAGAACATCCGCACCGTCCTGATGGTCGGGAACCCCAATGTCGGCAAGAGCGCTCTCTTCAACCGACTCACCGGTGCCGAGGCCGTCGTCTCCAACTATCCGGGCACGACCGTTGACGTCATGAGGGGCACCCTCGTCGAAGGCGGCGCGACCTATGAGATCATCGACGTGCCGGGCGCCTACTCGCTTGAACCGCGGGACGCCGCCGAAGACGTGGCCGTCCATATCCTGAAAGAACACCCCGACGCCGTCGTGCTCCTCGTCCTCGACGCCACCCGCCTGGAGCGCGGGCTGTACCTGAGCCTTGAGGTGATAGAGCGGGGTGCGCCGGTTCTTGTCGTCCTCAATATGATGGACGCCGCCCGCGCGAAATCGATCGCAGTCGACGCCCGCCGCCTGCAGAACCTCCTCGGCGTCCCGGTCGTCCAGACCTCGGCCACGGTCGGAGAAGGGATCAAGGATCTGGCAGGGACGCTCAGGAAGGCGCAAACCGCCGACATCGACGCCATAGCCGCACGAGCAAACGGTTCTTCGCCCGAGACCGCCCGTATGAGCGGGTGTTCGGGCTGCGCGGGCTGCGGGGGGTGCCACTGATGGGACTCACCGCAGACCAGCGCTGGGACCTCGTCGACCAGGTCGCACGCAAGGTCGTCTCGACCGGCGTCTCGCGCCGCGGCCTTGCCGACGCCCTCGGCGATCTCACCGTCAAACCGCTCACCGGCCTGCCGGTCGCCCTCGCCGTCCTGTACGCCTTCTGGAGCGTCTTCTGCTCGTTCGCAGGCGACCTCGTCACCGACGGCTTCATGGTCAAGTTCTTCGACAACCGCTGGCTCCCCTGGCTCCAGAGCGTCTGGCCAGACCCGAACAGCATCCACTACTTCCTCTTCGTCGGCGACCCCCTTGCTGACAACTGTTTCGAGGCCTTCGGCGTCCTGACGTCCGGACTCTTCGTCTCGATAGGCGTCGTCCTCCCTGCGGTGCTCGTCTTCTACCTGACCATGACGCTCCTGGAAGACTCGGGGTATCTGCCGCGGCTTGCGGTTCTCGCCGACACCTTCCTCCACAAGATCGGGCTCCACGGCTATGCAATCGTCCCGACGATCCTGGGCCTCGGGTGCAATGTCCCGGCCGTCACCGCCACCAGGGTGCTGGAGACGAAGAAGCAGCGGTTCCTGATGATGACGCTCCTTGCGATCTTCGTCCCGTGCGGGGCACAGCTCGGCATCATGCTCGCCGTCATCCCTGAATCGGTGGGTTGGGTCATCCTGTATCTTCTCATCGGTTTCGCGGTCTTCGGCTTCCTCCTCAACCGCCTGATACCGGGGGAGAACCCCGAGATCCTCATCGACGTCCCGCCGTACCGCTGGCCGACATGCGAGAATGTGGGGAAGAAACTCTGGAACCGGACAAAGAGTTTCCTCAAGGAGGCGATCCCCTTCGTCTGGCTCGGTATCCTCATCGTCAATCTCCTGTACCTCGCCGGTGTGATCCAGGTGCTCTCCACTCTGCTGGCACCCATCTTCGTCACCTGGTTCGGGGTGCCGGCCGAGACGGTCGCACCGCTGATCGCCGCATTCCTGAGAAAGGATCTGGCGGTCGCACAACTCTCCACCATCGCCATGACGCCGTACCAGATGATCACCTCGGTTGTCCTCATCTCCATCTACTTCCCCTGCGTGGCCACCTTCGTGGTCATGCTTCGTGAGGGCTGGAAACAGCTCCTGGCAGCCATTGCGACCCTTGCTGTGGTCGTCTTCGCATATGGTGGGGCAATCCACGGCATCGGCATCCTCCTCGGGGTGGCATAAATGAAGAGATCATATACCATCGCATCCGTCGGTGCCGCCCTCGTCGGAGCGGCGGCACTCGTCCTCGGCCTTGCCGACGTCCTTGTCTGGGCGGGCGGCACCGGGCCGGTCGGTATCGGCATCCTTGAGATCACCGGTGACGACTTCTTCCACTGGGCATGGGGCGGTCTGGTCGTCGCCCTCGGAGGACTATTCCTCCTCACAGGCGCCCGCTCATCCGGCGATCTCGATCGCCGCGCCACCGCCGTCCTCGGTGCGGCGATGGTCGGCCTGATCGCCGGGTGCGATATCTTCGGTATGATCTGTGGCGGCATCCCGGCGGGAGAGGAGAGCGAGGCATTCTTCAACTCGCTCGAAGGTTTCGTCGCCGGCTTTATGCCGCCGTACAGCCCGGCAGTCCTCCTGCTGCCCTTTGTCCTCCTTGTCGGCTGGCTCCTCCTCAATCAGAGGCAGGAAGCCTGACCAACCATTTTTGATGGAGTATGGCCAACGTACAGGGTGTGACCACCCTCACCAGAAAAGCCGAAGACTATCTGGAGGCGATCCTGAACGTCTCCCTTGAAAAGGGCTATGCCCGGACAAAGGACGTTGCAGGCGAACTCGACGTCAGTCCCTCCAGCGTCGTGGAGATGTTCCAGAAACTCGACGCCATGGGCCTTGTGGAGTACAGGCGGTACGAAGGTGTGACCCTCAGGCCCGAGGGCGAGAGGATCGCGCGGGTGATCAAGTCACGGCATGACACCCTCAAGTCCTTCCTGATGCTTATCAAAGTGCCCGAGGGCGTCGCCGATAAAGACGCGTGTTTCATGGAACACGAACTCCATCCCGAGACCATCGAGCAGATTGGAATATTGGTCGAATACTTCGGCAGAGGCGGCTGTCCTGCAGGAACACTTGAGCATTTCTCAGCGTTCTGCACAAAGTCCCGCTTCGAGAAACGCCACCGGTGAATATTAGAACCGTGCGGGCGATCGGTTCCCTGCCTGCATGATGACCGACCCCGCCTCCGTCTGGGTGGCCTTCGGGCTGACCCTGCTCGCCGGCCTCTCGACCGGCATCGGAAGCCTTGCCGCCCTCTTCACCAGCAGGACAAACACCCGGATGCTCTCGGTCGGGCTCGGTTTCTCGGCCGGGGTGATGATCTATGTCTCTTTTGTGGAGTTCCTCCCTCTCGCGCAGGAGGGCCTCGGTGTGTGGCAGACCGCGGCCGCATTTCTCGGCGGCATGATTGCCATCGCCGCGATCGACCGCCTCGTCCCCTTCCCCCAGAACCCCCATGAGATCAGGCGGGTGGAGGAGATCTGCAATCAGGCCGGGAGGGGTTGCGGGTCTGCCGGACTCTATCGGACAGGCATCGTCACCGCCGGTGCGATCGCCCTCCATAACATGCCCGAGGGCATGGCGACCTTCTCCAGCGCCCTTCTCGACCCCGGTCTCGGGGTCGTGATCGCGGCCGCGATCGCGATCCACAACATCCCCGAGGGGATCGCGGTCTCTGTACCGATCTATTATGCGACAGGGAGCAGGACGCAGGCCATCGGCTACTCCCTCCTCTCCGGACTTGCCGAACCGGTCGGTGCCCTGATCGCCTTCTTTATCCTCTCCCCGTATATGGATGCCGCACTGTCCGGCGCCATCTTTGCGGTGGTCGCGGGCATCATGGTCTTTGTCGCCCTCGACGAACTCCTCCCGGCCGCGAGGGAGTACGGGGAGGCGCACCTCTCGATCTATGGACTTATTGCCGGAATGGCGCTGATGGCCGGGATACTGGCGGTGATGTGATGCGCCCGGGCATCATCTGGCGCGAAGATCGTGTGTGTCCATGCTGACGCTAAAAACGTATCGTGATGCCTCCGTATCTATTTGTATTCTTTTTAGGGTCTGTAAATAGTGGGTGTGAAATAGAATTTGGATATAAAAAGCGTAACGTATATTATATATTGCAATAAAATATTGGACGGAATCTTTCATATCCGGGGCCTGAGAATCCGTAATCTCTAATTCTATCGTAAAAAGACAATTGGAATCCTTTTCCGATGAGTCTTATCGGCAGCACAGAGAGTGCAGACCACCAGGCCAGACCGTACGTAACAGAGAGGGTGTGGCAGTCCTCCTTGACAGTGTAAAGAGAGAGAGTATGGATCGAATGGGAAGAGAGAAGAGCAATTCGAGGTTTTCCGGGTCGTTGGCGTCCTGCATGCATTCCGGAAACCTGCTCATAAAACAAAGTCTCGGGCATCGGGATGAAAAATGCCGCAGGTGTTTTTCATGGTAAACTTTCATAGTCCTTGCGGCATCAGATCTGAAATGCCTTTTTTACGGGATTCTGAAGGCCGGGTCGATTATGACCTCCTGATCGACAGCATCGTCGCGGAGATACCCCACGACCTGGAGGCCCTCGGCAAGGTCGAACCCCTATGCCCCTACTGCGATGCGTATTTGAAGGAGAAGCCGATGGCAACGAAAAAATGCCCGGCATGCCGCAATATCATCCATGTTCGGAAACGACCCCTGGACGGGATACGGGTTCTTGTCACCGACGAGGAACTGGAGAGGCTGGAGGTCCAGAAATATATCTCACGGGGAGACTATGCCCGCAGGATCGAGGCATTGAAGGAGACAATGCATATTTTCCAGTCCTCAGGGGATCGTATGTGGCGGTGCGACGGCGGCATCTATGGCCTGTTCGTTTCAATCGAAGCTTTTTGCATGCATGGCAAGGTCGTCACCGCAGGTTCGAAGGAGGAGAGGGAGGCCCTCAGGGTATTGTGCACCCCCGGATGTTCGGGGGAACCGGTGCAGGTCGATAGCACTCTTTTTGATGATTCCTACGCCGCCCAGCGCTATGAGAGAGCACTTGAAGTCCTCCAGCTTCTCCCGAAGAGCAGGGAAAAGAGTGAGTATGCCAGAGACCTGAGAAGAATCGTCGGATATGACGACTAAGGGGGATATATATCGCCGCTCCTGTTCTCTCCCCCTGCCAGGACGTGACGGCTCACAGGAAGAGAGGGGGAACGGCATGTCTATATTATGATGCGTATATCTCTCCCTTGATACTCCGGCCAGCAAATATAGGGGGAGGTGCTTGAAGCAAATGGCACGGGTGGCCGATGAAATCATGAGCATAAGAGGCCGGTATCGCGCGAGGTGAGGAGAATGATAGACATCTTTTATGATCTCTTCTTTGTCCCTGTCCTCTTTCTGAATGTGCTCTTTGCGGTGACAATCGTTTTTTTCGAGCGCAAAAACCCCTCGACCACGCTTGCATGGCTTAGCATCCTCTTTTTCCTCCCTCTTCTTGGCTTTGTCCTCTACCTCTTCCTCGGTCACAACTATCACCGGGAACACCTCTTCAAGGTGAAGGCCGAGGACGACGCCCGTGTCCAGGGCCTGATCGCCGCGCAGATGAAGAGCCTTGCCGAAGGGGAGATCGCCTTCAGGGATCCCCGTCTGGGGGCCTACCTGGGCATGGTCCTGATGCTGATGAGGAACAACTGGGCCTTTCTCACGGCCAACAACAGGGTGACCGTCTACACGGACGGGGAGGAGAAATTTGCCGCCCTCCTCGACGTCATCGCCGGGGCGCGGGACTTCGTCCATCTCGAGTACTACATCATCAGGGACGACGCCCTCGGGCGCCGGGTCGTCGGCGCCCTCACGGAGAAGGCGCGGCAGGGCGTCGAGGTCCGCCTCCTCGTCGACGGTCTGGGGTGCGCGCGGCTGCCCCGCGACTTCTTCGACGCCTTTGTCGGTGCCGGCGGCCGTCTCGCCCGTTTCTTCCCCTCGGTCGTCCCGTACCTGAACCCCCGGATGAACTACCGCAACCACAGGAAGATCGCGGTCATCGACGGCAGGGTGGGCTTTGTCGGCGGCTTCAATATCGGGGACGAGTACCTGGGGAAGGACTCACGTTTCGGTTACTGGCGCGACACCGCCCTGAAGATCGAGGGCTATGCCGTCGCAGGCCTCCAGGGGAGGTTCTTCCTTGACTGGAACTTTGCTTCCGGCCCAGAACTCTCCTATTCACCCCGCTATTTCCCGGAGATGGTCCCTGTCGGGGAGACCAGCATCCAGATCGTCTCCAGCGGCCCGGACGCACGGTGGAACCAGGTGAAGGAGGCCTATCTCAAACTGATCAACTCGGCACAGAGGTCGGTCTATCTCCAGACCCCGTACTTCGTGCCCGACGGGAGCGTCGCCGATGCCCTGCGGATCGCCGCCCTCTCCGGCGTGGACGTGCGGGTCATGATCCCCTGCAAACCCGATCATCCCTTCGTCTACTGGGCGAGTTATTCGTTTATCGGGGAACTGCTGGAGGCCGGAGTGCGGGCGTACACCTATGATCGCGGCTTCATCCACGCGAAGACGATCGTTGTCGACGGCATCACGGCCTCGGTGGGTAGCGCGAACTGGGACGAACGGAGTTTCCGGCTGAACTTCGAGACGAACGCCTTTGTCTACGACCCCGCGGTGGCCGGGCGCCTCCACGAGATCTTTCTTGCGGACATCCGGGACTGCAGCGAACTCACCCCTGCCGTCTATGCAGCCCGCGGGCGGGTCATCAAGGTGAAGGAGTCGGTATCCCGCCTCTTCTCGCCTCTCCTGTGATTTCCTATTCACGCCGGCGCGTAAAATAGCGCTTCAACCTCGGCATGTTCTGCTCGTAGTGGACCTGCAGGGAGGGGACCGTGTACGGCAGGAACCCTCCGAGGATCGCCCCGCCGGTGAGGACCTTCCCGAACGCGCTCGTCTCCTCGCCGACGACATGACTCCTGTTCCGCCTGATCTCCTCGATGAACTCTTCGGCCGTGTCGGCCTGGCAGCAGGTGACCACCCCGCCGAGGTGGCCGAGGAGGTGGGAGTCGGTACCGCCGGTCATGCCCTGGCCTGTGCGGACCGCCTCGTCGGCCGCCCGCGTGTTGAGGCCCCTCCCCATGCCCCCGCAGATCACCTCGAAGGCGTCGACCCTCCCTGCCACCGCAGGGTCGATGGCGTGCTTTGCCGTGCACTTCAGGAGGCCCTTGTCGAGGAAGAAATAGCCGAAGGGATGTGCCGCCGTGATGAGGCAGTCATAGCCCTTCCCTCTCTCCACCAATTCCTCCGCGGTCAGGCGGACCGCGAGGTACGGACTCTTCCCCTTCCTCTCCCTGATCTCGCGGGCATAGAAATCCTGCAGGCCGGAGAGCGTCGGGAAGTAGAGGAGGATGTGCGGCCCGTCCGCGGTGCTGACTTCCATGCCGGGTACGACGAGGGCCTCTGGCCTCCGCTCCACCGCCTCCGCCACGCCGCGGACCTCGTTGTGGTCGGTGATGGCGAGGCCGATGCCGAGGCTTTCCGCCCGTGCGAGGAGGGCCCGCACCGGCGTCGGCGCGTCCGAGTACGAGGAGTGGACATGGAGATCCGCGGGGGTGTAGCCCCTCTCCCTGATCGCGGCAGGGTCGGGACGTTCAAAGCGTATTGTCATGGTGAACGGCTAACGGTTTTGTCTGATTTTCGGCGGTCTCTGCGGGTGTCGGGTGGAACCTCTTCCTCCCCCAGGGGATCCTGAGGGCATTGGCGATGACCGCGAAGGAGAGGCCCATGTCCCCGATCGCCACCGCCATCCAGAGGGTGACGAGGCCGGGGACGGCGAGGACGGCGATCCCGGTCTTCACGGCGATGGAGACGGCCACGTTCTGGCGGACCACCCTCATGGTCTTCCTGCTCAGGTTGATGAGGGTCTCGATGCCGGCGACGCGGTCGTGCATCAGGACGACGTCCGCGGTCTCGATGGCGATGTCCGATCCGATCGCCCCCATGGCGATGCCGACGCCGGCGCGGGCCAGGGCGGGAGCGTCGTTGACGCCGTCGCCGACCATGACCACCTCACCGAAGCGGCCGGTCAGGTCTTCGACGGCCTGCACCTTCTCAGCAGGCAGGAGTCCGGCCCTGTACTCGTCGATACCGAGGCGGCCCGCGACCGCCGCCGCGACCCTCTCGTTGTCCCCGGTGAGCATCACCGTCCTGATGCCGCGGGCCCGGAGACCAGCGACCGTGGCGGCGGCGTCCTCCCTGATGGTGTCCATCAGCCCGATCAGGCCGATCACCCTGCCGCCGTCGCTGACGAGTACGACGGTCTGGCCCGCGGCCTCAAGCCGTCCTTTCTCCTCCTCCCACGCGCTCTCCACGTCGGGGAAGAGGCGGCCGTTCCCGAGGGCACAGGCCCGGCCGCCGAGGGTGCCGCGCACGCCCGAGCCCGGGACCGCAGAAAAACCCTCGACAGGCCCGGCCTCGACCCCGGCCTCCCGCGCCTTCGCCATCACCGCGGCGGCGATGGGGTGGCCTGACCCGGTCTCCAGGCTGGCGGCGATCTGGAGGATTTCCCTCTCGCCTGCGTTGCCGGACCCCTTCACCTCTGTCACCTGCAGGCGCCCGGTGGTCAGGGTTCCGGTCTTGTCGAAGACGACGACCCGCGCCCGGCCCACGGTCTCCAGGTAGTCGCTCCCCTTGATCAGGATCCCCTGCCTGGCTGCGGCCGTGATCCCTGAGACCATCGAGACAGGTGTCGAGAGGGCGAGGGCGCAGGGGCAGGCGATGACAAGCAGGGAGAGGGCGCGGTAGACCGAGTCGGCAAAGGGGACTCCGAAGACGAGGGGCAGGAGAGCGGTGACCGCGAGGGCTCCGGCGATGACCACCGGGGTGTAGACCCGTGCGAACGTCTCGATGAACCTCTCCGTCCTCGACCGCCGCTGCTGCGCCTCCTCTACATAGGCGGCGACGCGTGCGAGGGTGCTCTCTGTGTCCGGCCTCGTCACCTCCACCTCAAGAGAACCCTCCAGGTTCTGTGTCCCGGCGAAGACTTCGTCGCCGATCTCTTTTGCGGCGGGGACACTCTCGCCTGTCAGGGCCGCCTGGTCCACGGCCGAGGCCCCGGACACCACGACGCCGTCGAGGGGGATCTGGTCGCCCTGCCTGACCAGCACGTGCTCGCCGACCCCGACCTCATGGACCTCCACCGTCGTCCATCTCCCGTCCCGGTGCACCAGCGCGTTCACCGGCGCAAGGGAGAAGAGGTCCGCGACCGACCGGCGCGCCCTCTCCGTTGCACGGGCTTCGAGGAGTTCTGCGGCAGCAAAGAGGACGAGGACGGTCGCACCTTCAGCCGGGTGGCCGATCAGGAAGGCCCCTGCGGCCGCGATGCCGATGAGAACCTCCATCGTGAACCTGAGCCTGAGGAGCGAGCGGAGAGCGCTTTTCAGGAGGTCATACCCCACGACGAGCGCCGAGAGGACGAAGAGCAGGAGAGCCCCCTCCCCGTATGGTGTCGCACTGTCGACGACCAGACCTGCGGCCAGGAGGACGGCCGCTCCGGCGATGAGCGCAACCTCGTGTCGCCCGTGGCCCTCTTCCTCTTCGTGGTGTGGGCCGCAGGCCGCACAGCTGCAGCCGCCGCCTTCACTCCCGTGCATGTGCGGCCCCCGCCCTGAGCAGGTCGGTCACGTGGTCGTCGGCGAGGGCATAATACGCCACCTTTCCCTCCTTCCTGAAAGTCACCAGGTTTGCCCCTCGCAGCAGACGGAGCTGGTGGGAGATCGCCGACTGGCTCATTCCGAGCAGAACCGAGAGGTCGCAGACGCAGAGTTCCCTGCCGTTCAGGGCGGAGAGGATCCTGACCCGGGTCGGGTCTCCGAAGATCTTGAAGATGCCGGCGACGGCCTGGCTGGTCTGGTCGTCGATGAGCTGCTCTCTGGCCTCCTCGACGGCATCCTGGTGGATGCACCTGACCGTACAGATATCATCATGCATACATGATCATATGAATATATGTGCATATGAATGTGTGGTTGTGATCTCTCCCTGGACAGAGGGATAGAGAAAGTTCCAGAAAAGAAGAAACCTGACAGTCAGGGATGTGATATGAGAAAAAGGGAACTACGCCCCGGCCGGGATTCGAACCCGGGTCGAAAGCTCCGGAGGCTTTCAGGATGTCCACTACCCTACCGGGACAGGCCTGTATATGTTGGTCAGACGGGTATAAAAAAGATTGCGCCGCCATCAGAGATGACGGACATGATAGAGGTTCCAGATCTTGCAGGCGCCCTCGTGGCTGACCATGCAGGGACCGACCGGCGTCCTCGGGGTGCAGACCTTCCCGAAAAGCTTGCAGTCGGTCGGCTGTGCGATCCCCCGCAGGACCCGGTCGCAGATGCAGCCCGAGACCTTCTCGACGTGCTTGATCTCGATATCGAATTTTTTTCTGGCATCGTATTGGGAAAATTTGTCTTTCAGGCAGAGCCCTGACTTCGGGATCACCGGGAAACCCCGCCACTCGACATCGACCGTGTCGAAGACCTCGGAGATGAGCGCCTTCGCCTTCGTGTTCCCCTCCCGGCAGACCGCGCGCGGGTAGGCGTTCTCGACCTCGTGCCTTCCTTCCTTCACCTGTTTCACGAGCATCAGGAGGCCGAGGAGGATGTCCTCGGGCTCGAAACCGGCGACCACCTGCGGTACCGGGAACTGCTCGTATTCTTCGTATCCCGCCACCACGCAGACATGGCCGGGGAGCAGGAAGCCGTCAAGGGAGGCCTCGCCCTGTTCGAGGAGCCACTGCATTGCCGGCGGGACAAGGCGGTGACAGGAGAGGATGGAAAAGTTCTCGGGCGGGTGGGAGAGGATGGTCGCGGCGACCGTCGGGACCGTCGTCTCGAAGCCGACCGATATGAAGACGACCTCCTTATCGGTCTTCTCCGCGATCTCGACGGCCTTGTGGATGCCCTGCACCACGCGCACGTCCCCACCGCAGGACTCAAGAGAGCCCTTCGTGCCCGGGACCCGGAGGAGGTCGCCGTAGGTGGCGACGATACACCCTTTCTCGACAAACTCAAGGGCGGCGTCGATTTCTCCCTGTGGTGTGATACAGACAGGACACCCCGGCCCCATCACGATGTGCAGGTTTTCAGGAAGAACACTGCGCAAACCTGATCTGGCGATGGCAGCCTCGTGCGTGCCGCAGATGTGCATAAACGTATAGTTACGGTCCACGATCTCGTGGAGCGCAGCCTTCAGTTCGTCTCCTGTTGCCATGGAATCCTCATAGTTAATACGTGTACCCCCGCATAAGTGTACTCATTATGGGCGACCCCCTCTACGCTGTTCTTCTCCTCTTTGCGGGGCTCATCGGATCGGTGGTCCTGTACTGGGTCTATCACTGGTTGCTGAAACGCGCGGAAAAGACAGAGTCAAAGATCGACGATATCCTCGTTGCGGCGACGGGAAAACCCCTCATCATTACCATCCTCGTCGTCACGGTGTACCTCGCCATTGTCTCGTCGGGCATCATCCCGCCGAAGTACGAGTACATCCTCGACTCGAAGTACCTCAATGCCTTCTACATCATCATCGGGGCATGGGTGGCTTCGAGTTTCTCGTACAACTTCATCCACCTGTACGGCCGGTGGATGGCGGCCCGGACAGAGAGCGAGGTCGACGACCGGATCATCGACGTCCTTGAGATCGCGGTGAAGTACGTCATCTGGTTTATCGCCTTCCTGCTCATCCTGAGCACCCTTGACATCGACATCACGCCTCTCCTTGCCGGGGCGGGCATCGCTGGTGTCGCCGTGGCCCTCGCGGCGCAGGACCTCCTCTCCAACTTCTTCGGCGGGGCGCTGATCGTGATGGACAAGCCCTTCAAGATGGGTGATCGGATCAAGGATCAAGATCGACGACTACCTCGGGGACGTCATCAGCGTCGGTCCGCGGAGCACCCGCATCCAGACCCTCGACTACCAGCTCCTCACCATCCCGAACTCCAAGATCGCGAACTCTGTGATCATCAACTACGCCCTCCCCGAGGTGCGGCTGAAGATCAAGATCCCGGTCTCGGTCGCCTATGGCTCGGACGTCAAAAGAGTGAAGGAGATCCTGCTTGAGATCGCCAACGAGGCGGTCGATCGGTCGGCGTGCGTCCTCAACTACCCCCCGCCGAGCGTCTATTTCCTGGAGTTCGCCGACTCGAGCCTCAACTTCACCCTCGTCGTCTGGGCGAAGGCCTTCAATATGGCCTGGGATGTGCAGGACTTCATCAACACGAGGATAGATGAGCGGTTCAGGGAGGAAGGGATCGAGATCCCCTTCCCCCAGATGGACGTGCACATCAGGAAGTCATGAGACGGAAAGAAAAAAAATTCCTCTTTCCGCTCTTTTTGCTTCGATGAGATGGTTCTCCAGGAGGTACTGGAGGTACTTCCCGACCTCGTTCCTGTGCATGCCGGTGGCACGCGCAAGGTCGTCGAGGGTGCAGGGCCGCCGCCTGACCAGCGCGAGGATGGTGTCGGCGCTCTCCGGGTGAAAACTGTCGATCTCATGCCGTGATACAAGGCCGCCGACGATATCGACCGGCGCCGCCGTGATCAGGGAAGCGATATGGTCGAGAGTCCGGTGGTCGGCAGGCCGCACCCATGCGGCGGCGCCGGGGCGGTCGAGGGTGTTCAACTGGACGCGATCGGGCCTGATCTCCCGCACGGCGTCGGCGATCTTCCTGACCTCCGCGTCGTCGTCGTTGACGCCCGGGACGATGAAGACTTCGAGCCAGATCTCTCCGGAAAAACTTTTGCGAAACGCGATGAGGCCGTCGATCAGGGTTTCTGGTGAAAGACTCCGGTGCGGCCGGCAGATCTTCCTGAAGATCGGGTCGGAAACGGCGTTCAGCGTCGGGACGACGAGGTCGGCGTCGAGGAGGGCGCGCCGCACCGCCGGGTCGGGGAGGAAACTGCCGTTCGTGAGGACGGCGACGCGATATGCGGGAAACTCGGACTTGACCACCTGTATGATCTCGCCGATACCTGTGTGGAGGGTCGGTTCCCCCGACCCGGCAAGGGTGACGTAGTCGAGACGGGGCGAGGTCGAGAGATAGGACCTGAGTTCTGCGATCACGTCCCCGGTCGGGACGTACTCCTTTCTTTCGGTGGTGAGCGCCGTCGTCGGCCCGCACTCGCAGTAGACGCAGTTGTAAGAACAGGTCTTCAGGGGCACCAGGTCGATGCCGAGGGATATCCCGAGTCGCCGTGACGGGACCGGGCCGAAGAGATGACGATAGGGCATTGCAGAATCACCGGGGGAGTATGGGCGCGGACGGGCAAGAAACCACCTGTTGCCGCAGGGTGCGGGAAGCGTTTTATGAACCTCAGGACTAATGCTCTCTCATGTATGGCGTCTCCACCTACGCGCTCCACTCCCTTCCTCTCCCCGCAGCCCTTGAGCAGATCGCCGAACTGACCGACTATGTCGAGGTGATGGACGACGGCTGCCACTATATCGAGAGTGCCGAACCCCTCCTCTCCTACGACCTGAAGTACTCCATCCACGCGCCGTCCCGGAGCGTCAATATCGCAAGCACTCTCGAACCGATCAGGGAGGCGAGCGTCAGGGTGATCGATGACTGTTTCGCCGTCGCCGCTGAGGTGGACGCCGACGTCGTGGTCCATCCGGGCTATTTTGCCTGGGAGGCCGACAGGGAGCGGGCGCAGAGGCAGTTTGTCCGCTCCCTTGCCGCCCTCTCCGCGGCGGCGGAAGAGCGGTCTGTGCGGTATGCGGTGGAGAACATGGCCTGGGAATTTTTCTTCCTCCAGACGCCGGATGAACTCCCCCTCCCTGACGGCGCGGGTTTCGCCCTCGACGTCGGCCACGCCCATATCAAGGGGTGTCTCCCCGCATTCCTGCGGGTGCCGATCGATCATATCCACATCCATGACAATGACGGGACGGCGGACACCCACTCCGCGATAGGGGCGGGCACCATCGACTTCGCCGCGGTGATGGAAGCGGTCGGACAGAACGGTCTTGTCCCGGTGATCGAGGTTGAGGGTATTGACGCGGTGAAATCAAGTATTTCTGCAATACGTCCCTATTTATGAGGCATATGTCCGGAATATACATTTTTTATTATTTGATCTCATATCTGGAACTATCAACACTTTTTTATACCGGATATGCTCTATATTGTAATGCATCCGTGCCTCAGTGGCTCAGCTGGTAGAGCGTGTCCTTGGTAAGGACAAGGTCCCGAGTTCAAATCTCGGCTGAGGCTTATAGGATCTGTTTTCTTAACCCATTTCCCGAAGATGCTTGACTTTTGAAAAGTATATCTTTGTAGAATCGTTCATGAGGGTATCCCAGAACTCGTGTTCATCTGGCTATGGGGATATCTCATGTTCGGGTAGATGTTCCCCCGGATTCTCTGGCGAAGGGTGTGAACCCCCTGCCTTCTCCCTACATCTTACCGAAGCCCTCGAATCCCCGCCTATGATTGGCCCTGAGAAGATGGACAGGGGAGGTCGTGATGATGGGGGCTGCCATCCCCCCTCTCTCCTAGTGCTCGCACTCGCCGCCGACACTCCCGGCCAGAAAATCTACGGGGCCAAACTTTTTTGCATCGATGCCGCTCCTCTTTGTCGATAGTGCCGGGGCGTAAAAGGGAGCGCACCTGCCAGGAAAGGGAAAAAATATTCTGAGAATGGATCTGTTACTGGAGGTTCTCGGGGACGTACTTCTCCGGCACCATGACCTGGAGCGTGTACGACCTGATGCACTGGGTGTTGATCACAAACCAGTAGTCTCTCTGCCCCTCATAGAAGATCTCTTTCCAGTTCTCATGTTTCCACTCTCTGGTTGCATTCTCTCCCAGTATCAGGTCCGGGCGCTGGAGGGTGACGATCCTGACGAACCTGTTGGGGTCCGCGGCGTCCATCACCTGGACATTGAGGTACCCGAATTCGGTGTTGTACGGGTCGGCATCATAGCGCAGTTCCCAGTACGGCACCGGGACATGGATGATCTCGGTTGTCCCGCTCCCTGTGCCGCGGATCGTGGCATAGGGGACCATGATGTCTTTCCCGGCATTGCCAGAGGGAGTATCTCTCCACCTGACCTGCTCGTCCGTGATATTCAGATGGTATGTCGCCGGGTCGACAAACCCGATATCCCGGACCTTTCCGTCCCACCCCGGCGTGAGGGGTGTGGGTGTCGGGGCGAACGTCACCTGCGCGGGATCGCTTCCCAGAAGTGTCTGGTTGACCGGTGCCGCCGCGATCATCGGCTTGATGAAGAGCGCGATGACGATTACAATGACCAGCCCGGCGGCGAGACTGAGGAGATCTGCCCGTTCCATTCTATCACCTTCCTGAAGATGGTACTCCTGTGACGATAATACTTTTTTTGTATATCCTCGTTCATTATGCTGTGTTTAGGGTATAAATCCACAAATCCGTTTCTGGCTGAAAACGAAATGTATATATGCCAATACACAAATCAATAGTGTAGGAATGTTGGAAAGGTCCAGCGTTCACTGATCAATCAGGGTGAAGTTATGAGAAAATTCGGAATGAATGATGAGGCATTCACCGGTCTCGAGGCAGCGATCGTCCTGATCGCCTTCGTCGTCGTGGCCGCTGTGTTCTCGTACATGATGCTCGGCGCTGGTTTCTTCACCTCCCAGAAGAGCCAGGAAGTCGTCCACACGGCGACCTCCCAGACGAGCTCGTCAGTCGACCTGGCGGGCAGCGTCGTCGTGATAGGTGGCGCCAGTAACAAGCTGGCCAATGCGACCTTTTACCTCCAGCTGACCTCCGGCGGTACGCCCGTCGACCTCAGCAGGACTGCATATGCGGTGACCACGGACAACGCCTTCGCGTTGCTGAACAGTACGCAGGTAGGATACACCTGGTACAACAACGATACCGACACCGACAGCCTCCTTGAGGCCGGCGAACTGGTGAAAGTTGATGTGCCCCTGAATACTGTTAGCGTCAGCCCGAAGCAGGTCTTCACCATTGATGTGAAGCCGTCGGTCGGTGCCGCGCTGTCCCTCGCACGGACCGCCCCCACGCGCATTGTAGATGACAGATTCTATGAAGTGTACTGAGGTGAGACAGAAATGAGATCTTTCAAGCAGGAAGAAGCATTTACCGGCCTTGAGGCTGCAATCGTGCTCATCGCATTTGTTGTGGTCGCAGCGGTCTTCTCGTATGTGATGCTCGGCGCTGGTTTCTTCACCTCCCAGAAGAGCCAGGAAGTCGTCCACAGCAGTATGGCGCAGGCCAGTTCGAGTGTCGAAATCGTCGGCAATGTTGTCGGCCTTGGCAACACCCCCGACCATAAGAGTCTGACAAACGTCCTCTTCACCATCTCGACGACTGCCGGCGGCAGCGCCTATGATGTCGGAGACGTCCTGATAACCTATACCGATAAGGGCGGACAGTACATCGTCAACCGGAGTTCCTCTGTGGACAGAAAGACCGGTAAGATTACCCCTGACGTCCCCGGTGCAGGCAACTGGTCTGTCGAGAAGATCCTGAACGGGAACGACGACACCCTCGTGCAGAGGGGCGAACAGTTCCTGATTAACGTCTCGGTCCCGAAGTCTGCAACTGCAGTCTCCGGCGACCAGTTCGGCATTGAACTCAAGCCTGCGGTCGGTGCGACCCTCCAGCTCAAGAAGTACGTGCCGACCCAGGTCGACAACGTTACCCTCCTCTTCGAGTGAGGATTTGAATCTACTAACCCCCTTTTTTTTGAGGTCAGACTCTGAGAAAGGGAATGGTGATGTGGAATGACGGTAAATCAGTCTCAGGTTGACCAGATCCTTGGTGCCGCATCGGCTGACGACCCCGAGGTCAAACTCGCGAATCTGGAGCGTGAGGTGGACCTCGTCAAGATCTCGGTCAAGAAACTTCTCATCGATATCAGGGAGCGGATGAACGAGATGGAGAACCCCTTCGTCTTCGCGGCAGGTGGCATGGGATCGATGCCGGCGGCGAAGACCGAGGAAGTCGAAGAAGACGCCGAGGACGAGGTTGAAGACGAGGCCGTACCCGACACCCCCGCGCAGAAACCAAAGGCAAAGGCAGGGGACGACCTTGCCGCCCTCAAGGCAGACGAGAACCTCCTTGCCAACCTGCATGCACACCTCGCCGCCACCCAGGCCGCAGTCCAGCAGCCCCGGCAGGAGAAACTCCGCCTCCAGAAGGTCCACCGCCTCTTTGAGTGGACCGGCAAGGCCGTCAAGAAATATGGCTATGACCGCCTGGAGATGATGCTCGATTCCTACGCCTCGATGGGCTATCTCTCCCATGAAGAGGTCTCCCAGGTCAAAGAGATCGCGCGGCTCATGCCCGCCTCTCTCGGCGAGGTCGACGAGATGAAGGCCGAAGAATTCGTCTCAGAGCTCTATGTCTTAAACCGTATCCTCGACCCGAACGACACCGCACTGGACAGGGATATGATCGAGGTGCTGATGGACCACAACCGCACAAAAATCGAAGGTTCAAAGACGGAAGAGACCGGGAAAGACTCCGGCGACGACTGGGTGAAATCGCTGGAAAGGATCTGAAAAGGATATGATGGATGTCGAGCGAAACCATTACGACTGCTATATTGCTCATCGGTGCTGTAATAGCAGCCGGAGTGCTCGTCAATGCAATCTTTCCCATAATTTATACCATCTCTGACACGGCAGGATCGACATCTCATGCCGTGGATCGACAGGTCCGCACAGACGTCAAGGTCATCAACACTTTTGCCTCGGTCGAAAACCAGAACGCAAAGATCTGGCTGAAAAATGTCGGCTCAGTCAGGATCGCGGCAAATGATCTGGACTCTGCAGATATTTTTCTCGGGAAGATCGGCGATTTCGACCGGATCTCCTATCCCGGTGACTGGACTTTCACCATCCTCGACGGCGGCCCCGACTACTGGCAACCCGGTGCGACGGTCCGGATCGACGCCACCACCAATCTTCTCCCTGATACCTCCGGAGATGTCGTCTACTTCCAGATCGTGCTGCCCGGCGGGACGGTGAGGTCCACAGAGTTCACGGCAGGTGCATGAAGCATGGGGGCGGGGTCACTGGTCACGGCGGCAATCTCCATCGTCCTTCTTGTGGTCGTCGCGTACGCGATCATCGGCGGCGTCCTCGTCACCGCGGACGTGGTCGCCACCGCCCACAAGGACCAGGTCCAGGTACAGGAGTCCCGTCTCCATACGTCAGTCGCGATCGTCGGCCACTCTGCCGATGCCGGGACCATCTATGTGCTCGTGGAAAACACGGGCAGCGAACCTGTCCTGACGTTTGACAGGATGGCAGTCTTCACCGCCGTGGACAACGCGACCCCGGTCTACTATCTCTACAACCCCTCAGGTGGCCCCGGAACCTGGTCATGGGTCTCGATCCAGCCCGACACCATCCATCCCCATGAACTCGACCCGGGCGAGACGATGAATATCTCCATCCTGTACGAGGGCAACCAGCCGGACTGGGCCCAGGTAACGACGCCGAACGGCATCTCGGACTCCGCATATCTCAGGTGAGAACATGGCAGAAGAATCAAAAGAATCCCTTGGCGACCTCCTTGGCGGCAGTGACAAGAAGATCCTCTCCACCGGGAACAAAGAACTCGACAAGAAGATCGCAGACGGACTCCCTCTCGAGTCCTTAACCCTCATCGAGGGGGAGAACGATACAGGCAAGAGTGTCCTGACTCAGCAGATTGTCTGGGGCGCCATGAAACAGGGGCTCAATGTCGACCTCTTCACCACCGAGAACACCACCAAGAGTTTCATCAGCCAGATGGAGTCGATGAGCCTCGACATCTCGGACTACTTTGCCTGGGGCTACATGCGGATCTACCCCCTCCATACCGTCGGTTTCGAGTGGAACAAGGAGGATATGCAGGGTGTTCTTCAGACGATCATCACCCATATCCAGAGGAGCACATCCCAGGTTGCGGTCATCGACTCCCTGACGCTCTTCACCGAGTAC
This sequence comes from Methanofollis sp. UBA420, assembly GCF_002498315.1. Lineage (NCBI taxonomy): Archaea > Methanobacteriati > Methanobacteriota > Methanomicrobia > Methanomicrobiales > Methanomicrobiaceae > Methanofollis > Methanofollis sp. UBA420. Next base: position 60,801 of record NZ_DAGX01000002.1, read on the forward strand.
GCCTCGACCGACATGATCCTTACCTTCTTCACGAACTGCAAGAACCTCGTCGACCACGGCAAGACGATCCTGATCACCCTGCACACCTATGCCTTCGAGGCCGACACCCTGGTGCGCATCAGGTCAATCTGCGACGCCCACCTCTTCATGAAGAAGGCGCTCGTCGGCGACAAGTACGTGATGATGCTCGAAGTGGTGAAGGTGCGTGGGGCGCAGAAGACAACAGGGAACATCATCAGCTTCGAAGTCCACCCCGGCTACGGCATGAAGATCATCCCGATGACCTACGCAAAGGTCTGATATGAGCAGTCTGCCCTTCTCGATCCAGCTGCCCTTCAAGACGGAAGCCAACGAAGACCTGAGCGGATGCTATCATGACCTGGAATCGTCGGCCCTCTACCGGATGCTCCCGACAAATGCACGGGAATATGTCAAACAGTGCCCACACCTCCTCGAGTACCTCAACATCTTCCCGGTGAACACCTACGGCATCCCTCTCTTCTTCTCCGAACTGACGCGGGACGTCAGGAAGATCGAGACCCTCAACCTCATCTACCCGGTGGGGGAGGACACCTTCATCCATATCCTCACCGATCCCGAGGACGTCAGGAACTACTACATCCCGATCGAGCCTTCGTTCCTTCACAGCGTCAACACATTGATGCCGGTCGTCGAGAAGCGTCTCATCGACCTCCTGGACGCGCTGGAAAAGGACCCCGTGACCGAAGAGGAACGCGTCGCGGTCCTCAAAAATCTTATCAACGAGATCCTGTATGCCCGTGTTCCCGGCGAGGAGATCGGTCCCGCTGCCGCAGACACGGTCGCTGAAAAGTCCATCAAGGACCGGCTCGTCGAGTTCCTCAACACCGACTTTTCGGCAAAGAAAAAAGCCGATGAGGACGACGTCCTTGCCGGCTTGATGCAGACCGCCGATGGGCGGATCGTCGTCTCCCCCCCTGAATACCGTGCCCTGGAATACATGATGATCCGCGACAAGATCGAGATGGGCATCCTCAAACCCTTCCTTTCAGACCCCAATATCGAGGATATCACCTGTGACGGTGTCGGCCCGATCTTCATCGAGCACAAGATGCTCAAAGGCCTGAAATCGGTTATCGGGTTCACGGAATCCCGCGAACTCGACGCCTTCGTCATCAAGATGGCCGAACGGATCAAGAGGCCGATCACGTACAGAAACCCGGTGGTGGACGCCACTCTCCCGGACGGTTCCCGTATCAACATCGTCTACGGCACCGAGGTGAGCAAACACGGGAGCAACTTCACCATCCGTAAGGTGAACGAGATCCCTCTCTCCATCCTCCAGCTCATCGACTCCAACACCTGCGACTACACGGCCGCCGCCTATCTCTGGATCTGCCTGGAGTACGGCATGTCCATGTTCGTGAGCGGGGAGACGGCAAGCGGCAAGACGACAAGCCTCAACGCCCTCACCACCTTCCTCCCTCCGGAGAACAAGATCGTCACCATCGAGGATACTCCTGAACTGACCGTCCCGCACAGGAACTGGACCCGCGAGGTCGCCAAGGCAAAGGGCAAGGGCGAGGGCGATGGGGCCGATGTGACGATGTTCGACCTCCTGAAGGCCGCCCTCCGTCAGCGCCCCAACCAGATCCTGGTCGGTGAGATCCGTGGTGTCGAGGGGAGCGTCGCATTCTCCGCCATGCAGACCGGCCACCCTGTCATGAGCACCTTCCACGCTGCGTCTGTCGAGAAACTGATCCAGCGTCTCTGCGGCGACCCGATCCTCATCCCGAAGACACACGTGGACAACCTGAACATCGTCATCATCCAGAGTGCGGTCCGTCGTCCTGGCGGAGGGACGGTGCGGCGGATGCTCAGCATCAATGAACTCGTCGGCTACGACCCCCAGACTCAGGGCTTCTCCTTTGTCGAGATGTTCCACTGGGACCCTGTCACCGACGAGCACGTCTTCTGCGGGAAAGGGAGCAGTTACCTCCTTGAAAACAAGATTGCAACGCTGCTCGGCATCCCGGAGAGCAAGAGGAGCGAGATCTATTTCGAAGTCGAGAAGAGGGCCAATATCCTGCGCAGGCTGAATGCTGCCGGCTGTACGAAGTTCTGGGACCTCTTCCACATGATCTCGAAGATCAAGAAGCAGGGTCTCCTGAATATCGAGGTCTGAGATATGTTCGAGTCGCTCAAGGACAGGATTCAGGAAGTGAACGGGGGCGAGATCCCCTTTTCCGAGTCTGTCGAGTCGATACAACAGAAGTTCGCCGAGATCTCCGAGAACAAGATGATGGAAGGGGACCTCGTCTTCATGACCACCTATATGGCCTCGGCGATGACGGCCAATGTCTCCCGGCCGGAACTCTTTGAGTATACGGCGAAGAGGTACGAGTACATCTCGACAAAATATGTCCAGCGGGTGGTCTTTTTCGTAAACAGCTGGCATTACAGTTACTCGGAAGGCCTGAGGATAATTGCCGAACGGGTCAGCAACAACATGCTCAGGAGCATGTTCAACAGGTACGCCAACGCCATCGAGTCGGGCGTGCCTGACGGCGAGTTCCTGGACATGGAACTGAACACGGCGAGGAGCGTCTACCGGAACACCTTCGAGCAGGGTTTCGAGATGCTGAAGAAGTGGGGCGACGCGTATATCGCCCTCCTCTTCTCCTCGATGCTTGTGGCGATCATCATCATGATCTCGGTGGCGATCTACGCGCCAAGCGGCATTGACTCGGCCCTCAACACCTCCTATGCCCTGGTGCTCCTCACCTCCGGGTTCGGCGTCGCCCTGATGTACAAGGCTGTGCCTGTCGACGAGAAGACGCTCGACCGGTCGATGAACCGCTGGTGCTCGAAGGAGCAGGCGATGATCGACACGCTGCAAAAGCCGCTCCTTATCATTATGGCAGTAAGCGTGCTCGTCCTCGTCCTTGCCGGTGTGCAGGCCGGACTGATTTTCCTTCTTGTCGGTGTCATCCTCGCACCCCTCGGGATCATCGGCTACATCGACAACCACAATGTCATCCTGCGGGACGAGGACTTTCCTGCCTTTATCAGGGGCATCGGATCGATCATGGAGGGCAAGGGGACGACGGTCGTCGAGGCGATCCGCGAGATCGACAGGAAGTCCCTTGTCAATCTGGAACCTCTCATCAACTCGGTCTACACGAAGTTGAACCTCGGTCTCGACGAGGCTGTCACCTGGGAGAAGTTCATCGGTGAGTGCGGCACAAACCTCATCGCGAAGTACATGAACATCTACCGTGACTCGGTGGCCATGGGCGGCGCACCCGGTGTCGTCGGCAAGATCGTCGGATCGTCGATGCTCTCCCAGGTGCTGCTGCGCAGGAAGCGCGACATGGTGGCGACCGGTTTTATCGTCCTCCTGGTGCCGATGCATATGGCCATGGTTGCGATCTTCCTCGCCCTCTACGAGATCCTTGAGACGATGTCGGAGGCGATCGCCAGTGTCATGGAGAGTCTCGGGGACAGTGGTGCGGCCCTCAGTTCTCCCGACTCGGTTGCAGGGTCGATGACGGGGTCCCTGAACCTCTTCATCAACTTCCCTGCCGACAAGATGGTGCCCTATGTGACGACCATCCTCCTATTGATCACTCTCTCGAATATCCTGGCCGGCAAGATCGTGGTGGGCGGCGACCGGTATATGTACTACTTCCTCTCTGCCCTTCTCTTCACCCTGACAGGAATTCTGTTCCTTGTTGTGCCGCCGATGATCAGATTGTTCTTCCAGATCCCTACCTTCGGAACGGTGTGAAAATGAAGACCTTAAAATTTCCCGAGATAAACCCGAAGATCAGGCGTTTCCTGATCTTTTCCGCGACTGTGGGCGCCGGTTCGGTCCTCATCCTCTACGACCCCCCGATCGAACTGCTGATCGGGGCAACGGTCGCTGTAGGGTGCCTGATGCTCCTCCTCCTTGGCGCCGTCCACCTCTCCGACCTCCGCCCGGCCATGATCCGGGAGAATGTCCGGGCCTGGAGAGAAAAAAGGAAAGAGGTGGCCGAGGTTCAGGCCCCGCCCGTGCAAAAAAAAGAGTCGTCAGGCAGGATCGGTGCGGTCCTTGTTTCCCTGCCGGCTGCTGTCCATGACGGCATCGGTCGGCTGAAGGCCACCCTGCTCCACAGGGATAAGACGTTTCAGGAGATCGACGAGAAGCTTGACTCCACGGTGAAAGGGCAGGACGCGGTTCCTGATCCGGCCGGAGCCCTGCCCGTCGCACCGATCGCCGGGGCAGGGGTTGCCTCCTCGCCGGTCGCCGGCGGCGCCGCCGCACCCGCGGACCCCCTCCTCGACGTCAGCATGGAGGATCTTGAGAGTCTCAACCTCGACGATCCGGAGAATGGATCGGGTGTCTCTCCGTCACTGGATATCTCCCTTGACAGTGACCTCCCCATGGCTCCGACAGACGATGCGATTGTTTCCGGGATCCTTGAGGCGAATTCGGCTGAGCTGGAAGAATTTTCAGACCTCGGCGACATCGACGAACTTGACAGCGAACTTGCAGGGCTCGACGAGATCAGCCTCGACGAACTGGACCTTCCTGACGAGGCAGACCTTGTGGCAGAGGTGGACGGTCTCTCTCCCGAACCTGCGGCAGACGCGCTTGCGGCGGCGATCGCACCGGCCGCGCCCCCCCAGCCCCCGGCGCCTCCCGAACAGGTCGTCGAAGAAGAGCCGGAAGAAGAGAACATGCTGGCATTTGCCATGGGGGGAGGAGATTCCGACGCGCTCATGGACCTCCTCAAGACCGATTCCAAGAAGCAGAGGAAGGAGGACTATAACAGCCTGCTGCGTGACATGAAAGATGTGAAGGTCTCTGCCGACGACCTTGTTACCGGACTCCAGGATACCCTGGATATTTTGAAAAATCCAAAGAAAAAGAAGGTGAAGCATAATGACTGACGTTCCTGTTAAAATCGAGATTGATGGTAAATGGGCGGGTGCAAAGCTGACTCTCGGGCCTGACGAGATCCAGGTCGCCGGGCCGAAATCTTTTGCTATTTCCAACAAGTCGATCTTTGACCTTGACGCGAAGGGCAGTGTCCTCAGCATCACCACAAAAGGGCAGGAAAACCAGCCGGTAAAGATCGCGTCCGTCGAAAAAGTGTTGAATGTCCTGAAAAGACATATCCTTGCGACATGTAATGCCTACCGCCTTGCTGCCTATTTCATGTCCCCGGCTGTCAGGGGCGGGGTGTTTGTCAAGGATGCACGCTGGGAAAAAGGCGGTATTGATGTATTGAAGTCGGGCATCTGGTTTTTTTCGAATACAGAGCAGATATGCGTCCCTCTTGCCGACGTTGCATCCATCGAACTGACCAAGCGCGAGGTGCAGGGGAAGGACACAGATGTCGTGAAGATCGATCATATCGAGGGGACCGAGGTGGTCACCAGTTTTGTCCTCTGCCCGCTCACCACCCTGCAGATCCTCTATAATTTCCTGAAGGACGCCACAAAGAGCATGGATATGGAGGGGGACCTGGACCCGAAGTCCGCGCAGGTCGCTATGCTCGTCTATAGCGGGATGGATACGGCGTCGATTGAGAATATGCTCGGTGTATCACTGAAAGAAATCGACCAGATCTATGATGCCCTGATCCGTCTCGGCCTTGCAGAGGTTGTGATGGTCAGGAGAGAGGTTAAACTTACCACAAAAGGTGTCAGGTACATCACAGACGCCACAAAAGTTTAAATAATTAATTATTATACCCTTTTCTAAAAACGAAAGTTTTATATTTTTGATACCCCAAATACAATCTGAGAAGACCATGGGAAGAATCCTTATCGTCGATGACACGCTCTTCATGCGAACTCTCCTGAAGAATATCCTCTTCTCCGGAGGGCACACCATTGTTGGCGAAGCAGAAAACGGTGAAGAAGCCATTGCCAGATATCAGGAACTGAAGCCTGATCTCGTTACGATGGACGTGGTCATGCCGAAGATGAACGGCATCGACGCGTTGAAGAACATCCGCGCGGCCGATCCGAATGCGAAAATCGTGATGTGTACCGCGGTGGGTCAGGAGCAGATGGTAAAACTGGCAGTCAAGACCGGTGCGAAAGGCTATATCGTCAAGCCCTTCCAGGCGCCGAAAGTGCTTGAGGAGGTGAAAAACGTCCTTGGGGCTTGATCATGATTCGGGTGCTTATTGTCGATGATTCAATCTTTATCAGGACGATACTGAAGGATACTCTCAGTGCTTCCCCGGGAATAGAGATCGTCGGCTCCGCTTCAGATGGCGAGGAGGCTCTCAGGATGATCGACGAGCTCAGGCCAGATGCCATGACACTCGATATCGAGATGCCGAAGGTCAGCGGGATCGAGTTATTGAAGAGGCTGAAAGGTGCCGAGTACCGTCCCAAGATCCTGATGCTCAGTTCTCTCACCTCGAAGGACGCTGAACACACTCGCCTGGCCCTGAGCCTTGGCGCCGACGACTTCATGCTGAAACCGCAGGACATCTTCCGGGTACGTGGCCTGAAAGAAGAACTTGTGGCAAAGATCAGACATCTGATAGAGATCAGGCCGGCGCAAAAAGTCAGCTCCGTATCAGACGAGCTTGCCACCCATGTGGTCCTCTTTGGTTCGTCGGCCGGCGGACTCCAGCAACTGGACCGTGTCCTCTCAGACCTCTCCCCTGAAATGACGGCAGCTGTCGTCATCACGCAGCATATGCCCGAAGGGTTTACAGCCGCCCTTGCCGAGCGTTTCAACCGGATCTGTCCTCTTCCCGTACATGAATCCGAGAACGGGCATCTCATAAAAAAAGGCGAGGTCATCGTCTGTAAGGCGGGGTTCCACTCCGTGATCTCCGCATTACTCACCAGAGAGGGGAAAACCGGAGGGAAGATCGTCCACTCCACAGCGCCGCCGGTCCATGCCGTCCGCCCGGCGATTGACAAGACCTTCTCATCGGCGGCAAGGACCTATGGACGCAATACGCTCGCGGTTGTCCTGAGCGGGATGGGGAACGACTGTGGCGAAGGTGCGGTTGATGTCAAGGCTGCCGGGGGGACGGTATTCGTATGCAAAGAGGAAGACTGTCTCGTCTATGGGATGGCCCGCTCTGCATTGAAGAGAAACAGCGTCGATAAAGTCCTCCCTCTCTCGGATATACCTCGTGAGGTACTGAAGACGGTTCGAACAATGGAGATGGGAAATGTCTGATATGGAAGAGTACAGGGGACTGTTTGTAACAGAATCCCGGGAGAACCTTGACACAATTGCCCAGGCCCTCCTGACCCTTGAGGAGTGTGAAGACCGGGAAACGATCGATGAAATCTTCAGGTCGGCCCACACGATCAAGGGCGCCTCGGCCTCGATGGGCTATATGAAGCTCGAAAAGCTCTGTCATTCGATGGAGGACCTCTTCGACCTCATCAGGAACGGGAAGCTGAAGGCGTCTGCTCCTCTCATCGACCTTTTCCTCGCCTGTACCGACCAGATCGATGACATCCTCGAATCCATCGACGGTGGGGGCGATGACACCGGGAACTCCATTGACGACCTGGTCTCGTCTCTTGAGGCCTGGACAAATGGGGGAGATGGCGGCGCGCCGGCTAGCGACGAACCAGAAAACAACGGTGCCGACGAGGCCCACACTGAAGACGCACCCTCTCCCTCCGGGTCCGGCGATATGTATGTCGTCGGGGTCGACCTGGTCCCCGAATGTTCGATGAAGGATGTCAGGGCGATGATCGTCCTCTCCAACATCGAAGAGATCGGCCGGATCGTCTCCATGAAACCTGCCCGGGAGGAGGTCGAGAATGGAAACATCGAGGCCCACTTCGAGGTCGTCGTCCAGAGCGAGGCCGGTGCCGAGGCGCTCAGGGCAGCAGTCTCCGGGACCGACATCGCCGGCGTCACCGTTGAACTGGATGCTCCCCGCCCGGTGCAAAAACCTCAGAAAAAATCGGAAGAGGCGTCCCAGAAATCCGATCACCATGAACGGGGCCGGGAGATCAAGAACCTCAGGGTCGATCTTCACCTCCTTGACCAGATGATGAACCTGGTCGAGGACCTTGTCATCAACCGCGGGCGTCTCAAGCAGATTGCCCAGAAGAACCAGATCAAGGAGTTTGACGAGGCCCTGAATATGGTGGGCCGTTCTGTGGCCGACCTGCAGAACCTGATGATGCACATCAGGATGATCCCGTTGAACCACATCTTCAACCGCCTGCCGCGGGTTGTCAGGGACGTGGCGCAGCACGACCACAAGGAGGTCGAGTTCGTCATCGAGGGCGGCGACACCGAACTTGACCGGAGTGTCATGGACGGCCTCAACGACCCCCTCCTCCACCTGATCAGGAATGCCGTCGACCATGGTGTCGAACCCCCCGAGGAGAGGAAAGCGGCCGGAAAACCTGAAAAGGGTCTGGTGCGCCTCTCGGCCCGGCGTGACCGAGACAACGTCGTCATCAGGATCGAGGACGACGGTGCCGGGGTCAACTCTGAGAAGGTCCGCCAGAAGGCTGTTTCCCGGGGGCTGTACACCGCCGAAGAGGCGGCAACCCTGACAGACGACCAGATCATCGACGTCCTGTTCAACCCGGGATTCTCGACCGCCGATACGATCACCGATATCAGCGGGAGAGGCGTCGGTCTTGACGTGGTCAGGGCGGCGATCGAGTCCCTGAAGGGGTCTATCAAGGTCGAGTCTGTCCACGGGAAGGGCACCTGTTTCGAACTTGTCCTGCCGCCCACCATGGCCATCGTCGAGGTGATGATGGTCAGGATCAATGGAAAGAGGTGCGCAATCCCGATCTCGAATGTTGTCGAGGTGGCAATGCTCAAGAGCGAGGGGATTCACAGGGTCGGCAACAGCCGGGTGATCCTCCTCAGAGACGAGGTTCTCCCTCTCTACACGCTGGACGACATGTTCGGCAGTTTCCAATCGGGCGAAGTCCTTGTCGTCCTTCAGTATCGTTCAAAGAAATGCGGGATCCTGGCCAATGTCGTAGAAGGGCAGCAGGAAGTCGTCGTAAAGCCGCTCAGCGCCCTTGTCGGAAGTTGTCCCGGGGTCGGGGGTGTCACCATCCCCGGTGACGGCGAAGTGGTGCCGGTCCTTGATGTGAACACCATAGTATGAGGCACATAGTATGCAATTAACAGCGTTACAGACGGATGCACTGGGAGAACTCGGAAACATTGGCGCTGCCCATGCCGCGACCACCCTTTCCCAGATGCTCATGAGCCAGATCGAGATGGATGTACCGGCGGTCTCCATCATCGACATCTCAAAGTTCTACTCGGTTATCGATGACGAATGTGCTGCGCTTGTTGTCTTCCAGATTACCGGCGAAGCCCATGGACAGGGGTATGTCGTTCTCTATATGCCGCAGAAGTCGGCGGTATGCCTGACCAATACGATGCTTGGCATGAACGACATGGATCGGGAGATCAATGACATGGACCAGAGCGCTCTGATCGAGGTGGGGAACATCATGGTTTCGGCGTTCCTGGATGCGACCGCCGAACTGCTCGGCATCGTTATGTTGCCGTCTCCGCCGTCTCTCTGCGTGGATATGGCTCATGCAGGCATTCAGTCGATCCTTGCGGATGTTGCACAGGATACGGACGAAGTGGTCATCTTCAGGACGAACCTTCATAACGGCCAGAACGAGATCGAAGGGACGCTCCTCCTCTTCCCTGACCTGACATTGCTCAAAAACCTTGTCACCCTCCTTGAATCTCTGACTTCGCCAGCTCAGTCTTCCTGAGAGGATTTTGATGGTCGAATTTCAGCCTATCGGTGTGAATGCGCGGGTTATCGGGATTGGGGAGTACTGTGTGGGCAGCGGGCCGATGACCACCATCGGTCTTGGTTCGTGCATCGCCCTGATCCTCCATAATGAGCGTCTTTCTATCGGTGGCATGGCGCATGTCATGCTGCCTGAAAGCAAAGGCCACAGGGACAGGCCGGGAAAGTTTGCGGATACGGCTGTCGCCGTCCTTCTCGAAGGAATGGAAGCACAGGGGTCGAGGAACGGGTCGCTCACGGCAAAACTGGTGGGTGGAGCCAATATGTTCGGGTTCAATGACAATAACCTGAATATTGGGGACAGGAATATCAAGGCTGTCCATATGTCCCTGCAGGAACACCGCATCCCGGTCATCTCCGAGGATGTCGGCGGGAAGGTGGGGCGGTCGGTGCTGTACTTCCCGCAGAACCACGGAACGATCACGGTCAGAAAGGCGAGCGGGACATGCACCGAGATGTAATTCCCCTCCTGTTTTTTCTTCTTCTTCTCGTGGCACCTGTGTCTGCCGATCTGGTGATCTTCCCGCCCTCTTCGTCGACCTATTCGACATATCTTGTGAATGATTATACCAATGGTCCTGAAGGGGAGGTGATTTTCGCCACGTCCTCGGGCCTGACGTCCTATAATGGCAACTGGACCACCTATCACTATCCCCCTGCGTACAGGAAAGACTCGCTCATCTCCGATTTTATTCTCTCAGTCACCTACGGGCCGGACGGGATGCTCTGGATAGGGACTCCTGCCGGTCTGCAGCGGATGAATGGCCAGGCTTTTGAAGTGGTTGTCGGTCAGGAGCAACTCAAGAACCCTATCGTGATCGGTCTCCAGCGCTGGGACGACGCCCTCTGGATAGAGACGCACAATGCCGGTTTGCACAGGCTGGAAAACGGGTCATGGACCTGGTTCAAACCGTTCCATGGTGGTCCGGGGAGTTATGCCCTGGACGACCTCGTCCTTGACCCTGCCGGCGGGGTGCTGTACTGCGTTTCCCGTGTGGACGGTGTCTTTGCGGTCGGGGAAAACGTGAGTGCCGGGTTTTATCCTGTCATGCCCGAAGGCCGCAAGGTGACCGGGTTTACAGATGTGGTCACAGATCCCTTCGGTGGGGTCTACCTCTTCAACCGGAGTTGTGTCGCCCACCTGGGCGGCGACGGTCTGGAGACGGCGATCAGTGCGCCGGGCGACCTTGGCGTCAGTGAGATCAACGACGTCTGCCCCGCCCCAGACGGTTCTCTCTGGGTGGCGACCGACCATGGATTATTCCAGTGGAAGGACGGCGTCGTCCTCGACCACATCTACCGGGCTCACGGAATCTGGTCGAATGTCATAAAGACCGTTTTTGTGGACTCCACCGGCAGGTGCTGGTTCTCGACGCCGACGGCGATAGGTTACTATTATCCTGACGATGCCGCCACGGACCGCATCAGATTTTTCTTTGATGGGCCGAGAAAACTTCTGTTCTCGGGGGATACCTCTCCGGTCCCCTGAATTTGTAGGGCCGGATCGGGGAAGGTAGAATAGAAATCCTGATGCGAAGGGTTGCTATCCCCATCCCTGGTGGCAAGTCAAGAACAAAATATCGCCACCCGAATGTACCTGGACGATAGAGAGCCCTGGCTGTGGAAAATTTTCTGTACTCCCTCGTGAAAAGAGCGCCGGCGACGACACCCCCTTCTTTACGATCTCTCCTCTGCCTTCCCGACCCCATCGCAATCACGGGAGACGACCGGAGGGAGTTGAGAAAATCTATGATTTTCGAGGGAGCCCCCGGCGTGAGGATGGGATAAGGCAGACTGATCAGAAGAGCCGCCCCGTTAGAAGGATGATGAATTCTCATCTGTTCTCTCGCGCCGGGGGAAACCCCCGGATCCCCCCCATGATGAAGATGACCGGGGGGTGGCGATGGATCAGTGTTCCTGCCTGCTCTCCTCTTGCGAGGAGCGTGATCACGGGTGCCTAAAGATCCGACACTTGAGGGATGACGTACCCCTGACTTACCGTGCCTTCAGGGTCTGTCTGCAATAGGCGTCTATGGAATCTATCAGTGCTTTTTTTGCTTTTTTAACCTGCTTCTCGTCTTTTGAAAAGAGTTCGTGCGCCAGATAGTTTATGAGGGTCAGGTAATAGTCCATCGAGGGATATTTTTTCTTCATGTCCCTGATCTGGATATACGACTCGGCCTCGCGTTCTGAGAGGAGGGAATAGACAATGTCAAGGAGGCCGACAATATAGGGTGGCATACGCTTCTCTATCGCCTGTTTCCTGAATGTCTGGTACCCGGACCGCGTGGTGGTCCGCAGGGAGAGGAGCATCCCGAAGTAGAGGGGTTCGACGCTCGCCGGGAACTGCTGGATCATCTGCTTCACGACGCCGGCGGCCCTCCCCCCGTCGCCCTCTTCGATGGCAGAGTAAAAAGCCTCATGGAGGAACTCTCTGTCATCAAAAAAACGTGTCTGCGCGATTCTCAGAAACTGCTCTTTCATTTCGTGGTTCCGGTCTCGTTTTGCTTTTTGAAGACCGATCTTGATGAAGGCCCGCTCGCCCGGGAACCAGTCGATGGCACAGGAGATCATCAACCAGAACGTGCGCACAAGCCACGGGCTGTTTTTGAAAGGTATGTTTGAATCTGCATCTGTGTGGATGCGGGTGATCTCGATCATCTGTTCCCGCGCCCGCAGTTCCATCTCCCCGGGTGCACGGGGAATATTTTTGAATCCTGCGACTTCTTTGAGGGACAGGGCATAATAACAGAACGCAAGGGAGGTGTGGACCAGAATGTCCTGGGAGCGGTACTTTCTCAGGTACGGGATAGCATGCTCAAAGTCCCCTGACTTCATCAGTTTCAGGCCTGCGATGATTTCCAGGCCTGCGCGGGGATTTTTCCCTTTTTTCAGTCTGGTGGCACTCTCGATCACCCGTTCGGTTCGTCCCAGGTCCGATGCGCGGCCCGGGGTGTCAAGGATCTTGAAACAGATCGAGTCGATGAAGGCGTTGTAACTCTCGTCGTCAAGATCGGGGAAAGAAGATTCCAGTGCAGAAACAGCATACCCATAAAATACAGGGAGTTTATCGTCGATCTTGGAGATATTCTTCTCGATATATCCGAAAAAATCCAGTCTGAGCATCTCGATCTTCTCGTACTGGATTGCATCAGAGAGTATCTCGCCGCGCATACTAGATGATAATGATATGTCGTATTAAATTTTAAGAAATGAATTTTTTTGTCCCTGAAAGGGACCTGTCGTCTGTTCAGAGATACCGGGTCTTTGTTTCAAGAGTGATCCTGAAGGGATCTGAATTCTGTGTTTTGATGATCAGGTAAAATGGCTTCCCTGAGACCTCGATATTTTTGATAACCGTGCCCTGCCCTTTGACCTCTGCCCCGTCGACGATCTCATTGTCCTTTGCATCGACAAGTAACACGCTGATGCCGGCGGCCTCGGGCCTGCTACCTCCCGCAAGGGTGCAGTTGATCCTCCAGAGCGGATAGGGCACGGTGAAAGTGTCGGTGGCGCCGCCCCGCGACTCCTCCAGATATGCGAAGGTGCTGATATTGGACTCCTGCCAGGAAGGATCGGATGCTCCGAGATGGCCCGGACTGTTCTCGGGAATAAGATGGATCTGGTATTGTAATGCAGGATTTTTGACATACGCCAGTCTCTGGACCTCGACAAGGGGTGCAGGGGTCTGCGGCACCTGCAGGGTCGGGGTGGGCGTCATGACTGGCAGAACCGGGGTATTCTCCTCTGGTGCCGCAGGGAGGGAAAACCAGCCCGGATGAGTGATACAGGCAAGGAGGATGACAATCCCCACGCCTGCCGCGACACTCAGAAGATCTCCTGATGCCATACATCATAGATCGGCATTTGAGAGAGAAAAATATTCCCCTATTTCTCGCAAATGATTTTGATTATATACTTTATTCCCGTATTGTCTTCATGACCCGAATTGGCAAAATCGAAATCTATATACAAAATAACTGTTCTTTATTCTTTATGGAAATCCCCGATCTCAGGACATGGATCTTTTTGTACCTGATCTCTTCTGTAGCTCTCCTGTGGGCTGCATTCCTCTCTGCACAGGGGGTCCTGCTGGGGATGAGTGTCATCCTTGTCATCGTCGTCATTGGCACGAATTTTTTCGTCGTTTTTGCGGAGATCCGGAGGGCTGCAACACGCAAAGAGATGATGCAAAGACTCTCAAAGGTTGAAGTCTCATCTCATGATGAGAAAGATGGCTGAAGATCAGGGCTCTCCCGACTCTCCTTTTCAGAAGGATTTTTACCGTCAGTGTAAAGCATTACATGAGATCCTTTCAACGATATCCGGACGTGCAGAACTCCTGAAACTGATTCAGGCCGAGGAAGAACTCCCGCTCTCTGTCCGCGATCTTGCCATGAAGGCCCTGGTCATCAGGAGAGGGAAGGACGAAGCCCATTTTTACGATATGCTCCTGAATTTTCTGAATATCGCCATGCTTGTCCAGGAGTCGCACAGGGTCGATATCGAGTGCGAGTACCTGCTTCAGCACACCATAGAGACCACAGAGTGCCGTCTGGTCATTGACGGTAAAAGTGTCGACATCCCTCTTTCCATCGGATCTCTCCTCTCCGACCATATCCTCAGCAGCGGTGGGGGCGACCCGGTTGCATCCCTGACCGCGTATTATCTTGAAGCGGAGAAGCACTATGATATCGCCTTTGTCGTCGAACTCGATCGCTGCTCGCTCAGGATCGTAAAAGAGGTCTACCCGGGCAAGTCCTACACTGTTTTCTTCAGGCTGCCGGCCCGCGTCCTGATCGACCAGCACATTCTCCCAAAAAATAGTGGTGTTCAGGCCTTGACATAGATCTTCTGGAGGGAGTCGAACGGCGTGAAGAGGTGTTCGACGTCCCGACCGAGATACTCTGTCTTGCCCATCACATAATATCCGCCCTGCCCGAGGGAGCTGTGGAAGAGGAGGGCAAGGTCGGTCTTCTGTTGTTCGTTGAAGTAGATGGTCACGTTCCTGCAGGAGACCAGGTCCAGAAACCGCGCGGCCGGGGCGCCCGACATCAGGTCATGGTTTGAAAACCTGACAAGGGCCTTCACCTCTGGCTTCACCTCGTATTTCCCGTCTTCCCTGTGGGTGAAGTGCCGCTTTATCTGCGACTCTGTCATGTTTTTCAGGGACCGTCCCTCGTATATACCCTGTTTTGCTTTTTCCAGCACGATTTTGTCGATATCCGTGGCGATGATCGTGCAGTCGATCTCATGGGTGAGGGTGAGGTCCCGCACAAGCATCGCATAGGTGTAGGCCTCCTCCCCTGTCGAGCACCCGGCGCACCAGATCCTGATCCGGGTTTTTTTCTTCAGGAGTTCGGGGAGCAATTTCTGCCCGACGGCCGTGAAGACCTCCGTGTCACGGAAGAACTCGGTGACGTTGATGGTGAGGGCGTTTCTCAGGTCCTCCTTTTCTCCTTCGTGGGAGATCAGGTAGCGGTGGTACTCGTCGAAGGTCTCGTTCCCCGAGATGCGCATCCGCGAGAGCACTCTCCGCTTGATGTAGTCTTCCTTGTACTGCGATGTCCGTATGCCGACGATACGTTCGATGGTCCTGTTGAGTGAGGCAAAGTCGTCCATATTAGTTGATCGTAAAGTGGTCCATTTTCTTCTTCAGGTCCGAGGAGAGGCCGGTGAGTGCCTGGGCGGCGCTCCCGACCTCCTGCGTGGAGGCGCTGACCTCCTCTGCAAGGGCGGCCATGTCTTCCACCCGGCTAAGGTTTTCTTTGGTGTTTTCCGAGGCCCTGACGATCATCTCCATGACGGTGTTTGTCGCCTGTGCCTGGGCGTCGGTGGCCCTGGTGATCTCGGTGACCGTCCGCGCGGCGGCATCGATCTCGGCACCGATCTTTGCCAGGGCCGCGATCGCCGCGTTGACGCTCTCGATGCCGTCCTGGATCTCCTTATGTGAAGAGCGCATGGACGCCGCGGTCTTCTCGCTGTCTTTCTGGATCGAGGCGATCAGGTCTTCGATATGCTCGCTTGCATGCTTCGAGTCCCCGGCAAGGTTCCGGATCTCGCCCGCGACCACAGAGAATCCTCTCCCATGTTCGCCTGCTCTGGCGGCCTCGATGGCGGCGTTGAGGGCGAGGAGGTTGGTCTGGTTGGAGATCTCGTTGATCAACTTGATGATCTTTGTAATCTCGTGCATCTTGGTGTTGAGGTCGTTGATCTCGCTGACGCTCTGCTCAGAGATGGTACTGGCAACCTCCATCTTCTTGCACGCGACTTTTCCGATCTCCGCACCTTCGCGGCCTGCCTCTGAGGAAGCAACGGCCTGGTTCATCACTTCCTGCGTTGTCCCGGCAATCTCCTCGATGGAGGCCGAAAGGTCGGTGACCTGCTGCCTGATCTCTTCGATCTCCTGGAGGAGCGACCGTGTCGATTCCGAGGACTGCTGGGTGGCGAGGGCGACCTGTTCGGTGGCCTTCCCGATGTCGGCGGCCCCACGGCTCGTGTCCCTGGAGGTCGAAGCCACGACGGCGACGGCGCTGTTGACGTCGCCGAGGATCTCCCTGAACTTAGCGAGAGAACTGTTGTAGTCCTCTTTCACTCTGGCGAGGAGGTCGCCGTCGCCGATCGCGGCTTCCTGCGAGATGTCGCCCTGCGCGACCTGGGCCATGACCTCGCCGAGGTCCCTGGCGCTCTTCTCGAACTGTTCAGCCCTCTCTTCGGCTTCGGTCATCAGCGCCTTGATCGTCTCCTCCTCTTTCCGGCGCTCGGTGATGTCGTTGTAGACGACGATCAGGTCGGTCAGGTTGCCGGTGCCGCCATAGATCGGGATCCCGTACTGTTCGAGGATGTGCACGCCGGATGGGAGCTCGACGGTAACTTCGCCATAACACCTCTTCTTCTTTTGAATTGCCCCTTTCAGGCCCTCCCCTTTCTGGTCGAGGACCCGGAACGAGCGGGCGCTCATGCCGATCAGGGTGTCCTTCCTGATCCCTGCCATCGAGGCATATGCCTCGTTTGCAGCGACAACGTCAAATTTCGGGTTGAGGAGAAGGATGGGCATGGGGTTCTCGTCAACGATGGTCTGGGAACGGATCTGGAGGTCCTTGATCTTCGCCATCTCCTCCTTCAGGTTTGCCTCGGCGTTTTTCGTCTCGGTCATGTCGTAGAAGACGAAGAGGGCCTTCTCAGTCCGTCCTGTTCTCCCGGCGATGGGAATGCCGTACTCCTCAACGATCTTCTTCGCCTCGCCGACCGTGACTTCGAGCAGGGAGCGGGTCTTTTTTCCACGGTAGAAGACGGTGTCGTTATCCTCGCCGGAGAGGTGCTTGATCGCGATTTTTCTCCCTGTCCCCCTGAGGAGGTGGTCGCGGGTGTCGCCCATCAGGGTGCAGTAGGCGTCATTGAGGTCGAGGGCCTTGAGGTCGCGGTCGACGAGGACCATCGGCATCGGGTTCTCGCCGAAGATGACCTTCATGCCGGCCTCAAGGGCGTTTTTGCCGTCGAGGATCTCGGCACGTTCTTTTCTGACGGTCTCTATCTCTGTCTCGTGCTCGTTCCTGACCTTCTCAATCTCTCCCTCGACCTCGTGGAGGCGTGCGACCGCTGTTTCATGCTCCTCTCTCACCTTTTTGATCTCTGCCTCATGCTCCTTCCGGGCCTCCTCGATCTCCTCGTCGCGTTCCTTCTGGACCTTTCCGGTCTCTTCCTCGACCGTGTGGAGACGTGCGACCGCCGCTTCGTGCTCCTTCCGGGCTTTCTCGATCTCGGCGTCGCTCTCCTTCCGGACCTTTGCGATCTCGGCCTGGCGCTCCTTCTGGATCTTCTCGTTCTCGATCTCGCTATCGTGTATGTGTGCGATCGCCGCTTCGACGGCCGTCCCGAGTTCGGAGAGGGACTCGGGGATCTCTTTCCCCTTGAGGGAGACGGAGGTGTCTCCGGCCAGTGCACTGTTCAGCGCATCGAGGATGGGCTGGAGACTCTCGCCGATCTGCTGCCCTGTCTCCTCGGTCTGGTCGCTGTCTGTACCGATTATTGCCGACGGAGCGGCAAACAATGCCATTCTTCCTGGTTTACCTGAGATCATCTTCATCACCTTCGAGACTGCCCCTCAGTTCCAGCCTTCGACAAAGGCCGCAATATTCCGGTACACGCGCCCCGCGGGGCAGGCAGGAGCGTAGTGGGAGATGGGGACACCTTCTTTCTGGGCCATCGGGATTTCGGGAGAGTACGGCACTTTCTCCACCCGCAGGAAGGTCTTTGCGACCTCGGCCTCGATCCCGTCAGGTTCGCCGGAAGGGAACAGGCGGTGAAAGAACGAAGAAAAAAATCCTTTCCGTGCGGCAGACTCTCTGCTTCCCGGGCCGATGATCGCGATCTCCGGACGGACCGTCCCGCCTGCACAGGTCTGGATGTCCTGGAAGATCGTCTTCATGGTGCTGACACCCCCGAGAGAGAAGACTCCCGGGTCCAGCGTGACGATCGCATGGTCGGCCGCGACAAGGCCGTTGATGACGAGCTGGCCCATGCTCGGCGGGGTGTCGATGAGGACCATATCGTACAGACCTGCGATCTCGTCGAGTGCGCCTTTCAGGACAGACGCCCGGTCGTCGATGGTATAGAGGTAGGGTTCCGCGCCGACGAGGTCGAGGGACGAGGGGAGGAGGTCGATGCCCGATGCGGTCTGGACGACGGCCTCCCCGGTCGAGACGTCGGGATAGCCGTCGAACCGCCTCATGAAGAGGTCGTAGACTGTTTTTTCGGTCGAGCCCGGGACGATGCCGAGGCCCGAGGTTGCATTCGCCTGCGGGTCGCAGTCGACGACAAGCACCCTGCGGCCCGATGCCTGGAGATACCCGGCAATATTGAGGCATGACGTCGTCTTGCCGGTGCCTCCCTTATGATGGGCAAATGCGATGCGCGAGATCCTTTCACCTCTTATGAGAATTCTCAATCCTCATATATATGTCTGTATATTGTATGAGCCATGATCCTAGATATTTTTTTAATTAATTGTGGACACCTGTATGGAAATATCTGTTTCTCTCCTCATATCGGGAATTTTCATACCCTGAACACCGACACCTTCCCGCAGCCTGGAAGGGAGAATACTCTCGTCTCCCCATCTCTCCGGCAGAACGCGACCAGTTTCAGCATGTAGTCCAGCCCTTCGGCGGTCGCCGGGTCCTGGAAGAGGTCGAAGGACGGTTCGAGGAGAGGGCGCGGGAGGAAGACGACGCACTTCGCCTCTGCCCGCGTGACCGATACGTTGAGGCGGTTCCTGCTGTAGATGAACGCGGCCTCGGCGAGGGCGGTCTCGGGGTCGCTCACCCCGTACGATACGACCACCGCCTCGCACTGCTGCCCCTGCATCTTGTCCACGGTGTCCACGAAGGGTTCCGACGTCCAGGCCCGCCTCTCCGCAAGGGCTTTTTTGATCGCCGCGATCTGGGCGTGGTGCGGGCTGACGACGAAGACGCCCCTGCTCCAGAAGGCGGCGTCGCCGGCCTTCGTGTCGGGGTAGGTCTCCCCGGATCCTGCCGGGAGGAGGGACGACCGCAGGGCGGCGGTCAGGTCTGCCACCAGTGCCGCCTCGGCAGTGTTCTCCACGGTGGCCCGCACCTCTTCGAGCACGACGACGACAAGGGGGTGGGCCGGGTCGAGCACCCAGGTGACAAAGGGGTCGTCGTCGGAGGGCGCACGCCTGATCTGCCTGGCCGCGACCTCGGCCGTCGCCGGCGTGTAGCCGGGGCCGTAGAGGGTCTCCGCGGGGAAGCGGGAGAGGGTGCTGTTCATGCGCCAGTTTTCGAGGAGCTGGGAGGTGTACGGTTTTTTCCGATCGATGTCCCGCCGCCTCAACCACGCAAAGACCGAGTCCTGGTACTCCGACGTCTCGCGGTCGTCTCCCGCTGCCTTCACGATGGGCGGCAACTGGCAGTCGTCGCCCGCGAGCACGAGTCTCCCCCCGTCCCTGATGAGGGGGAGGAGGAGGGCGAGTTCGCCGAATGTCATCTGCGAGGCCTCGTCGATGATCAGGAGGTCGAACGCGGGGAGGAGGTCGCGGTGTTTCTGGAAACTCTTCGCGGTGCCGCCGAGGACGAAACCGTCGGGGACGCGGGTCATGGCGGTGAGGACGTCGCGGGTGAGCGCGAGGAGGCCGCGCCCCTTCGGGCTCGTCGTCTTTTCGAGTTTGTTCACCGAGAGTCGCAGGGTGATGTCCCCGGCGACGGCGTTCTGGACCGCGAAGAGGAGGTTCTCGATCGCCGCGTGGGTGAGGGCGCTCACCGCGATGCGGAGGGGGCGGGTGCGTGCCCGTGCGGCGGTCACGATCGTCTCGGCCAGGAAATGGGTCTTCCCGGTGCCCGGCGGCCCCCAGACCAGGGTCAGCCGGTTCTCCATGATATGCGCGAAGGCCGCCCTCTGGCTCGGGGTGAGGCCGGCGAGGGCCGCGGGGTCGGGGGTGCAGAGGGGCGGCATGGGGACGGCGAAGCGGTCGGGGTCCCTGATGAGGGCGAGGAGGTCGTTGCCGTCCGAGGCGTCGTAGTCTTCGAGTTCGGAGAGGACGGCCGACGATATGAAGTCTGTCGCCCGCGGGAAGAGAAGGGCGCGGTCGCCTGCCGAGAATGTCCCCTGGTCGCGTGCCGACCTGATGGCGAGGGTGAGGCCGGTCACCCTGCCCCTCTTCTCCTCTGTCTCGACGATCCCGGCAAAGCGGATCTCGCCGCCCGGCGGTGAGGTGGTGGCGAGGTAGGGCATGTCGTCGAAGGCCCGCGCCGCCTCGATCCCTTCCGCGGTGTCCGGGACGAGGAGGTAGTTTGGCATGCCGCCTGTGTCGGGAAGAGTGGCGGCGTCGAGGGAGGAGAGGACGTTCCACCCGCTCCCGCCGCGGCACTCTATCCTGATGCAGAGGCCGAGGCCCCCCGCCTCTTTCAGGGGGAGAGAGCGGACGCGCCGCGCCTCGGCGGCGTCGAGGGCCGTCTCCTCCCTGATGACGGCGGCGAGGTCGGCGAGTTCCCGGTGCCTGAAGGGGGTAGGGGCCGGGAAAGCGAAGTGCTCGGCCCAGCGGTGGGGGGTGGTGCGGTCCCGCACCGCGTCGAGGAGGTCGCCTTCGGCCCGCAGGCGGCGGCGGACCTCGCCCTCGATCCAGGAGAGGGCCTCGGCCTTCCCCTCGTACCACGCCATGTAGACGACGTCGCTCTTCATGAGGTTCCCTGTCTCAGGCCAGAAGAGGGGGGAGGGCCTGAAGGAGGCCGGGTGGTCGGGGCCGAGGAGGGCGGCAAGGGCGTCGGGGAGGCGGCAGGCGACCGGGACAGGGAGGGCCAGGCACTCGGCGAGGACGCGGGAGAGGACGACGGCCGGGTACCTGACGCGGGCCGCCTCGCCCTCGCCGCCATAGTAGGCGAGGAGGCGGGCGGCGTCGGGGTCGTCGTCTGCACACTCCTTCAGGACTTCCAGGAAGAGGCGGCGTTCGGCGTCGTCCAGGACATAGGTCTGGAGGGACTTCTGGTCGCGGAAGGGTTTTCCCGCGTTGAACCGCTCGACCTCCTCCAGTTCTGCGGCGAGGGCGCGGACGAACTCCTGCACGATCGCCGTGCAGTCGTCTTCGGTGCGGGCGACGGCGGTCCACTCCCGGTACGGCGTCCCGTACACCGCCGTCCCCTTGAAGCGCCTGAACCCGGCGGCATAGGCCCTCTTCCCGGCAGGTTCGCGGGCGAGGGTGAGAAGGAGGCCGACGCCCTCGGGCCGCGGCAGGGAGGAGGATGTGCCGCCGAGGGGGACGACCTTCCCGTCCCTGAGGGCGCCGATCCCTGCCCGGAGGCGCTCGCCTCTTCCCCGCAGGGACCCGCAGGTCCGGACCACGTCGTCGGCGTCGGGTCCGGCGAGGAAGCGGTCGAGGTCGTCGAGGGTCTCGACCCCCGCCCTCTCGCGGAGGAAGCGGCGCCCCGCGGGCGTCAGGCCGGGGAGGAGGGAGACTGACTTTTTCTCCTCCGCCTCCCTCCGGCAGGAGGCGAAGAAGGGGCAGCTCTCGCACGCCGGCCTCAGGTGCCAGGGGAGGTCGGCGTGGGGGGTTGTGAGGATGGGCCCGAGGTCGCGGGAGAGGAAGGTGGCGAGGACGCCGCCGTCCATCTCGATATCGATCATCTCGGGCGCCTCCGCGTCCTGGAGCCAGATGCCTGCCGCCGTCCCGTCGGCCGCCCTCTCGATGGCGTGCTCCGCGAGGACGCTCTCCAGGATGAGGCTGTACAGGGCGACCTGAATGCGGTGGGAGGTCTTCACCTGGTCGGTCGCCTTCAGGTCGATGACCCTGAGGAGGGGGCGGTCCTCCCCCTCCACGCACCAGAGGAGGTCGGGGCGGCACTCGTTGAAGGTGCAGACCGACGGGTCGAGGCCGTACCTCTCGGAGAACCCCGCCGGCACGACCAGGGTGGACTGGTAGACCCCTGTCCCCGGCCTCACCGCGGCGAGGACCCTCCTGCTCTCCTCCGCGGAGAAGCGGCGCTCGTGGATGACCGTCCCCCCGTCGGCGACGAGCACCCGGCCCGGCATCCTCCTCCCGACGACCTCGTCCTCCCAGGCAAAGCCCTTCGTGGTGAGGACGCGGGAGGTGACGCTCGTGTCCTCGACGGCGTCGGGGATGCCCTCGGCCCGCCTCCGTGCCGGCGGCGTCGCGCTGTACCGCAGGAACCGCGGGCAGTCGTGGAAGAAATACCGGGCGATGAGGGAGGGACTCAGGTTGAAGGGGGCCATTGCCTGTACTCTGTGCCTGCCAGATACATAGGTTTGAGTGGCAGGGTCCGAAGGTGAGGCGGTATCTCTATCTGGAGGGACGGCATGGTCGGGGATGCTATGGTCGACTATCTTACGGCAGTCCAGTGGTCCCCGTACCTCGCGGGGGCCGGCGTGGGCGTGATGGCCGTGCTCTCGTTTCTCCTGGCGAACAGGCCTCTCGGGTGTTCGACGGCCTTTGCCAAGACGAGCGGCATGGTGGAGAAAGCGGTGCGGGGCGAGGCGGTGAAGGAGCACCCGTACTACAGGAAGTTCGTCCCGGCCGTCGACGGCACCTGGATGGTCGTCCCCGGCGTCGTCATCGGGGCGTTCGTCGCGGCGACGCTCTCCGGGAGCTTCACCCTCTCCTGGGTGCCGCCCCTCTGGGCGGCGACCTTCGGCGAGTGTGTCCTCTTCCGCCTGGTCTTCGCCCTCATCGGCGGGTTCCTCCTGGGTTTCGGCTCACGCTGGGCCGGGGGATGCACGAGCGGCCACGGGATCAGCGGTTCGATCCAGCTCTCGGTGAACAGCATGCTCGCGGCGGCCTTCTTCTTCATCGGCGGTATCGCGGTGGCGATGGTCATCTACGGGGTCGGGTGAGGGGGATGCTCAAAGACCTGCACGCGAACACGAAGGCCCAGCTTCTGATCGGCCTTCTCATCGGTATCGGTTTCGGCTTTTTCCTCCAGAAGGGAGGTGTCACCAGTTATGACGTCATCATGGGCCAGCTCCTCCTCCGGGACTTCACGGTGGTGAAGCTGATGCTCTCCGCGGTGATCGTCGGGATGATCGGCTTCTACCTCCTCAAGGGGAGGGAGATGGTGCGTATCCACTGCAAGAACGTGACTCTCGGGACGGTGGGGATCGGCGGCCTCATCTTCGGCGCCGGTTTTGCCGTCCTCGGCTGGTGTCCGGGGACGGTCGCGGGTGCGGTCGGGGCGGGCGCTCTCGACGCCCTCTTCGGCGGCATGGTCGGGATGGTCGTCGGCGCCGGGGTCTTCGCCCGCCTGTACCCCCGCCTTGTCGGCGGGATACTGGGCCGCGGCGAGTACGAGATCCTGACGGTCCCGGAGTACCTCCATGTGAACCCCTGGGTGGTGGTCGTCCCCTTCGTGCTGGTGATGATCGGGATCCTCTGGGGGCTGGAGGTGCTCGGGCTGTGATGACCTGCCCGGAGATCAGGCCGGTAAAAACCGATTATATTTTTTCAAATAGCTTTATAATTACAAAATCAATATCGAACTCATTTTATATCGCATTTGCCATTACTGGTACCTATCCGGGCCGCTCTCCCCTACACCGGCCCTGACCGGAGCATACACGTGAAAAGAGGCACGACCACCCGATCCGAAGACCAGACGCCGCGGCCGGCGGCGGCTCTGGGACTGTTCCTTTTCTGTATGGCTCTCATCTGGTTTGTCCCGGGTTTTTTCGAGCCCGGCCTGTTTATCTGCGGTTCCGATTACCCTGACCCCTATCTCAAGCGGAGCTGGTTCATTCCCGACGGGTCGGGCACGCCGGGGTACCCGCTTTCCACCGTCTACACCCGTGCGGGCGACTTTCACCTGGACTCAGGCGATGTCGACGACGGCCCCTTCCTCTCTTTCTCCTCCCGGTCCGCGACCGCCCTCCATGCCGTGTACACGCGGGGGCAGATCGGCGAGGAGTACGTCATCGGCCAGTGGTGGTACACCGACGAAGAGGCCTTCAGGGACGAGAAGAAGGTGTTCCTCGAGTCGCTGGCCGCCCGCGGCGAGGTATCTCCTGTGGCGCTCGACCTCGGCGACCATCTCCCGGCCGCCGCGGCAGAGCAGGCATGTCCGGCATTGCTCTTCACGAACGAGACGGCGATGGGGTACGTCCTCACCTACGTGAGGCCGTTCGCCAATGGAAACGATCTCTTCATCGTCTATTACGGGACCCACGGAGACGTCGTCGGCCCCGATCCGGAGGATCCGTTGAAGGCGCTGATCGCGGAACGCTTCTCGCCGTCCGCGGTCAGGCCGCCGGGGGAGGACCCGGAACCGGCGGTCAGGATGCCGGACATAGGTGTCCCCCCTATCGTCAGGTGCGCTGGCGTCCTCCTCCTCACCCCTCTCCTCTTCGGGTGCGCCGCCGCCCTCCTCTTCCAGGGCGTGAGGACTGAGGTGCAGGCCAGACCACAGCGTCTGTTGATCCTTTTCGCCCTCCTCGCCCTCCTCTATCTCGTCCCCGCCTCCCTGATGGGGGCGTCGACACGCATGGACCTGCCGAATTTTATCTCCGGATGGTCGTACTTCGACGCCCCTCCCCTCCTCGACGCCCTGCTGAGCCTTCTGACGTTCCTTCCGGGACTCAGCCTCCTCTGCCTTGCGGCGGTCGCGCCGTTCCTCCTCCTCACGCGCTACCTCCCCCTGAGACGGCCCGTCCCCGCCGTCCTTCTCTCGGGCACCCTCCTCTTCCCGTACCTCGTGGTGCTCGTCCTCTGGACGGACCCGCTCGATCTCTCTCTTCCCCCATCGCTTGCCCTCCCCGTCTCGACCCTCCGGGGCGTCTGCATCGCCGCTGCAGGAGCGGTGGCACTCTTCGCGGCATGGGCGGCGGTGGAGAGGGCCGGAACCTGAACCTTCACCCGGTGATATCATGAAAAAAGAACAGACACTCCAGGACCTCAAACGTCTCATCCCCGCCTCGCTCCTTGCCGGGCTTCTCGGCGGCATCCTGCTCGTATTCCGGATTTCGTATGCCGACAGGTGGTGCTGGCATGGCATCATCTGTCTCAACCACGGCATTTTCGACACCGTCAGCACCCTCCATGCACTCGTGCTCAGCATCCTGATCTTCATCCTTACCGGGATGCTCGCGGTCGCGCTGCAGCGGGGCGAGGTCGAGAGCCTGGTGCAGGCTGCCTTTGCGGGCGGGGTTTCGGGATGTATGGTCTGTCCCGTCCTTATCGCCAATACTCTGGTCTCCGATTTCCTCAGGTACGGGGGCACCGATCTGGTTGAGAACCTCAGCTTCCGGGTCTCCTCCATTCTTCATATGGTTCCCATCACCCTGCTCTGGATCCCGATATTGGCGGCCATTGCCGCCGTCGGCGCTCTCATCCTCTTCTCCTGCCGGGAGAAGACGGCCACTCCCGGAGAGAATGTTCTGGCATCGCGGCTGGTCCTCGGCGCGACAGCCTTCATCATCCTCGCCCTTCTGGTCATTCCGCCGCTCGTCGCCCACCTGATGCTCGGTGGAGGGATGATCGGGGTGCACCCCTCGGCGGCGATAGGTATGACCGCCATCTCGGTCGAACGCACCGCCCCCGACGCCATCGTCCTCACCGCCCGGGACATACCCTCCACTTCCGCTCTTGCGGACCCACCCTTCTCGGTCTATCTGAACGGCGTCGAGGTCTCGAACGCCTCCGCCGCTGCCGCAAGCGGTCTTGACGTCTCGGTCGACCCTGCCGGCGGACTGCAGGCCGCCGAGGGGTCGCGGGCCACCTGGAAGGGGACGGCGGTCATGAACAACGGCACGCCGGTGAGCGTCGCCGTCGCGGCCCACGGGGCCGACGGTTCGGAACAGTTCGTCCTGGACATTCTGGTCTGACCACAAACAGTTTGAACGAGGGGATTAAACCTCATCTATGGACATTTCACTTATCTGTCGCCTCTTCGAGACCCTTCCCCGGCAGGGGCCGGGCAATGACGAGAGCACGGCCCGCGCCTTCGCTCTGATCCCGGACCTCCCCGAGAACCCGGAGGTCCTGGATATCGGCTGCGGGTCGGGGATGCAGACCCTCGCCCTTGCCAGGATCTGTCCGGGCGCGAGGATCACGGCCGTCGATGTCCACCCCCCCGTCCTCGCCGCCCTGGAGACGAGGGCGAGGGAGGCCGGCGTCGCCGACCGGATCAGGACGGTCCAGGCCTCGATGGACGACCTGCCCCTCGAGAAAAATTTTTTCGACCTCATCTGGGCCGAGGGCTCGATCTTCATCATCGGCTTTGAGAAGGGCCTCTCGTACTGGAAGCAGTTCCTGAAAGAGGGCGGATATATGGCCGTCTCCGAGTCGGCCTGGTTCACCGCCGACCCCTCGCCCGAGGCAGAGGCCTTCTGGGCGGAGGTCTACCCCGCGATCAGGACCGAAGAAGAGTACAGGGCGGTCATCGCCGCGTACGGCCTCGACCTCGTCGCCTCCTTCAGGCTCCCGGAAGCGGCCTGGCTGGAGGAGTACTACCGCCCCCTGGAGACGAGGCTCGATGAGTTCGCGGCCGAGTACGCCGACAACCCCGATGCGATGGACCTCGTCGAGATGACGCGGAGGGAGATCGCGGTGTACAGGGAGCACAGTGCGGATTATGGGTATGTCTTCTTCGTGATGCGGGGGTGAGGGACGACACCCCGATATTTTTACTGTAAATTACTGTAAAGGCGAAAAATGCAACAGTAACTCCCTCACCCCACCTCGCCGGCCGCCGCCCTCTCCACCAGGCGCCCGTCCTCGACTGCATACACCCTGTCGGCGAGAGCGAGGAGGGCGGTGCGGTGCGTGATCATGACCACCGTCCTCCCCTCCGCCAGGTCGGCAAGGGACGCCTGCAGCCTCTCCTCAGTCCGGGCGTCGAGGGCCGAGGTCGGTTCGTCCAGGATCAGGATTTTGCTGTCCCGCAGGAACGCCCGCGCCACCGCGATTCTCTGCCTCTGCCCAGTCGAGAGCTGCATCCCCCTCTCGCCGACGACCGTCCCATACCCTTGCGGGAATCCGAGCACCTCCTCGTGGACCTGCGCCTTCCGTGCGGCCGCGACGACTTCCTCTCTCCCTGCCTCCGGCCTCCCGTACCTGATATTCTCTTCGACAGAGGTGTGGAAGAGGAAGAGGTCCTGCGAGACGACGGAGACCTGCTCCCGCACCCAGCGGGGGTCGAGGTCGGCAAGGTCGCGGCCGTCCAGGGTGACCGTGCCCGCTGTGGGGGAATAAAATCTCAGGACCAGGTTTATGAGGGTCGTCTTCCCGGCCCCTGTCCGTCCGACGAGGGCGACGACTTCCCCTGGCCCGACGGTGAAACTGACGTCCCGCAACACCTCCGTGCCGTCGGGGTACGAGAAGGAGACGTCCTGGAACGCGATCCTCCCCTCGACCCTCTCCGGCACGACCCCCCCGCTCTCCTCCTCTGTCCCGAAGATCTCGCGGAGACGTTCTGCCGAGGTGAAGACGGGCTGGAGGACGACAGGGAGAGAGAAGAAGGTCCGTGCGGCGGCCGAGAAGGTGACGATATACGCGATATACGCCACAAAGCCGCCGACCGTCATCGCCCCCGCGATGACCTCCTGCCCCCCGACCCAGACGACGGCGAGGAGGAGGAGGAACTGGGTGCCGAGGAGGGCTTGGCCCGAGAGGGAGGCGAGCATCGCGTTCCTGACCCGCACCCCGACCACCCCCCGCAGGGTCGCCACCACCCGCCCGACCTCCCTCTCCTCGGCGGCATGGGCCTTCACCGTCTCGATGCCCGCGAGCACCTCCTGCAGGTCCCGCGAGACATGGGCCTCCCTCTCCCTCTCCTGGTAGGTGACGGCGCGTATCCGGCTGAGGAAGACGAGGTTTGTGAGGAGGAAGAGGGGCGTGAAGAGGACGAGGAGGAGAGTGAGGGTGGGGCTGAGGGCGTAGAGGATGACGAGAGAGAAGGCGACGTAGAAGACGTTCGAGATGATCTGGGGGAGGAACTGGGAGAAGAGGTACTGCATGACCCCGACGTCGCCGGAGATGCGGGACATCAGGTACCCGGTCTGGCCGGATTTGAAGTAGGGGAGGGGGAAGCGGAGGACGTGGTCGAAGAGGTCGGCCTGGAGGCCGAAGGTGTACTCCTCCCTGAACCGGACGAGGAGATAGGTCTGGACGAGGCCGAGCGTCCCGACGGCGGCGCCGAGGACGAGCATGGCGAGGAGGAGGGTCGGGAGGGAAAGGGCGACCGGGAAATCCGGCGGCGGTGCGCCGGCGCCGGGCACCAGGTAGTCGAGGAAGACCTTGCCGGAGAGGGGGATGACCGCCCGCAGGCCGACGAGGACGAGGGTGACGAGGAGGCTTGCGGCCCCGAGTCTCCCGATGGGCCTTGCGTACCTGAGGAAGAAGCGGAGGTCGCGGTACCGGAACTCCGTCTTCTGCGGGGCGGCAAGGACCTCCCGCACAAAGGCGATGCCGCGGCCAGGGATATCTCTCATCTCTCATCTCTCCTCCTCTCCAGGGGGCGTGGATGTGCCCGTATGGGCCGTCCGCATATATAATTGTCAGGGGCGGGGGCAGACTGCCCGCGGCGACGGCGGCGAGGTCTTCCCTGAATGCCTCCCACCCCTCCGCCGTCGCGAGGGGGTGGGCGAGGCCGATCGACCTGACGAGGAGGGGGACTTTCCGGCGTTAGAATTGAAGATATGACTTAATGGTTCTCATTTTCGTTGCGCAATCCCCCCAAAATCCCGCCTCTCCCCCTGACCCCAGGCCGGAGGCCGGGGAGGGGGCAGGGTGTTCCCTCCTCAGCGGGATTGGTCGGCGCAGGATGGGAATATAAACAACGGATATCACCTCTTTTCAGGATCGGAGAGACGGGTTCAGCTTGATCTGATGCCCGCCCTGCGGCCCCTGGGGATATGGGATACAGCCGAAAAGAAGGCTGGATTGAACTTTGTTTGGGACAGAGGGGGATGCCCTATCGGGGATGATCACCCCAGCCCCTCCGGGGAATAGGCCCCCATGCAGGACGGAAAAATATCGGTCATATGGTCAAATAACGCTTTTCACCCCATCCTGTCCTCTCATGTCTTCAGATTTCCAGAATAATATCGAAAGAAGGATTAATAACGAAGCAATAATGGGAGGTGTCTATCTCAAGTCACTATCAGCCTGAATTGAAAATGTCTGGAGTCTGGATATGAAACATCTCTCGGCATATGAACTGGAGTACCTTGAACACCCGGAACATTTTACCTTCCCCTATTTCAGGGCGACAAAACTCGACCCCCAAACGGCGCCGGTCGCCCTCAGTCTTGCCGACGAGGAACTCCTCAACCACTATGACAACGACTACCATCATCGCACTTTTCATCGCACCCTCTTTGTCCCCCAGCTCGACACGGCCGGGTCCGCGTATCAGAGCCTTGAGGACTATATCGCAAAAATATCTGCAGATGTTCTCTCTGAGAGGTTCGGGGATGGTTCAGGTCCAGACTATTCCCTGGCAGAATTTTCAGCCTTCCGGAAACACCTGGTGACCGCCCTCCATACCTACCCGGAGATCCAGAAGGTCCAGGTCCTCAAGAAGATCGCCCTCAAAGCCGGTCTCCCTCTCGCAGGGATCGACGAGAGCGCCCGTATCTTCGCGGTGGGGAGTTCGCTCTTTGCCATGGAGTTCTATCTCACCCTGAAGAGGGCGGAGAGGTGGGAGGAGTTTCAGCGTGCCTGGCCCCGCTCAGACGAGGCCCTCCTTGAGATGACCGAAACGCCCGAGATCCTCCTCACCCTCTGGAAGCACCAGGTCGCGGCCCGCGACTGCTGGATCGCCGCCGGCGGTGTGGGGGTCCTGGAGATGGCCACCGCGACCGGTAAGACCCTTGTCGGCCTTGCCTCCGCCTACCACCTCTTCAGAAGATTCGGGTCTCTGAAGGTGCTCGTGCTCTGCCACTCGCGGGCGATCCTGAACCAGTGGCGGCGGGAGGCGATCGAGAAACTGGGTTTTGTCGGCGACCCCGACGACGACTACACCCATCCGGTCTCCTATAAGGGGAAGTTCGAGATCGCCTTCAACACCCTCCAGAAGGTCATGAAAGAACCGGGACAGTACAGGTCTGACCTCCTCATCGTCGACGAGGTCCACCACGGCGCCGGCCTGAAGTTCAGGAACGCCCTCGCCGTCCCCTGCCGGTGGAGGATGGGCCTTTCCGCCACGGTGGAGGGCGGGGAGAGGACCGATGTCCTGGACCGCTCTCTCGGGAAGACTGTCTACACCTACACCCTCGCCGATGCCCGGCGGGACGGCATCGTCCCGGAGTTCACCCTGGTGGTCCACAAGACCTTCCTCGACATCGCCGAGGAGGCCGAGTTCGCGTCGATCACCGAGAATATCAGGAAAATCCTGAACTTCATCAATGCCACGCAGACCGAAGAGATCCATGCCCTCTCCCGCTACCGCTTCAAGAGGTTCGAGAGCCTCGGGGACTTTGTCCGTCTGATGACCGATCTCCGGTACCGCAGTGTCGAGGTCCCCGACGAGTGGCTCCAGCTGGTCGGCTTGATAAACAAACGCCGGTGGGTCATCCACCGGTCGTCGCCGAAACTGGAGCGTGCCGTGGCCCTTGCCCGGGACCTTGCCGGGACGCACAAGTGCGTCCTCTTTGCGATGGATATTGCGACCTGCGAGAAGGTCTATGAACGCCTGTCGGGTTCTGTGCCGGCCTCTCTCGTCCACTCGAAGTTGAAGGACGACGAGGTCAAACACGCACTCCAGGCATTCAGGTCAGGCCAGAACGGTGTTCTGATCGCCCCGAAGATGCTCGACGAGGGTGTCGATATCCCTGACGCCGAGGTCGGGATCAATGTGGCCTCCTCCAAGACGAAGCTCCAGCTTATCCAGCGCCTGGGCAGGATCCTGCGGAACAGGCCGAACAAAAGGCCGGTCTTCCACCACTTCGTCGCGGTCCCCCGCACCTACATCGTCTCCGAGGACTCGTTCTCGTACCAGAACGACCTCGCCTGGGTCACCGACGTGGCCCTGAAGATGGGCATCCCGATCACGGAGGTCACCGACGAGGCGGACGGCTTCGCCGCGTTCGAGCGGGAGTCTGAGGCCGCCGTCTCCCGGTACTATGCCGATCACGACCGCCTGGTGACCGACGACTTCGGCGTGATCAAGGTCCGCACGATCGTCGACGCCATCCTCCCTGAGGCGCGGGCACGTCTGGTCCGCCTCCTCGGCGGGATGGCCGGCCCCCTCACCGACGAGGAGTGGGCCCGTCTGCTCAGGTCGGCGTACGGCGACGAGCAGATGCTGGAGATCCCGAGTCAGCGCTGGCTTCTGATCATCGCCGGGAGGGACCCGGCGAGGATACGGGACCTCATCCTCCGTTATCAAAACCCAATTGACAGGGTTGACGTTGAAAGGGCTAATGATTCGAAGGGAGGTAGTAATCAGCTCCCGGAAAGAAGTATCTCTAGTGATAGACAGGACAATGTCGCACTTTTGATCGCTGCCCTTAAGGATCCACGGAAGCGAGGCGAACGTGACCGAACAGGGATATTCCTTGTCCTTGAAGGGGTACGAGCAGTCGAACCATTGATCAGTTTGCTGCATGATCCAGATACAGATGTCCTTGAACGTGTGATAGGTATACTCGGACAGATTGGGGACAGAAGGGCGGTGAAACCCGTGATACAGTGTCTTCAGAACCCCGCCCCAAGAGTGAGGGTACGGGCTGTGCAGGTGCTTGGTGGTCTTGGAGATATACGGGCTCGGCCTGAGGTGGTAAGACTATATCTCGACAATAACCCGCAGGTACGGAGAGCTGCGGAGACAGCAGTCCGGAAGTTGAGTGATCAGGTGAAATAAGGGATCATAAGGAGCGATTGGTGCAGTCAGTCCTCTGCCTGATTGGGGGTGTTTCCTTTGTATTAATGCTCATGTTTCATCCGGGGGACGTTAAGGACGGGTATGATGCCCGAAGATAGCGTCCCTACCTTTTACTTTCTGTCATTCCTGTCTCCACCGCCACTCTCTGTCCCTCGATGGCCACCTTCCCCGTCACGCAGAATGCGCCCGGTTCGCACCTGCCGCGGAGCGGGCAGAGGCCATGTGTCTCAGAGACATCCGATGTACTCGTCGCTGTCTCCATCATCAGCCTGAGAATGTCTCCCTCCCGGGGATTGACGTTCTGATGATCAGGATCCGGCGAGGGCGCCTCCCCCTCACATGTACCGAAACGCCCCTCTCACGTACGGCCTGAGAGACGCCTCTGTCCTCTCGAAGGCCGTGATATCCATCGTCCCGTGCTGCAGCAGAAAATAGTAGTAGTGCACGAACCAGACTGCCGCGTCCAGGAACAGGACCTTCCTCTGCGGGGCGACGACGACCCGCGCCCCTGTCTGCCTCTTGAACGGGTCGATGAAACGCCGCCGGCCCAGTTCGCATGCCGAGAGTGCGACCGCCTTCCCCGCAAAGCACCCCTCCGGATCGACTCAATTGCGTATAACGACAAAAATGTTTTTGAGCGGTTGGGGGGCGGCGGAGATCCCGAAGGGGTTAGAATTTTGGCTTTTGTTGCATTAAATCAGTATTTACCCCGAAACCAAACACTATCCCAGAATTATAGTTCTATCGTTCTCTCTATCAATTCGACGGGAACTCATCAATCGTTCTGTTTTCATTCGGAATAGCGATCGATACTTTATGCATCATATCTCCGATTCCTTCTGCCTTTAAAAAGACAAATCTTTCATCTACAATATGACTGAGAACATCACGATACTGCGCCCCTGCAATAACAAGTATTGTATTACAGTCTTTCAGGATGGGTTTGAGCTTCTCTTCTACTGAGGGACGAATTTTGTCAGCATCAACCTTCGTTCTCAATACTTTCTCGTATGTCGCTATTTTATCTTCCGGGGACAGTAAACCATATTTTGCAGAGATAATTCTGTAATCATATCCCATTCTTTCACAGTACTCTCTCACTTTCGTGAAAAGTGTCCCCGTATACAAATCTTAGCAGCAATCTTTCTATTCTCTTCAATTTCGCACTTACTTTTTGTACATCCGGTTATTACAAGAACAGATTGGTTCTTCGAGAAACTTTCGAGCGTTTCAATGTCCTTCCCCAGGGGTGATTACCCTGATGTCTAGAGAAGTGAAGCAGAACGGTTGGTGCTCCTGCAGCCAATTCTCGGCGACTATGCGGGCGTCCGGTTCGCAGACGAACTCCCGTGCACCAAGTTTCCGCAGCGATGTTTCGGCCTGTTTCTTGTCTTTCTCCAGCCGTTTTTCAAACATTTTCTCCTGCCGTTCCTGCATTGGTGCCGAGTGATACACCACCCACTTCTGAGGGATGCCGGTATATTCGGATGCGTGCTCCACATACCGGTAGCGCTCGTCCGCGCACGACTGCAGGGCGAGATCCGCGGCAACAAGTTCCTTGACCTCGTTCAGGGTCGCCGGAACCCACCCGATCCAGAAGGTGTGGGTGCCGAGGGCGGTGAGATTCTCGACGGCACGCCTTCGCCAAGAAGACGTTCTATGGCGATATCCGAGAAGAAGGCTGGGTAGAGATAGAGACACCGTTCTACGAACCCGAGACCATTGAGCACCATGGCCTTGACGACATCTCCATGGGTGAGATGATGCTGCCGCGTTTTGGGGATGGCACGGTCGATAACCGGGGCGATGCCGAGGGTGTCAAAGGCACCGGCAACGAGCCCGAGATGGCCGATCGAGATGTTGGAACCCTCGATGAAGTCACCAGAGGAGGGCACATCTGAGGTTTTTCCAGAAAGTACTAGGATCTTGCGGTTTGATAATTTGGGGAAGTGGGTAGAGTCCTGCAAAAGGTGGGATGGAAGACCGGCAGGGGCGACCGTCATCTTCACTTTTGCGGTCGGGTGACCCGAGTTATTCACACGGCAGTTACATGAAAACAATTATATAACGTCTAATGAAACTGTACTAAAATAATTACATTTACAGCTTATCTCCTATCCACCATCTTTAATCTAGAATGCGGACGACCATTACATGTATACTGCAGCATTGAATAACTACGCGGAGTTTTTACGATCTGTCAGTATGAGGTCCGAAATTAAATATACGGAAGCATCGATTGCTATGTTTGGTAGTGCTAACAAGGATATAAGAAGTGTGTCGCTGGTATCCCCACATCGAATCGAGATGACGGATGAAGCTTGATGCCGACGGCGATCCCCCGCTGTTCGAGGAGGTATTCCCACATCGAATTGAGCTGACGGATGAAACCCTGCCTGCATCAGTTTTGCACGTTACCATGCTTGATCAGACAGTCATCGACAAACTGGTGCAAATTCTTTCAAAGCACTTTGCAAATGGGCTTAGGATTAACTCTCCGATTGAGTTGGCGCGTTTTAGGTCTTTTGCTGCAGAAGATTGGGGCGAAGAAATCTTGCTGCCTGACGAGGAACTGAAAAGTTATATCGCGGGTTGCGGGACTACCTTCGATGGCAAAGTCTACGCTGTGTCGGATCAGGCAAAAGAACGAATCAGGGAACTGGTGGAGGAATACTTCGCCGACGGCGCACAAGCCATATTCTTTGCCGAGTTTTATGCCAAGAACGAGAACTGGCTGTTCGGGGCAAGCGTGGTCTCCAAAGATATGCTTATTGGTATACTCCGTATGCTGTTCCCAACGTTGTCTTTCACGCAGACCTATTTTGGCTATACAGATGCTTCCGTCTTTGCCGTTCTTGAGAGTGAGATCCTCCGTGTGTGGGGCGACGATGTACTGCTGAACTATAAGCAACTCGCCGAACGGTTACAGTACGTACCTCTTGACCGGATAAAATACGCACTTGGTCAGAACGGCAACTTCATCTGGAGTAGCGTAGAGATCTTCTCGCACGTCAGCCGAATCGACATCACCGACGAGGAACAGGAAGCAATCCGAGAAGCAGCTGTGCGAAAGTGCAACGCTTACGGCTATGTTTCAATTACGGACTTGCCTTTCGGGGAAATTGAGGAGCGCAACTACGAACTTTCCATTACGGCGGTTCATAACGCTGTTTACCGCATCTGTCTGTCGGACAAGTTCGACAAGAAAGGCAAAATCGTCACGCGCAAAGGCGATGTCTTTGACGCGCTGACCATCATGAAAGAATACTGCCGAACCGTCGACAAATGTTCACTCGACGACTTGCTGAACATCGAGAAGGAACTGACAGGCGAGGTTCGCCGTAGGATATCTATTGAGGCGGGCAACACCATTCTGGTTCGTATCGATAAAGACACCTATGTTGCAGACAGTTACGTTCACTTTAACGTCGATATAATCGATGAAGCGATCGCGTTGTTTTTTAAGGGAGACTATCTTCCGCTTAAATCATTCACGACCTTTGGGGCATTCCCTGACTGCGGGCAGGAGTGGAACTTGTTCCTGCTTGAAAGTTACTGCCGACGCTTCAGTCGGATGTTTCGCTTCGATACCCCGACGGCCAACTCGCGGAATGCCGGAGCGGTCATCCGCAACAGTTGCAGTCTGAACTACACGGAGATTATGACCGACGCTGTGGCGAATGCTGACATTCCATTAAAGAACACCGTCGTCGGTAAGTTCCTGTACGAGAACGGGTACACGGGCAGAAGCACAACCGCCAAAGTTGGCGAAATCATAGATAAGACGAAAGCCATACGAGAAAGAAGGAATTGAAGATGTATTCGTATACTTACGACAAGAAGACGGGCGGAATACTTCTTAATTCCTCACCGACCGGGTTCTCAAAGGAACCCCGTCCGGTTTACGCACCCGAATTGGACGTGCTGGGATTTGATAAGTATTGGAAGTACGAAAAGCAGACCGACCGTCCGTATATGTGGGCGGAGGCGAACAACTACTACTATCACGGGATGCTCGTCGCAAAGCTGAAAGGCGGCAACATCTACACCGCCCCTGAGATTATCATTCCGAACGGCGAGGACGGCAATCCGGTAACGCCGGAGCCAGAAGGCATATCGCTTCGTCCCATTGACATAGAGGCAATGGTGGAGGCAAACCGTGAAATGCTTGAAATCATCGAGCAGACCACGGTAAAAAAAATCTTGGCCATCTACACCAAGTACAAGAACAAACTCGACTGCTTCCACGTGGCGTTTTCGGGTGGCAAGGACAGTTGTGTCCTACTCGACCTCGTAAAGAAAGCCCTGCCCAAAGGCAGCTTCGTTGTGGTGTTTGGCGACACTGGCATGGAGTTTCCAGACACCTACGAGATCATCAGGAAAACAAAACAGCAGTGTGTTAAGGACGAAATACCATTTTACATCGCCAAGTCGCATCTCAACCCGAAGGAGTCGTGGGAGCTGTTCGGTCCCCCATCGCGCACACTACGTTGGTGTTGTTCGGTGCATAAAAGCACCCCACAAACGTTGAAGCTGAGAGAAGTGACCGGTAAAAACGATTTTATTGGTCTTGATTTTGTTGGGGTTCGGGCGCAGGAGAGCTTTGTTCGAAGCACATACAAGTACGAAAACTATGGTGCAAAGCAAAAGGGTCAGTTTAGCCATAATTCAATACTTGAGTGGACATCCGCGGAGATATGGCTATATATACATGCGAACGATGTGTTGATTAACGAGACTTATAAAAAGGGTAACGGTCGTGCCGGATGTTTGTTTTGCCCTATGTCAGGTGGCACAAGCGACTACTTGCGGCGAGCAAGTTATCAGGCAGAGATCGACAGTTATATCAATTTGATTAAAAACACCTATGACGAGGACAAGCGAAAGAAACGCAACACCGAATCGTATATCCTAAACGGCGGTTGGAACGCGAGAAAGAATGGTCGTGAGTTATCGAACAATACATTCCGATGTATTGAAAAGACTACAAACGGGATTCTAACAATAACCATTACAGCCCCTGATTCCGATTGGCTGGAGTGGATAAAAACACTTGGAGACTTACACGGTGAAAGCGGTGATTACTACGTCCAATTTGACGGTGAACGCATCTGTTTTTCCGTTAAGGCAACAAAGGACAGATACGTTGTAACGATACCTGAAGTTGTACTGAAAGAAAGACCTGCATTCGGGAAGATATTTCGGCAAGTATTCCGAAAAGCCTCGTATTGCAAAGGTTGTCGAGTTTGTGAAACGAACTGCCGAAACGGATGTATAAGCTTTGTTGACGGCAAAGTCAGAATAAACAACTGTACCCGGTGTCACGAATGCCATGCAATCGATAGCGGCTGTCTATTGTTTCATTCGTTACGCCATCCACAAGGAGGAGGAAAACCAATGAAAAGTCTAAACTCATTCGCCGATCACGCTCCGAAGCTGGAGTGGTTGCGATCATTCTTTGAACTGAAGGATGCGTTCTTTTCGGAACATACTCTGGGACCGATGATGTTCGATATGTTTAGGCGTTTCCTTAGGGATGCTTCCTTAAATGAGAGGAACCACTTTACGCCGTTTGCAGAGTTAATTTCACAAATTGGCTGGGAAACAGACACTGCACAAGGTTTAATTCTTATCAACCTTGTCGCCGAAAACCCACAGATGGAGTGGTATG
Source organism: Methanofollis sp. UBA420 (assembly GCF_002498315.1). Lineage (NCBI taxonomy): Archaea > Methanobacteriati > Methanobacteriota > Methanomicrobia > Methanomicrobiales > Methanomicrobiaceae > Methanofollis > Methanofollis sp. UBA420. The sequence continues at coordinate 98,588 of NZ_DAGX01000002.1, forward strand.
TCAATAACTTTGATGTCGGCAGAGCCTATGCACGTCAGACCGTCGAAGACATGCTGACAGCCGTTGATGTCAAGCCGAAAGATGCTAAGTCAATCGCCAAATCCTACAAGCGTCTGGTCGAAACACCGCTCGGCACGAGCCTACACTGGGGATTTGTCACCGAGGACGGCGACCTCGTCCGCACAAAATGCTCCGTGAGCGACACGCGCGTGGTGCTGTACGGCTTGTTCAAGTTTGCGGAGAAGTGCAACGACTACAAAGAGTTCACGCTCGCTACACTCCTGAACGACAACATCGATCGTGACGGCATAAGCCCTACACGCATCTTCGGGCTTGACCGCGACGATATGACGCCCATACTCTTAGGGCTGTCAGCAAAATACCCAGAGTTCATCACCGCGTCGTTCACGCATGATCTGGAGAAGATAACGCTTGCGGAAGACAAATCGTCCCAAGATGTTCTCGACTTGTTTAAGGGGGATACAGCAAATGCCTAACAACAAATATCGCGAATATTTTGACATTGACGATAGGTATTTCCCTTGCATCGACGACGCGGCAATCAATGCCGGCGCTCCTTGGGATAACACCTATCCGCACAGCACGTTCATTTATATGCTCACCGAGATGGAGCGTGCCTTGGCGCGGCAAAACAACTGCAGAACGCTCTGGATTGAGGGTGCATACGGAACAGGAAAGTCGCAGTGCGCCTATGCCATGCGTGAAATTCTTGAAGTGCCGGAAGCGGAACTCCGTGACTATTGGGGCAGGTACGAACCGCTGAAAAAGAATACCGACCTGCTTGAAAAGCTGATTGGCCATAAGAAAAAAGGAATTGTGGTGGCTTATCGTTATGCTTCTGGCGGCATTATGTCGGCGCGTGACCTTTTCTTCGCCATACAAGAAAGCGTGAAATCTGCTCTTGTGCAACAGAACGTGCCTTATCTTGGCGAGAATACTCTCAAAGAGAGTATTATTGCTTGGCTTCAAGATACTGACCACAAGTTGATGTTCAACAGTCTGCTGCAAAATCATGACAAGGAATGGAGAGCGTTATTCTCCCAGTCAACCGCCGATGAAGTGCTGAATGCGCTTCGCCAGAACGGCGAAGTTAAGTCTTTGGTAGATAATATCTTCCGCCTTGCAGATAAAGAGGGTATAACCGCGCTGACCATTGATTCAGACAGGCTTATTGCCTGGCTGACGGATATTATTGACCGCAATAATGTAAGAATTGTCTTTATTTGGGACGAATTCTCCGATTACTTCAAGAACAACCGCGAAAGCCTTTCGGAGTTTCAAAGGGTTGCTGCTCTGGTACAGAATAAACCCTTTTACTTCATCGTAGTAACACACGAGCCTCAGCAAATATATGTTGCGGACAACGACAGGGGGAATCAATCTAAGGTAAGCGACCGTTTTATATCAATACCTATTGTCCTGCCCGATAACATTGCGTTTGACCTCATCGGCCACGCGTTCAATGTAAAATCTGCCGCCAAGTCGCAGTGGGACATTCTTGCTGACGACCTGAACGACCGAGTAAAAAACTCTCGTTCCAAGGTTATGGGGGTTGCAAAGATTGACAACCCACAGGTGATAAAGGACATTATGCCGCTCCACCCAATGGCGGCATTGCTCCTCAAAAACATAGCTTCTGCTTTCAAGTCTAACCAGAGAAGTATGTTTGACTTCATCAAGTCCTCAAACACGGATGATGTGAAGGCGTTCCAATGGTTCATTGAAAATACAGGTCCTTTTGACGACCATCCGCTTCTCACGGTGGATATGCTGTGGAACTTCTTCTACGAGAAGGGCAGGGACAACCTCACATCAGACATTCGCCTAATATTGGACACCTTTCCGCAGCAGCAGGATTTGCGTGAGGATGAGAAAGCGGTTCTGAAAGCCATCCTCATTATGCAGGCGATTGACCAGCGTCTGGGCGGCACGATTGATCTGTTCAAAGCGACCGAGCAGAACCTCAGCTATGTCTTTGAGGGCATACCTGACCTGGAGGGAACTAAATCCGCCAATCTTGCGAAAGGGCTTAGGGAAAAAGGCATCCTCGTTTCCAATCCGATAAGCGGTGGGCGTTATGTGTATGCGGCCGCCGTGCTTGCGGGCGACCAAGCGAAAATCGATAACTACAGGAGAGATGTACGGCAGAACAGCACAACCTCGAAACTTGTGACCGAGGGTGGGCTTTCTACCGTTTTATCGCTTTCTCCCGCTCTTCGTCTGCGATTTGAGTCGGAGCCGGGTACAGGTAAAATCACCCCTGTGACTGCCGCAGATTTTACACGTACAATCAATATCCTCCGCGATAAAGCCACAGGGTGGAATTTCCACGCCGTTATCGCCTTTGCCAAGGATGAGGCAGAGGCGGCTACCTTCCGAAAGACTCTTAGAGCAGCGGTCGCCGATAAGCAATACGAAAGCATTGTGTTCATCGATGCGCTTTCTACGCCACTTGGCTCCGAAGCGTTTGAGCAACTCGTGGACTTTTCTGCGATGGCGATGTACTACCGGGGGAGCAACAACACCTCGTCGAGAGAAAGTTCTGATAAGGCAAAGCGCGTTTTAGACCAGGACTGGAAAAACCGTATCTACAACGGTCAGTTTATCGTATATACCTATGCCAATCAAGAAGGCGCGAAACTCGGAAACGGTCAAGGTGTGGCAAGCGTTCTTCAGACGATTGTTACAATAAAATTCCCGTATGCGTTCGACTTTGCAAGGGGACTCACTGAGAGCCAGTTGAAGATAACTCAGGCTATGAAACAGTCGGCAAAAGCAGGTATTACACAGGTCACGGGTGGTGTTGTTGGCGGCGTTGAAAAACATGTGTTGCCGACTGTATGGAAGATCGATACTTATTGGGAAAACCCGACAACTTCATCCTTGCCGATCTCGAAAATTAAGGTTGAGGTCGACAAGCGCATTAAAAGCGCGTTTGACCACGACGGGCAAATTGCAATTGACGAAATCTATGGCTTCCTTGAGAAAGCCTACGGTTTTGCTCCGTGCAATCTCTCAGCGTTCATTGCAGGCTTTCTATTGAAGGAGTATGGCAGCGAGCCGTATCGTTACAGCGATTCATCCGGCGGCCATGAGCAGATGACGCAGGACAAACTTGCAGAGATGCTGGGTAACTACATCGGTAAATCCCCGAAACCAACCTATATCGTAAAAATGACTGCCGACGAAATGGCGTTTTACGAACTCACCGAAAAAGCGTGGGGTATCCAGCCTAATTCGTGTTCATCTGCGGGCCAGGCAGCGATTGCGGTAACCGGCAAAATGCGTGAACTGAATTTGCCTGTATGGTGTCTTGAAGAAGTGGATCCAGTCGGCATCTTCGATGTGGTTCAGAAATACAGTGAACTCGTTCAAAAGGAAGGTACTGAGACTCACAAAAAAGCAGTCGAAATCGGAAAGATAGCGTCTGCAAAACCATCCCTCGCCGACAGTTTGTCCGCCTTAGTCACTAGCGAGAATTGCCAGAAAGGTATGCGTGAATACCTCCGTTCCTTTGAAGGCGGTAGGGTTATGAAACTCGCCACGGCAATTGGTGCTGAGAACAATGTGCTTGCTGATATTCGCCGTTTGTTCGAAGTGAAGCACTCGTGCCTGTGGGATAAACAGACCGGCGAGGACGAAATCCGTAAACTGCTGACCGAGTACAGCGTAGTCAAGGAGAGCAACGCCATCCTGAGTGTTTCGGCCCATTCCTTGACGGAAGCGTTCAAAGAGTGGCGTGAACGGTTGAAGTTCATCGGCATCTCATGCGATGCTTTATGGGCAAAGTACCCTACGTTGGCAAAAGTCCTCGACATGCTCTTGAAAATCTGCAAGCAAGAGGACATATTGCCCGAACAGTTAAAGGCATTCCATTCAGAACTTGTGGCGCACGGTGCGGAAATCAAGGATTTGTTGAACAACGACAGGCGCGCCTTTGCTGAGATTTATAAGCCGTACCTTGAAGACCTTAGTGATGACGATATCGCCGATGTTAAGAGCAAATTGCAAACAGGCTTTTTTGAATTGCCGAAAACCGAGTGCAACGTCAAAGTGAAAGCGGCTGCCGAAGAATTTCGAAAGAATCAGCTGAAGTCGCAACTCTTCTGCTTGTGGAAAGACAAGACGGGAACGAAGAATCCACGCGAATGGTCGAGCCGCTACAGGACGCCCGTCCTATGCTGTGTCTCTGAGGCTGAGTTTGAGATGGCTAAAAAGGCATTTGAAACCCTTAACCGCAATGGGGGAACGGATGCCGAAATCAAAGCTTCTCTCGATTTCTTGGAATCCACTACTCTGTTTGATGTCCTTGCTGATGATGATAAGCGGAATACAGCATTCAACCGGGATATCGTTGGCGAATACAGTGCATTGCTTCCAGACCTTGGTAAGGTAAGGGATACCCTAGACCGCCTTTGCGTTGATACCTATGACTGGCGTGATAATCCGAACGTTAAGAAAAAGGTGAAGCAACTTGCCGAAGCCGAGTACAACGCAGGCGGCAGCGACAGGGTCCTCCTGAAAATCGATGAGATGGACGATGCCCAGTTAAAGCAATATCTCAAACGGCTTGTCAAGGACAACATTACGGTCGGCATTGAAATACTGGCGAATAGAGACAGGAGATAGAATGCAAATCGATCCGGTAAAGAGATACTTGACATCTTCCGTCAAAACGCCATATTTCCTGTTTATCAGCGACGGTCAGTACAAGACCGCAATTGACGAATTGTCGGTGTTGGGTCTTGATTTTGTGCAGATGAACGGCTTCTGCGGCGGCGATGACAAATTGCCGGACATCGACGGTCTACTCACTTATATCGAAGCGGCTGATGTAAACGCAAAAAGCAAAAAGTTTGTTGTGACGGGGATTGGTGAATACCTCGCACTCCGCGGCCATGATGAAGCCTTCCGCACCCTGTCGCGGTTGAAAGACCTTAATGTCGGCGGTGCAAAAGTCGTGTTGCTCCTGCGAGGGCTTGCTTCACAGATTGCCGGATTACAGGGCGACCCCCGCTTTGATAACCGTCGGTTCAGTGTCGTTAATAATGCGGAGTGTGACATATCAATTACCCTTGCCGCCCCATCTCTCGGATTGTCGACTTTATCAGGTTTCAAAGCATTACTTGCGGAACTTGAAAACGGTCAGTGCGGAAGTTTTGTCGTGAATACGGCAGTCAATCTCGATAAGGCAATATTCACCGTACACCAAATTAGCAATGCGTATGATGGCATTAAATTCTCCACAAGGGGCTTTGCTTTAGCGCGTTCCTGCGGAAGCGACGCTCGTTGGGCGGAGTTGCTGGCAGAACTCAACCAGAGCAACAGTTCGCTTGACAAGGTGCTTGAGAAGAATGGTCTTGGCAATAATCTGGAGTCTGATTTCTACGCTCGCATTGGAGGGAGCGACTACTGCAACTGGCTCTATTTTATCTGTTTGAAGAGCAAGGTTGACACATTGCAAAACGGATACCTTCGGTTCGTCCTGGATCAGACGAGTCGCTTTGAGGACTTCGTTTCAAACATTCTGAACGCAATTATTGAAATCCCGCACACCGACAAACGGTTTTCATCGTTTTGTCGGGAGCGTAAAGTTCTAGTTGAAAAGTTCCCTGAGTCGGATATTGCAGACTTCGTGGTGAACAATCGGCAAGTAGTGTCTGAAAGCATTTATAAGCTGACTGACACCACAAGGGTGGAGCGCGAAGAAATTATCGCTTGGCTTTCACAAAACGGTTTAATCCCGGAACTTGATAGTATTTATCCCGCTTTGGCGGCTTATCTAAAAAAATACATTTTTAAATGCCCTGAACTTGCGAACTTGCTGACTGAGTATTTCGAGGCGTACAAACGGCAAAAGCTGTCTAACAAGCTTGAAACTGACTTTTTGGAGAAAGTCGATCAACTTGCCCTCACACGACAATTCAACCGACTGCCTACTCGGAACGAAATTATGGACAGTGTAGATAAGAATGACACTTTTCTGTACTGGCTCGATGCACTCGGCGTTGAATACTTAAGCTTAATCGAAGCTTTAGTTCAAAAACGTGGTCTATCGGTTCGGGTTCATATCGCCCGTGCGGAACTGCCAACGATAACATCTATCAACCACGACTTTTTCGATGCGTGGCAAGGCCGCAAGGAAAAGAACAATGAACTTGATGATACTAAACACAGCGATGTGGGCGGTTATAACTTCACCAATAATGAACTGCCTATCCACCTTGCTAAAGAGTTGGATATAATAGCGGCGATGATTGATAAGGCGGCTACGGAACTTGCGCTTAGGCATTGTAAACGCTTCCTGATTGTAAGCGACCACGGCGCATCGCGGCTTGCTGTTCTGCGGCGTAAAGAGGAAAAGTACGATACCGATACCACAGGTGAACATTCGGGGCGCTGCTGTGAGATTTTCCAGCCTTATGACCTTCCGTTTGCCGCAGAGGAGAACGGATATCTCGTACTTGCCGATTACGGTCGCTTCAAGGGAAGTCGCGCGGCGAATGTGGAAGTTCATAGCGGGGCGTCATTAGAAGAGGTTGTCGTTCCTATTATCGAATTGTCGTTGAAAGATGGAAGCGTAACGGTCAAACTGGTCGATGAAGCCGTGACCGTAGATTTTCGTACCGGCACGGAGATTAATCTGTTCTTTAATTCGCCGGTACAGGGTGTTTCCGTTGTTTTAAATGGGAAGCCCTATTTAGCTTCGCAGATAGATGCAAATCACTACTCCGTAAAGCTGCCCGACACAAAACGGGCGGGCGAATACCCTGCGGACGTTTACGCAGGTGATAACCTGATTGGCAAAATTATGATTAAGGGGCAAGGCAAGAGCGGCAAAGTCAATGACGCTTTTGATGACTTGTTTTAGGAGGTGCGATTGATGGTTGAAAAACTGAGAAATTGCTTTGACGAGATGGTCGTATATAAAGACCTCAAAAAAAGCAACTTCTTCTCCGCTCTGAGCCTGCCCTCTTTTATGCGTGACTGGCTCTTAAAGAAATTCGAGGACGAGAACGGTCACTTCGACTCCGACGAGTTGGTTAGCTTTGTGCGGACTTACTTGCCGCGCAAAGATGATTGGACTGCTATAAAGAATCAGGTGGTAATTGAACACGAGCGGGTAAAGTTCCTTGCCAAGGTGTCGGTTGATATCGACATCAAGACTGGGGGGGTGTCGTTTGCTTTGCCCGATTTCGGGCTGACAAGTAAAGACACCATCATCGAGGACTCCGTTTGGCAAACCTGTAAGGATGACTTGGTGCGCAGCCGTGAGACTTGGGGAATGGCCGAAATCGGCTATCGTCCACCCGATGACTACGACGTAGAGTTTTCAAAAAACAAGGCAAAGGGCGCAAACAGGGGCAAAATCAAGCTGACAGCTTTTAAGGCCTTCTGCCCCTACACGATTGATATCGATTACTACAAGGACGCACGACGTGAGTTTACCACCGCGGAGTGGATTGATGTCCTGCTTGGCGCAGTAGACTACAATGCAAGCGGTTATCTCGGCGATGAGGAAAAGAAACTCACGATGCTTACCCGCTTGTTGCCATTCGTTGAAAAGAGGCTGAACCTTATCGAGCTTGCCCCGAAAGGAACTGGTAAGTCATATCTGTTCGGTCGCGTTAGCCGCTTCGGATGGCTTTCGAGTGGTGGCGTTATGAGCCGCGCGAAAATGTTCTACGACCAGAATAAGCGCGCTGAGGGCTTGGTGTTCGGCAACGACTTCATAACACTTGATGAAGTGCAAACAATTTCATTCACAAATGTGGACGAAATGCGCGCCGCTTTGAAAGGTTACCTTGAATCGGGAATTTTCACCGTCGGCAACTATGAGGGGACTGCTGAGGCGGGCATAATCCTCTGCGGCAACATCAAAAAAGAAACGATGGATGAGGATGGCTTCGGCAATATGTTTGAGGAACTGCCGTCCGTCTTCCACGAATCAGCTTTGATAGAGCGTTTCCATGGCTTTATTAAGGGCTGGAATATTCCACGAATGAACGACGACCTCAAGATTGCTGGGTGGGCGTTGAATTCTGAATACTTCTGCTCTATTATGCACGAACTGCGGGATGATATGAGTTATCGCGCCATCGTAGATGAACTCATCGAAGTTCCTGAAGCGGCAGATACCCGCGATACTGAGGCGGTCAAGCGCATTGCCACGGCATATTTAAAATTGCTGTTCCCGCATGTCCGTAGCGCAAACGACATAACTGCCCGCGAGTTCAAGCGTTATTGTCTCGACAGAGCGCGAAAGATGCGGGATACGATTAAATACCAATTGGGAATGCTTGATGTTGAGTATCGCGGGAAAGACATTCCTGCGTTCAGCGTTAGACCTGACCCTGAAGAAATGGGGTAATTGTGTGGAAAAGAAAAGCTGTTATGTATGCGGAAAAGAAGCCCTGAGCAAAAACGAAATCGGGCTAACCAAAAAATTGCTCGATAAGAACTCCAAGCGATTCTATTGCCTTGATTGCCTTGCTGAGTATTTAGAAGTAGACACTGAGTTCTTGCTCGCCAAGGTTGAGGAATTTAAGGAGCAAGGCTGCAAACAATTCTGAGGTGATACCGTGATTTACGCTGATAATGCCGCGACAACTCGGATTTCTGACCGAGCATTTGAGCAGATGCTTCCGTTTTTACGCGAGCAATACGGAAACGCATCCAGCCAGTATTCACTGGGAGTAAAAGCCAAACGCGCCGTAGAGCATGCTCGGAAACAAGTTGCGGTGGCCATCGGCGCAGAGCCGCCAGAAATCACATTTACCTCCGGTGGGTCGGAAGCAAACAGTTGGGTACTGCGCTGTGTTGCAGAAACTTACCACAACGAGTCGATTCACATCATAACCTCAACCATTGAACACCACTCTGTCCTGAACGCTTGCCGTGCGCTTGAACAGAGTGGCGTCGAGGTCACCTTTCTGCCTGTCGACAATACGGGACGAGTTTCGGTCGAGGATGTTATGGCGGCAATCAAGCCTAACACAAAACTGGTATCAATTATGCTTGCCAATAACGAAATCGGAACGATTCAACCGATTGCTCAGATTGGTGCCTTTCTTAAAGGGCAAGACGTCCTGTTCCATACCGATGCAGTGCAAGCCCTTGGTCACATTCCTATCGATGTTAATGACCTACGAGTCGACTTCTTAACCGCCTCTGCCCATAAGTTCAATGGGGCTAAAGGAACGGGAATCCTGTACAAGCGTTCAGGCTTAAACTTGCCCCCGTTGGTATTCGGTGGCAAACAAGAGCGCGGGCTTCGCGCCGGAACAGAAAATGTTGCCGGAATAGTATCGGCGGGTTTCGCCATCGAGGAAAGCATTAGCGAAATGGCCGAGGAGGCAAAGCGATTAAGATCAATGGTTGAAGTTACAGTAGAAGGTATAAAAGAAAAAATACCCTCTGTTAGGGTCAATGGAGATACCAAATTCCGTCTACCCGGCGTGGTCAATCTCGGTTTTAATGGCATTTCAGGTGAGTCGCTTATGCATCTACTTGATTTGAAAGGTGTTTGCGTGTCCACGAGTTCAGCTTGTACCTCTGGCAAAGACGAGCCGTCGCATGTGCTTCTTGCGTTAGGGCTATCCGAACAGCAGGCAAAGTCGGCCATCCGCATCTCATATGGCAGATATAACACTGCAGACGAGGCGAAGGTCATTGTAAAGGCTGTTTGTGATGCCTATGCAAAAATAATAGATAACCGTTAATCTATAGATCACTCTGGGAAACCCAATATCCTGGCTTTGTTGAATTCCTCGACCACTACAAGAACCACGATCGCCTGAATCGCCTTCGTGAGGTTATGGAGTATCAGTTTGATCTTGATCTCCTTGATCTGGTACCAAAACATTCGTGCTTTCAGCCCCTCTCCAAACTTTCTTTTTATGACCGAGAACGCTGTTTCAACCTTGTTTTTCTCAGCATAACGTTCAGCGTCAAAGGAGGCATACATCTCCTGCCTATAGTTACCCGAATAGATCTTTCCCTTTCATTTTCTGACCGATATCACTGAATCAGCCCCAATCTCTTCTCTGATCTGGCGATGAAGTTCCTCTGAATCGTAAAGGTGACGCCGCGCTCATCCTCCGACCACTTCGGCGGCGGTAAACCGCGTTCATCACATGCCTTCCTGATCATCACACTGCCACGGCCTATCGTTTCCATCAATCCACGCAGATAAAGCACATGGGCAAGATTTGGATTGCGCAGCACCTATATATGCCCGGAAATGAGGTTATCAGGCGTCACACCCACAGGAAACCTGCCTGCGCTCCAGATCTCCAGACGATCCGGATAGATGTGAACAGCAATCCCCCGGGAAAATCACTGTAATCCCGGTGGACAAACGCATTCACCAGCACCTCCTTGATGGCGGACACCAGATAGAGAGGCCTGTCCTGACCAGATAGACCACAATGGGGGCGGGTGAGATCCCGGAATCATTCTCCGCTCTTCACTAATTCTATCCCCTTACAGACCTCATCGGAGGTTTTCACCGCCTCTCCCTCTCATCCAGCCATGCACGCCCCGCGCCGTGGCCCGGTATCTCTGCTTGCCGCTTGTCGGCTTCTCCGGGAGAGTCATCTCGACAAGCCCGGCATCAAGCAGGGGTCTCAGGACCTGGTCCCTGAACGTGGTGCGGTTCGTCCTGCCGGCAACCGCCAGGAGTTCGACCATGGACTGCTCCGTCATGCACGCACGCACGACCTCGGCACTCTTCTGATCGAGATCCATCTTGGTCCCATCTTGGTCCCATCTTGGTCCCATCTTGGTCCCGTCTTGGTCCCATCTTGGTCCCATCTTGGTCCCATCTTGGTCCCATCTTGGTCCCATCTTGGTCCCGTCTTGGTCCCATCCTGGTCCCATCCTGGTCCCATCCTGCTCTGGCCTCCACAGCACCTGGACAAACTGCCCCCCTTCCTGCCTGAAGGGGTTCCCTCTCCTGAGGTACCCCCGATAAAGACACACATAAATACTACAATCTGTCTCTTCCACGGTGCGCTACTCTCCTTTATCTCCTGTGGGGCCCACCCTCTCCTCGGTGCGGTGCCGCCGGTCCCCCTGATGCGGCGGCGGCCCGCCCGGGAGTGTCGAAAAACATGAAATCGATATCTCAGGGCCTCCCCGTCTGCGAGGTCGGGGAGAGTACGGACAGACAGACACTGCACATATGTGAGGCGGCGGTATGTCCAGGATAGACGGCAGCCTTCACGACTCCCCGTGCGCCAACACCGGACCTGGGACCGCCATACCGCCGTCGACCTGCGAGGAGATACACACCGTCGATCCGGTGCCCCTGTATCTCGTCCCACAGGTGGTGACGGCCTGGGTGAAGAGGCACGGCCGTGCGGTGAGCGAGGTGCACGTGAAGCGGGGCGGGCGGCATATGTATGCCGTCTCGGTGGTGGTGCGGGAATGACCGCCACCCTCCGCCTCGGGTCTGACGACGCGGTCTACCTCCTCGTCGGCCGCAGGCGGTACCTGATCGCCCCCGACGACCTCCGCCTCCTCCTCGTCCAGGGGAGGGCGGTGCCGGTGATGGGTGAGGAGGCCGTGATCGTGGGCCACGCGGCGGTGAACCCTGCCGGCCGTGCGGTGAAGGTCTTCACCGTCTCCGGCCACTTCATCGTGCCGCTCGTCTCGTTCCGCCGCGTCGCCACGGGCGAGGCCAGGTCGGCCCCGCTCTTCCCCCTCGTGCCGGAGGGGCGGCCGTGATCGCCGCCGCCCTTGCCGCCCTGTTTTCCGGCGGCGTGGTGGAGGTGCGGGCCCTCGCGGACTATGCGACGCACTCGGGCTACTTCGACGACTTTGCGAAGTGTGCGGCGGCAGCCGAGGCCCTGGACGCCGACCCCGAGGTCCGCGGGATCTATGTCACCCTCAATGAGGTGGACCCGGCCCTCCTCGCCCGCCGGGCGAACAGGGTGAAGATGCGGCTTTCGCGGAGCGACGCGACCACCTCGGACGCCGACATCCTCCGCCGCCGCTGGTTGCCCATCGACCTCGACCCTGTGCGGCCGAGCGGGGTGTCGTCGACCGAGGAGGAGCATGCCGCGGCCCTCAGGCGGGCGGACGCGATCGCCCTCTGGCTCGACGAACAGGGGTTTTCAAGACCAATCCGCGCCGACTCCGGGAACGGGGCCCACCTCCTCTACGGAATCGACCTCGCGAACGACGACGAGGCGACGGCCCTCGTCAAGGGCGTGCTCGCCACCCTCGACGCCCTTTTCTCCGACGAGACAGTCACCGTCGACACGGCGAACTCCAACGCCGCACGGATCTGGAAACTCTACGGCACCTGCTCGCGGAAGGGGGACACCACTCGCGAGCGTCCCCACCGGCGGGCGAAGGTCCTCTCGGTGCCTGAGGAGAGGGAGATCGTCCCTGCCGAGAAACTCCGACAGATCGCCACCCGCCTCCCGGTCGAGGCCCCGCCGGCGCCGAAGGGCGGGACGATCGACCTCGCCGCGTGGCTCCGCGAGCACGGCCTCGCCGTCCGCACCACCAAACCCTGGCAGGGCGGCACCCTCCACGTCCTAGAGGACTGCCCCTTCTCGACCGCCCACCGCGACGGCGCCTTCGCCGTCCAGTTCCCGAGCGGTGCGGTCTACGCCGGCTGCCACCACGCCTCCTGCGGCGGCGGGGTGCAGAGGTGGCCCGAGTTGCGGGCCATGCACGAACCGAAGAAGAAGAGGGAGGAGGTGCCGCCGCCGAAACCTCCATCACCGGCATACCGCGAGAAGGCCCTCGCCATCCTCACCCACGGCGACCCCCTCGCCTTCCTCCTCGACACCTTCACCCGCGAGCATGTCGGCGACCGCACCGTCGCCGAGTGCCTGGTCATGTCCCTCGCCTCCCAATCCGTCGAGAACACGAACGGGTTGCACGTCTCCGTCTCCGGGAACTCCGGCAAGGGCAAGAGCCATGCCTGCACCACCATGCTCAGGCAGGTCCCCGCGGCCTACCGCCTCGCCGGTACGGTGAGCAACAAGGCCCTCTACTACCACGACGACCTCTGCCCAGGCACCGTCTTCCTCTTTGACGACGTCTCCCTCTCCGACGACCTCCAGGAAGTCCTCAAAAGCGCAACGGCGAACTTCAGGGAGAGGATCGAGCACCACACCGTCACCGCAGACAGAAAACTCCAGGTCTGCCGGATACCGGAGAGGTGCGTCTGGTGGCTCGCAAGGGTCGAGGACCCGGGCGACGACCAGGTGATGAACCGCATGCTCACCGTCTGGATCGACGACTCGGCCGAGCAGGACGAGCGTGTCCTCAGGCACATGAAAGAGAAGGAAGCCAGAGAGGACGACGGCGACGACGAGGACCCGGCCCTCCCGGTCTGCCGGGCCATCTGGGAGATTCTCAAAGAGGAACGTCTCCACGTCTCCATCCCGTACGCGGAGAGGGTGCACTTCTCCGCCACCACGAACCGCCGGAACCCGGGCATGCTCTTCGACCTCATCAAGGCCTGTGCCCTCCTCCACCGCTTCCAGAGGGAGACATACGACGGCGGCATCAGGGCCGACAGGTCTGACTTCGCCGCCGCCGCCCGGATCTACGCCGCCATCAACGGCGAGTCGGGCGGGCAGGAGACAAAACTCACGAAGAACGAATCCGCCGCCCTGGCGACTGTCGAAACAATGGGGTGGGAGCAGTTCACGGTCCGCATGCTTCAGGACGCCCTCGGCCTCTCATACCACCAGACCCGCCGCATCCTCCACGGCTACAACAACGGCGGCACCACCTACTCCGGCCTCCTGGAGAAGTGCCCGGCCATCGGGTTTGTGGACACGACCATCTCCGAGGACGCCGGCGGTTACCTGGTCCGCCGGCGCGAGCACCAGTTCTCCTTCAACAGGGAGGTCTACCGGCGGTGGGCGACGGGCGCTCAGGTCTGGACAGACCCCGACCCCCCGGACGATGATGGCACTTTTGCACCCCGTGTGCACCGAAGTTGCACGGAAAAAGTGCAAAGAGCGGGAACGGAAGACCGGGTTCGGAATGACTATTCTAGAGAGAGAAGAGAGATCTCTCTCTCTCATAGTACTCTATTGCACCAAAAAGGAGACACACACAGCACAGGGGATCTCTCCGGGTCTGCGGGTGACTGTGTGTGTGATCTGTGCCAGAGTGCAAACGATCGGGAAGATGGGGGTGAAAGGGCCGGGATGTTTAATCCCGATTCAAAAATTCCCCCGTTTGGTGGCATTTTCAAAGTGCAGGCCCGTGCAATCGGGTGCACAGGTGCAAACAAGACTGTCCCTCTCCCGGGCGTGCTGAAGCACACCGAGTTCACGCGGACGAAGACCGACCTCGGGCGGTGCAGCGTGTGCGGCGAGGGGAGGGCGGTGTTCCGCTCCGGCGACGGGCGGGCGAGACTCTGCGAGAGGTGCTACGCCCGGTTGGTGCGGGGGTGGAATGAGAAGAAGGGTTTGGGCAGGTGATCCCCCCCAGACGCCGGCGGTCGTGAGGGGGAACGCGGGAAGTTAAAGATCCTTTGAACAGAAAATATTGAAAAAAAATTGATTAAATAGGGCAAAACTTCGAGAGACCGGCTGTCTCACCCCTCCCCTGTCTCATACCGGCACTCTTCCTCCTCGGCCACGCCTGCCTGAGGAGCGACCACTTCCCCGACTCCCTCCCGCACCACGACCTCCCGCGTCCTCCCCCTCCCCGGCCGCACGTACAGGTCCACCAGTCGTAAGGTCTCCAGTTTCCGCAACCTCTCGGAGAATGCCGCATACCCCATCTCCCCGCAGAGGCGGTCATAGACCCGCCCGGCGATTGCCGACCCGCCTTCCCTCTCCTCTCTCAGGACGGCGTGGAGCACCGCCCTCTCCCCGGCCGTGAGCGCCTCCACCGCCATCGCCACATGCAGGTGCCGGGAGACGGCAAAGGCCGAGAGCACGTCCCCGGCCGTCACCCTGGTCCTGGCCTCCCTCTCGGCGTGGAGCACCGCCCTTTTCACGACGTCCAGGCCGACCCGGAGGTCGCCAGAGGCCATCGTCCTCTCGACGACGAGGTCGAGGACGGCGGGCGGGACGACGCCGGGGTACACCCCGGCCTTCACCCTGTCTGCAAGGATGCCCCGCACCTCCGCCGCGGTGTACGGCGGGAAGAGGACCTCCGAGGCCTGGAGGACCGAGAGGGTGGAGGGGCCGAGGACGCGGGAGAGGTCGGCCTCAGGGGTGGAGAGGGTGAGGACGACGCCGGTCCGCACCCCCGGCCAGGCCTCGTGCATCCTGAGGAGGGGGGCGAGGACGCTGTCCAGGGTGCCGTCGGCGATGAGCCGGGTGACGTCGTCCAGGCAGACGACGAGGACCGCTCCCCTCTCCGCGAGGGCATGGGCGACCCCGGCCATCACCCGCACATTCGAGACGCCCGACGGCGGGGGCAGGTGGCCGGAGAGGGCGAGGAAGATCCGGGAGAGGACGGCGTACTCCGTCCTCTCGGTCTGGCAGGAGACGAGGACCGGGACGACCGCCTGCGTCATCTCCTCGATCTCGGCGAAGAGGAGCCTGACCGCGGTGGTCTTCCCTGTGCCGGGGATGCCGCGGAGCACGGTGTTCAGGGGGCTGGCCCCGTAGGAGAGGGCGGGCCGCAGGGCGAAGGCGAGGTCTTCGAGTTGTGTGTCGCGGTAGTTGAAGACCTCGGGGAGGTGGGTGATCTCGAAGAGGGCGGGGTCGCGAAAGAGGGTCTGGTCGCTCATGAGGGGGCGGTGTGTCATGGGTGAGGGGTGGCGGCCGGGGTATATGGATGTGGGGCGTGTGAGCGGGGCGAATGTGAAAGAGACGCCGCCCCCGCTCAGGAGATACGGCCGGCTGCAGGATCATACCCGGAAGAGGACGACGATGAGCACGGCCAGGACGAACCCGGTGATGCAGGTGAACTTCCAGTCATGCTCTTTCAGGGAAAAATAGAGCGTCGAGGCGAGCACACGGGCGAAGCAGGGCAATAGCGCTGTAGAGAATCGAGTGCGGCCGTGAGAAGGGGAGAGGCCGGGGTCCGATCTCCGCCTCGCCATGAAGGTTCGATAGGGAGTTATTTCCACTCCCACATCCTGTCGATGACCGTTCCGTCGTGAGCGATCTCGATCTCAAAAAGCACGGCCACGTCGTTGAGGCGGCTCAGAGCGATCCCGGACGTTTGAAGGTACCGTGCCCCCCGCAGGCTCCAGCCCGGCCCTTTTGCCGGCACGCTGATCCCGGCCCCCTCAAGCATTGCCGTCTCTCCCTTTTCGGTCGTCAGGATGCCGTGGCCCTTCCCCATCACTCCTCCCTGGGGCCGCTCTTTCGACCAGAATGTGGCAATCAATGTCACCTCTGTACCGAGCAGCACTCCTTTCGACTCCATGGTCCTCTCGACCTTCGGACCCCAGCCATAATGGTGGGAGATACGCTGCCCCACCACCTTTCCTTTCAATTCGCCGATCATCTCTCCGAGCATATGGATCGCCCTGCGTCCTGATCACCGCCTCAATGATAAAAGTATCCCGGCCGCGGGAGATGTGCCGCCGATCTCCGGGAGGGCACGGAACCGATGGTGAGCACAGGAAGGGAGGCGATGTCGCCGTTCGCCCGGAACCGGTTCACCCGCCGGAATTCCGTAGTATTTTATATGGCGTGGTTTGAAGAGTGGGCCGGGGGGCGTCATGGCCGGGCAGACGATCACGACCGAAGAGGCAAAGGAAAAATCCGTCGATGAGGTATTCGAGATCCTCTCAGCCGGGCGGGACGGTCTGACGCAATCCGAGGCCGAAGACCGTGTCCTGACCGGGGAATCGCTGCCGGTCGAAAAACAGGTCTCGGACGTCGGCTATGCCGGCTCCATCGCGAAACAGAGTGAAATGACCGCGGTGGTGGTGTCCACCGGACTGAACACGTTCTTCGGCAAAACCGCCCGGCTCGCCGAAGAGGCGGTGACGGTCAGCCATTTCCAGAAAGCCGTGATAAAAATCGGGGACTATCTCATCGTCCTGGCAATCGCCCTGGTCTCCATCACCTTCATCGTCTCGATCGTCCGTCACGAGGACCTGCTGAACACGCTCCAGTTCGCGCTCGTCCTGATCGTGGCGGCGATTCCTGCGGCAATGCCGGCCGTCCTGTCCATCACCATGGCCGTCGGGGCCGTGGCACTCGCCAGAAAAGAGGCCATCGTCAGCAAACTCGTCGCCATCGAGGAGATGGCCGGGGTGGACGTGCTCTGTTCGGACAAGACCGGGACGATAACTGAGAACAGCCTCACCCTCTCCGACGTCGTGCCGTTCGGAGGGGCCGGGAAGAGGACGTGCTGCTGGACGCCCTCCTCGCATCCAGGGAGGAGGACCAGGACCCCATCGACATGGCGATCATCACCTCCGGGCAGGCCGGCGGCCTGCAGGAAAAGACCGCCGCGTTCAGCGTCGTCAATTTCAAGCCCTTCGACCCGGTCGTCAAGCGCACCGAGGCCACCATCGAGGATGCGGACGGAAAACGCTTCAGGGTGGCAAAGGGTGCACCGCAGGTGATCCTGGACCTTGCCGGAGGGAGCAGGGACCTCAAAGAGCAGATCGATCGCCTTTGCGAAAAAAGGGTTCCGCATGCTCGGCGTGGCGAGGAGCAGCGGGAACGGCGCCTGGACTCATTGGTACTTCTGCACCGCCCAGGAGAGCCTGAATTATGCGCTGATATGGTCGAGATCCTCTTCATGCTCCGGGTGAGCGAGAGGTTTTGCTGCACCGATTCTTTCGCCTGCCGCCTCAGGTGCCACGCCGCAAACGGAGAGGTCTTCTCCGTCGCCTTCACCCGTACCTCCGTGCGGGTCTCCGCGTACGAGGACGATGCCCTCCTCGCCGCGGTCGAGACCTGGGCCGACGGCATGCCGGCGTTGAACTGAGAGGGGGACTTTCTCCCTCTCCTCTCCTTGCCCTGTCGATAAAGGCCTTAATCATGATTAGTACTAATCGAAAGTAGTGATACGAAGTGTGTCTGGTGGATTTCAGGTGCATCCATTCTGGAGAACTCATCATGAGACTATTGGCTCAGCAGTTCTACCGGATCAGAATTTCGAGGATCCGATGACAAACAGATAGTATGGAATAATCATGAGGTATGATGATATGATGTACAGAAGGGCGCGTTAAGCAGAGGCCTTTCTACCAAGGGCCAGAAGATGGAATCGAAAATATCTGACTGCCAAAAAAAACTTGCTGAATTCCTGGAATTCTCCGGGTATGATCCCGACAATCTGACTTTCTTGGGATATGGTTCAGAAGGTGCCGTGTTTTCAACTCATTCTTACATCTTTAAGTATTTTTTTAAGGGTGCCATGACATTTCCCGATGGCAGACTTGAATTCATATTGCAAAAGTTTCTTGGAAACAAAAAAATCTCGGGCGTAAGGCAATTGTCAGATATTATTTGCGATGGTAAAACGGTAGTATTTGTAACTCCTTATGAAGAATACGGTCCCTATACCGGGGGGGACGCAGAAAATATCTTGGATATCCTTGTGGATTCTAAAATAAACAATTATATCTTTACAAATTTCCATCCTAAAAATCTGATGTATGACAGTGACCATAATCTCAGGATCATAGATGTAGGACGATCTCTGGCACCCTATACCGACAAAGGCTATCAGAACATGGTGTATCGGGCATACCTTACAACCTATTTCTACCAGAGACCTGATCTGTCAGAACTCATGTCCTCCCTACATCGACCAGGATTCATAAAGGAACTGGACGAAATCGGCATATATATGACACCTTTAGATAATAGATTCAAATTGCATATTAGATGTTAATCTGGCGAATCTAAGGGGTTAATTTGGATGGGATCGAAAACTTTTGGAGTAATTGGTCTTGGTTCTGTAGGGTGGGCTGTCATTCACGGCCTCTCACCATGGTATCCCTATGCCGGTTATGACATCATGGGGACATATTCGTGGGGCAATATTCTGGCAACCGATATTGTCTTTATCTGTGTCTCCACCCCATCACATAAAAATGGGAGATTGGACTGCTCTGCTGTTTATGAGGTGTTGGTGCGTCTGAATAATGACCATTATACAGGCCGTATCGTTATCAAAAGCACGCTTTTAGTTGGTTTTATGGATCGCATGGTTGCCCGATTCCCTGCACTACATTTGCTTTATATGCCTGAATTTTTACGGGAGAGATCCTCATTTACATGGTTTACAAATCCGGACCGCCTTGTAGTGAGCGGCACCGATGACGATGTGAGAGAAGTCCTCTCATATTTTACATGGGTGGATCCACATGTCCCGATATTGCATATGAGTTATATCTCCGCAGAGATCGGAAAGCTCGCTCACAATGCCTATATTGCAACAAAGGTGAGTTTCACAAATGAAATGGAGGCGATTTGTTCCGAGTACGGAGCAGACGCCTATGATGTGATGAGTACGATCTGGGCGGACAGACGGGTACATTCTCAGGAGCACTTGACACCCTATCTCGGCCCCTATGGGGGGAAATGCGTACCAAAAGATACTCAGGAACTGTTACATTCAGGGAAAAAAAGAACCCTGCTTACCGCAGTGGAGGCTGTAAATGCCCAATCAACTGCAAAAAAAGCGGAACATAAGCAACCTGCTCTCATCACTATCATCCCAACACATAACCGGCCCAAATGCCTTGACCGTGCCCTTGCCTCAATACGGGAACAAAAAAAGGTTCCTGATAGAGTCTACATCGTAATTGACAAAGATGACCCCTCATACCATGCCGTAGAGACCATTGTTGCAAGATCTGATCGCTGTCTCCCCAGTACATTGCTAAAAAATATCAGATCGCATAATCTCTCTGGAGCTGTAAACACTGCACTTGAACAGGCATCTGATGATTTTCACGATGCCAATATGGTATTTGTCTCAATTCTGGATGATGACGACTGGTGGGACAGATCGTATCTGGCAAATGTCTATAAATTTGCACAGGAAACGAAAGCGGATTGGATTATCTCAGGGTTGATACGGCACAGTGATCCGCTTCGGCCAGGAATTATGCAGCCGATACCGGTGCAAATCACGCAGAATATGTTTTATGTCACCAATCCGAACATCCAGGGATCAAATTTATTTGTGCGATTATCGGATCTTATCAATATCGGTGGATTCGATGAAGAACTTATATCGACAACAGATCGGGATGTCTGCATTCGTCTGTTAGACGCAGGGACTGTTCCTGCAACACTCTATAACCACTTGGTTCATCATGATGCAGATAATACCCGTTCCCGTTTGTCATCTGCGGGTTCAGAAAAAAAGAGTGCAGGTCTACGCTATTTTTATAGAAAATATTCTTCGAGAATGAATCTATCAGAAAGGGATGCCTTTAAAATGCGTTCTCTGGACCTCTTCCATGTATCTATTTCGGAGGAGATATGACCGAATTCTGTCCTCATCTCTGGCATACGATAACCATCGATCATAAAGGGGATGTATACAGTTGCTGTCTCATTCAACCAACAAAAATGGGCAGCATTTACAAAGAGAATCTCTCTGACATTGTCAATGAACCCGGAATTACCCGTCTTCGCCGTGCATCACTTGAGGGGACCCTTCCCTGCTATGCGAGTTGCAATCTTATTGACAAGACTGGCACGGGCGGTGGGAAATATTCTTATCTCCACCCATATTGCGATTATGCCGATTTCAAGACTATATATATCGATTTTGGAATGAAGTGCAATATTTCCTGTATCATGTGCAGACAGAGGGCACGATACAAGACCGATCAGTCCACTTTGCGTGCGGAAATGCTCATCTGCCATATTGACATCAGGCCATTTTCCACTATTTTTCTTCAGGGAGGAGAACCCCTATGCATCGATGAATGCCTGAAATACATGACATACCTTGCAAAGAACCGAAAAAAATATTCTCTCCTGACAAATGGCACTCTTATCGATGAGAGCATGGCCGCAAGACTTGCTAGGGAAGCAAAATTAATTAGCATTTCTTTGAATGCATCAACGAAAGCGACACATGAGAAAATAAACCACGGCTCGTCATGGGAACAGGTTCTGGGAAATATTCAGTCTCTGAGGGATCAGCGGGAGCGTTTCAATACTGATCTGTCAATAAACGGGCGCATGACATTAACTGTTGATGCATTGCCTGAAATCCCCTCATTCTTGAGATCATATAAAATGTTTGGATTTGACACCGTCAACTTTGGTTATGACCGTGACACTGTTCCGCTCTATCTCCAGCAAAATCCCGAGTTTGCTTCGACTCTTTCCCACGACATCGCAAAGGTCATGTCTACCGCAGATCTTTCAACGATCGACTCGCTCCGGTTGTCGCAATTAGGTCTTTTCTAGTCAGCGAAATAATATCCGGCATAATACCAGAGATCCCAGAGTATCTGGTACATCAGAACTCTCACCCCTTTTTTCTTCAGCATATCAGGGTAATATACGAATTTTACACCTTTGAGAGATTTTCCAATGTCCCTTTTTGTTATCTGAGGGTACAGCACATGCAGGTTCTCCCTGCTTTCTCTGCATCCCACCCCAATGCGTCGTGCTGCATGAAGGTCATGATGAACATCCTCTGCAAGATGTTCAATCCAGACGTCCTGCAAATATAAAACTGGCAGTGCTTCTTTTTGTATTCTAAAGTTGAGGTTTGCATCAACTGCAAAAGGTATGCCATTGTCAAATAGAAATCCTTTGACCCGGGACGGAAGACGCTTTGTTACCCCGATTCCCGGCGTATAGACTACGGGCAGGGCATTTACATAATCTCTTGCCTCTGCAATTTCGCGTGAGAGGAACGCCTGGCCCTTTTGGAAACGCAACGGAGACCGGACAATGTCATAGGTGTCTAAGCCGACTATCATTTTTCGGATGCAATTTTTACTGAATAACGTGTCTGAATCTGTAATTATTACTTTGTCAGTTGTTGTGGATTCAAATCCAATATTGGAAACAATGGATAAATTTCCCGGTGGAGAGGTTCGACAGATAACATCCTGCCTTTCCAACCGCCGCTTGAGGTTAGGATTCTCATTTAACACAACGATTATTTCGACATCTGCATCGATACTGGAGATACAGTTGAAGACGCGTTCATCATTGTTGCATCTGATAACTACAGAAGCCTCTTTTTTCATGTCGTCTTCCTCTGGTGTTAATATTTTGTGAGCTTAGGTTTTTCGCTTTCAAATACAGCATATGCATGGACCCATGATGGAGACATCGGACTCCCTACGATTTTCTCTCTTTCTTCTTTCGGAATGAAATGGCGGCTGCAAAAATGCCCACAATGCCGACAGAGTTGATCCATTTGCGGAAAAATCTCATTCCGAGAACGTGGGAGATGTTTCAGTCCAATATCAAATCCCATTACCCGATCGATTGAACCGCCGGGTCCGCAAGGATAATATCCATATGTGTTTAAGCCCAGGCCGCAATCTGTGGTTGTACTACAACCGTTTCTGTACTCGGAGAGGCAAAATATCCGTTGATCAACAGGTGCCAGATTAAATGGTTCAAACTTTTCCTGATATGCCTGAATTTTATGGGTGTTGTTGACGATGACCCCTTCGGGAACAGCTGCAATTACATCCTGAACCTCTTTGCCATAGCCACTCGTCGTAATTTGAATGAATGTTTCTGGCGAGTAGGTCTCTTTGTAACTCAGCAAGGCCTCAAGGATCTCTAGAAGGTCGGGATGGAGCATCGGTTCGCCACCCAGCACTCCTATTTTCTCCCATTTTACGCTGTGTGAGATCGATTCGGTGACAAACTTTTCAATCTGTGAGACGGTCATTGCAGCGATGTCCGGTGCCTGAGAGCAGGAACGTGCACAATTGAGGCACCTGAGATGGCATTCATACGTGATGTCGATCTCAATACGATTCAGGTTCGGGAGAAATTCGTAGCCATGGAGTTTGCTTCCGATCTTTGATGCACGGTAGATGTGCCAGAGGTTATGAAGTGTCAAAGTGATTTCATCTCAGATGGTGTCAGGCCCCATTCAACCTCTGTGCCTACGAGATCAACATGTTCAAACTGGATCTCGGGGATATGATTTTGTTCTACTCTTTTCATGACCCAGAATAAGAATTCAGGGTCTTTTTTTACGGTGTTTGGAGGATGAATATAGAATGTTCTCCCATCACCCCCACGGAGTGATACCAATCCTTTTTCTTTTTGCAGTTGTTGCAGAGAACGATACCAGGTGAGCTTGAACTTCCCGTTAATAAGTTCGTTTGGGAATGGACGCAGTGAGAAGAAGCGTTCTTTTCTGAAGAGGCATATCCGTACTTCAGGTACATATTCTCCGGCCATGGGAGATGAATACGGACGGAAGTCATTGTTTTTATGGGCGATATTGAATCCTACCGAGACGACATTCTCTGCAGATTCGGCTGCATGTATCATGTCTCTCAGATAATCATGATTCCAGTCCCTGCGACAGATAATGACATCAGCGTCTGCCTGAAGGGTGTACGTCCCGTGAGTACTTTCGAAGGCGTACAGTTGCTGGTACATGGGTGCATCTGTAATTGAATGTGTTTCGGTTGTTTTGAAACCGAACCATCTCTCATATACTGCTTCGATACGGTGGGGATCATCGGTAGGTACGACGAACCATGTGTCTATGATCCCCTCATCGCGAAGCGATTCTGCAATATGGAACGCCGTATCTTTCGATGGTTCTGAGTATTGGCGTATAAAACAGGTCTCCGTTGCATCAAAGGCCAGGATGACTTCGCAGAACCGCTTTTTTTCCAGCATTCTTACAATGTGGCGGATCTGCCGGTCCAGTAATTCTCCTCCCTGAAAACTGGCTTTGATTACCAGTGAGACCGAATCTCCCATTCTTTTAAATCAGGCTGTATCCGGGAATTAATTTTGCCATTCCTTTTTTATTGGAGGAGTGTTCTTTCAAATTTCTGGAGAGGAATGCCATGATCACCACCCCGGGGGGTGATAGAGTCATGATGGCTCCCCTATAGGGCGCGTTGTTCATCTCCTCCGAGTCCCGTGGCACGCCCACTTCCTTTCACACCCCTCGCACCCGGCAAATGAGAACTTTCCCACCTCGATTGCCCACATAGTCTTTTCACGCACCTCCTTCCTGTCGTCCTTCACAGGCACGCAGAGGTCGAGGGGAGTTGAGTGACGTAGAGGAGGTCGCACGAGCATCACACCACTTCCTCCTCGACCGTCCCCACGAGATCGGCGAGCGTCGCCGCGTCGGTCGTCCTCATCCGCACCTTTGCCGAGGCGAGGACATATTCCGGCGACTTCCCCGTAAGGGAGTGGCGGGAGACGCCGACGTCGGGTTTGTGCAGAAGGAGCATCTCCGCCGCCCTGAGACCCTTCTGTTTCTCCATCCCGACGGTCGGGTTCGCGAGGATCTCCTTCCTCTGCAGCCGCCCCTCCTTCACGCCGACGTCGAGGAGGGCGAAGTAGGGCGCTTCCCCGAAGTGAGGGCTGATTGTGCCCTCGAGGTCGTCGAGAGGGACAGCATAGCGCACCCATGCCCGCTCCCCGGGTTCCGGGTGGATGACCACCCTCTCCACATTGGGGACGAGGTCCCGGATCCTGGCCTCGATGCGGTCGCTCACCAGCGTCGCCTCTGCAAGATCGGTCTGCTTCATCGCCACATTCGCCTCGACGAAGATGTACCTCCCCGAGTTCCGGCCTGTCAGGTCCCTGACGCCGACCACCATGGGGTCGGCGAGGATCGCGGACTTGATGGTGTCCCGCGTCTCGTGGTCGACCGAGGCGTCAAGGAGCGTGCGCATGCTGTCTTTCAGGATCCCCCATCCCGAATAGGCAATGAAGGCGGTGACGACGAGGGCCGCCAGGTTGTCGAGGGGAAGCCCGACGTTTTGGCCGAGGAGGGCAAAAAAGACTACAGAGGTCGCGAGCACGTCCACCCTGTGCTGTCTCCCGTCCGCGACGAGACTCGGCGAACGATAGGCGGGCCCACCCGCACCTCGTAGGTGCCGAGGAGATAGGGCACCGAGACCAGGGCCGCAAAGGCGACGAGGACCCATCCGCTGACAGGCAGGACAGTCGACTCGCCGGTGAGGGCCTCGGCCGCGATCTCGCCTGCCGTCAGGAAGACAAGGAGGGAGATAACGACGGCGACGATGTTCTCCACCTTGTAGAGGCCGTAGGGGAACTCCCTGCTCTTCCGGGATGAGAGCCAGATGCCAGCAAGGAGGGCGAGAGACGCGAGCATGTCCAGGGACGAGTGGACCGCGTCGGCCCCGAGGGCCAGGCTCCCGGAGACCTCCGCGAGGACGAGTTTCACCGCGACGAGACCGGCATTCACGGCCAGGGAGAGCCCGGCGACCCTCCGGATAAGAGTCACGGCGGCCTGCCTTTCTGCATGCATGTACCCGACCCCCCTCTCGGCACGCGGAGGGGAAAAAGGTGCATGCCGACGGTGAGTCCCACGGCGGTTTCGTCCTCCGCGGCAAAAATCGCCATGAGAATAGGGTGCCCGACCCGTTCAGGACGGGAATATTCATGCCCCGAAGCAGCACCTCCGGATGGACCTGCCGGGTCAGTTCTCGGGCGACTCGTCGGCGACCGCCGATCCCTCCAGCAGACCCGAGCAGATCCCGCAGAGGTGGACCGTGATCTGGCCTCCATTGCCCGGGTGCAGCACTCTGCTCCTGATCTTCAGGGCGTCGGCGATCGCCTGCTTTTCATGTTCGAGGGCCCGGATCCCGTCACAGGCCTCCTGGATCTCAGGGTGGTCCTGGCTGATGTCGTACGCCGGGTCCATGGAGATCTGCTGTATCGACTCTTTCAACCTCTCCATGACGGCCGAGACGGTTTCGGAGTCGGAGCGGCTTTTCTGAATGATCTCATTGACGTTCGGGATCTTTTTGCCGAACTGCGGGATGTCCGTTTTTATTGTCTCGATCTTAAATTCGAGATATTCGTTCCCGGCGAGTTGATCGACCATCGATTGATAATACTGGACGACCTCGTCCTTTTTCGATTCTATTTTATTGTGGAGGAGACGGATCTTCACGTCGACCCCTTCCGTCATCGTAGCCGTCAGTCCGGCGATGTCCTCCTCCGACCGCCTGCAGATATAACACTCAGGTTTCGAAGACTCAACAGAAACAGGTTCTGCTTTCTGGTTCCTGTTCTTCAGCATGTCGAGTAGAGCCATACTATATCAGATGAATTCTTGAATTATAGATGTTGCTATTTTAATTTCGCGTAATTTACTGTTTAACGCATTGAATGCCAGATTTAATCGGGATGATGGGCGCGACATCTGATAGGTGTGCCCGGGAAAAAGTCTCTCCTTCCCGTGTCCGGGGGTTGCAGGAAGGGGTTGCAGGGTCGAAGAAAAGGGGGATGGGAGGAGTTGTTGGCATTCTGGTCTTTCACATTATCTGCTGGCCCTATGAAAACCCCCCTGACTTATCTCCCGGCACCCGGCAGGAGGCCCCGGTAGTGCCAGAAGACGAGGGCCAGGACGACGTAGATCGCCGGGGAGGCCCAGCCGAACTCGCCGAGGATCATCTCCGTCCCGGCCGTCTGCACGGTGAGGGCCGGGTAGAACTGCTGGATGAAGTAGTTCCAGAAACCGTGGAAGAGGATGGCCGGGACGACGCTCCCCGACTTCAGGGTGAGCCAGGCAAGGACGAGGCCGGCACCCATGACCGAGGGGATGAAGACGGCGATCGAGAACCAGAGGGGGCCGGCGCCGTGGTAGGTGGAGAAGAGGATCATGGGGAAGTGCCATGCCGTCCAGATGCCGCCGGAGAGGAGGGCGAGTTCGGTGAAGCCCATGAACTTCGCCATCTCCGGGACAAGGAGGCCCCGCCACCCGATCTCCTCGCCGGCGGCGGCGAAGAGGTTGAGGAGGATGGCGACGAGGAAGGCGGGGACGAAGGCGAGGCTGAAGACCGTCGCGGCGCTCCCGGTGTCGAACGCACCGATGCCGGTCGCCCAGACGGCGCCGAACATCAGGAGGCCGATGGCGATGGGGAGGAATATCCCGACCAGCGACCAGCGGATGTCGCCGACGCGAAAGCCAAAACCCTTCAGGTCCCGCTGGACGTACAGGCGCGTGAGGACCGCGGCGATGCCGGGGCACCACATGGTGACGAGGGTGAAGAGGATGATGCTCTCCCGGGTCGTGCTTCCGGTCGTGAGGGCCCACCCGACGCTGCTCAGGGCGAAGGTGAGGAGGAGAAAGAGGAGCACCTCTCTCCGTGCTGTCGACGGGGAGGCTGGGTCGTACGGTGTCATCGATAGCGTTTCTCCGGCGATGTATTAAGGATTTTTTCCGGTTTGTGACGGCGTCCGGGCGCCGCGGGAGAGACCTTCGTGGAAGGTTTATGGGGGATGAAATCCCACTCGAAGTCCGTATGCGCTGCGAAACCCCCTCGTCTGTCCTCCGCGACTGGGCCCCTGAGGACGCCCCAGCCCTCGCCCGCCATGCCGACAACCCCGCGGTCGCCTGCCATATGCGGGACGCGTTCCCCCACCCCTACACCCGCAGGGACGCGGAGACCTTCATCGCCATGGCGGCGCACAATCCCTCGGCCCTCATGCTGGCTATCGAGGTGGACGGCGAGGCCGTGGGGGGCATCGGCATCCACCCGCTCCTCGATGTCTATCGCGGGACCGCCGAGATCGGGTACTGGCTTTCTGAGGAGTACTGGGGCAGGGGGATTGCGACCGATGCGGTGCGGGCGGTCGTCCCTCTGGCCTTCGACCTCTACCCAATCGTCCGCCTGCAGGCCGGGATCTTCGAGAACAACCCGGCGTCGATGCGGGTGCTGGAGAAGTGCGGTTTCGTGCGGGAGGCGGTCCACAGGTCGGCGGTCACGAAGGACGGCGTCGTCATGGACGAGTACCTCTATGCCCTCGTGACGTGAGAAGGGGAAAGGATCGGCACGGTGACATGAAAAAATCAGGGTGAGGGGCGGACAAATGTCCCGTTCCGCCCTGGCAGGTCGAACTGCGCGAACCAGACACTGGTGGCGGTCCCGTCGCTGCCGACGGTGAAGATCACGGGGGTATCTGTCTCCGTATCACGGAAGGTGTCGCCGTCATGCGGGACAAGGAAAAACGGACACGTGCTGTGGCCGGGGTACACCAGGAGCCCGGTCGCATTCGTATCGACACGGATGGTGCCGTAATAGTCCTGTGCATATGAACCGCTATATGCCGCATTCGGGCGGGCAGGTCTTGGGTCTGCCTGTTCGGGCGCGAGGTGGTCATAGGGGTTCAGCGCCGATGCCCCTGGCTTCATCGCCTCGTTAAGTTCTGTCTCCGTCTCCCCGTACCAGTCCTTCTGGACCGTTCCCGTAAAGTACAGGTCGTCCCACCCGTTTGTCACCGCCTTTTTGAGGACGTACCCTCCGGGGAAACCATTGGTGAGGACAACGATCCCCATCTTCTCTTCAGGATAGATCGTAATGTACGTCGAGACACCGGTGTCGAGGTCGCCGCCGTGTTCAAAACGGGTGTGCCCGTACCCGATAACGGATTCCCAGCCGAGAGCGTTTGCCATCACGCCGTTAGGGGAAGATCGTATGATGTTCTGGGGGGTGTGCGTCTCACGGAGGGCCGCGGCCGCAATCACCTGCTTACCGTCGATACTTCCCTCATTCACCTGGAGCCGGGCGTACCTGGCCATATCTTCGATGGTCGAACTCACCCCTCCGTCGGGGCTGTTGACGTCGTCGTTCAGGAGTTGTCCGGCCACTGCCGTCCCGTCTGTCACGAGATAGGTATCAGCATGGTCGTCTGCGAGGGCAAAGTCGGCGAAGCGGGCGCTCGTGTTTTTCATGCCGGCGGGGACAAAGACCCGCTCGGCGACGAGGTCCTCCCAGGGCTGTCCCGCCCGCTTTGCAGCCGCCTCTGCCGCCGACGTGATGCCGATGTTCGAGTATGCATAGGAGGAGCGGAACTCGCCCGTCAAGGTGAGGTACCTGAGTTTCTGTATGATCTCCGACCTGTTGCAGGCGAACCCGTACTGGAGGATGTCGCCGCCGTACTGCGGAAGCCCGGTCCGGTGCGAGAGGAGATCGCGGAAAGTGACGTGTTCTGTCACCCAGGGATCGGAGAGGCGGAAGTCGGGGTTCAGGGGTGCGACCCTGTCATCCCACGAGAGTTCCCCGTCTCCGACCATGGATGCGATCGATGCTGCGGTGAAGGATTTTGAGATGGACGCGAGCTGGAACCGGGTGTGGGGCGTGACCGGGTCCTGTGTCGTGATGTTCTTCACGCCGAAGCACCGGAGGTAGACGACCGTGTCGTTCTGCACCACGGCGACTGCCATCCCCGGAACGCCGCTTTTCTGGAAGGTCTGCTCGGCGTAGGCATCGAACCGGGGGATGATGGCGGCGACGTCCTCTGCCCCGCTGTTTTCCGTCGAGATGTTCACGTTCTGGAGCGGTATCGGCTGGCCTGAGGGCGATGCGATGCAGCCGCAGACGAGGGCAATGCAGACGAGGCCGGCGATGATGAGTGTCTCCGGGGTTTTTTGATGAATGGTATCAGATCCTTTTGTAAATATCACACTTTTTTATTTGTATTTCAATATTATGACTTGTATTTCAAATCTGTTTGTAAATCAGGATTCACATCGGTGTCTGTTGGCCCGGCGGCGATCGGAACAGCGGATCGATCCGCGTCGCACCAATCGGCATGGTCCGCCGCTTCCCCTGCTATTGGGGGACACGGATGTCTCGCACTCTTCGGGGACGGCGATCAGACGAAGACGTGCTTTCAAAAGAGGGAGAGATCCCGGACTCCCGTGATCCCCCTTATGTCCGTCCGCTCCACAGATCGTCCCAGTACCGGTTGACCGCCTGCCGGTAGATCTCGACATACTCAGGCGACGGGACGAGGGGTTCTTCGAGGCGCTGTCTCGTCCCCTCGGAGAGTCTGCCGGCCGTCACCACCTCTTCCCCGGCCGCCCGCACCTGGTCCCTGTACCGTGCGACCGCCTCCGCGGCGGCCGGTTCTGTCAGCCAGGCCCCCCCGCCGCGATAGATCTCGGCGACGAACTCGGTCTTGTAGTTGCGTGCCATCCGCTGTGTCAGGAGTCTGAGCACCTGAAAATGGCTCTGCTCCGGGAAACCGCAGTTTGCGATCATCACGAACTTCGGGCTCTCCCCGCCCCTATTCGGATGGACGGTCTCTCCCCCCGCGTCCACGACAAAATGGGGGTCGCCGAGCGGGAGGAGGCGGTCGATGAAGATCTTCAGGCGGCTGGAAATATTGTCGTTGTGAAGGGGCGTTGCGAAGACGACGACGTCGGCGGAGGAGAACAATCCGATCAACTCTTCCATATCGTCCTTCAGGACGCACTCCGCCGTCGGCGACAGCCAGCACTGAAAACACCCGAGGCAGTGATCGATCTTTTTCTCCGCGAGGAAGACGTTCTCCACATCGGCGCCCGCCCCTGCCGCCCCTTCGAGGAAGGCGTCGACCATGACGTGCGTGTTGCTCTCCTCCCCCTTCGGACTCCCGTTGAATGCGACGACTTTCATGTGGTTCACCGTCGTCTGATCGATGCGGGGTGGGTAATAAAGGTGTGGGCCGCGGGGTTATACCCGGGTGATGATCGCGGATTTTGACAGTTTATAACCGGTCAAAAAATTCGTGTCAGGTCTGCCAGTCTTACTCTATCCCCATCAAAATCCCGGCCAGCGCGAAGAGGAGGAGGCCGTTGACCACGACGACGCCCGCGATCACCATGCCGGAGACGAGGCCGGGCACGAGCATGCTGACGCCGAAGGCGATCGCAACGAGGTTCAGCACCGTCTGAGTGACCAGCAATTTTTTCAGGGCCGGGGGGATGGGCCCGGCCGGGAGGTCTCCGCCGCCCCGGAGCACCGGGAGAAACCGCCCGGCGAGGAGGACGCCGCCCCCGACGATGTTCAGGAGGCCGAGGAGGACCCTGAGCAGGTCGGTCAGGACGCCCGGCACGATGCAGGCGACGACGCCCAGGGCGGCGAAGACGGCCCCGATCAGGACCATGAGCCAGGAGCGGGTGTACTGGCCCACCGGCGTCTCCCCGAGGGCCATCATCTGGATGGCCATGATGACCATCAGCAGGCCGAGCTGACCGTCAGGGGAGAAGGGGATCGCCCCCAGGTTGACCGGGAAGAGGAGGAGGCCGAGGAGCACCAGGAGGGTGGCGACCACGAGGATGGTGGCGACCGGGAGGGAGACCGAGGCGTCCCGGAAAATGCGGAAACCGCTCTGTGTCTGAGAGTCGTCGGGCGTCATGTCTCCCCCTGGGGGTACGCCCTCGCCGTCTTCTGAATGCTCCACGCGAGATAGAAGAAAAAGACGCCGTAGAGGACGAGGAGCACCGCCGTCTGCGGGTCGGTCGTGATGCCGGGGAGGAGGGTGACAAGGCCGAGGGCGACCGAGAGGAGGTACACGCCCGTGCAGGCGACTGTCAGGTGCCGCAGGACGCCGGGCACCTTCAGCCACGTCCTCGCCCTCCCTTCGACAAGGAACAACTGGAGGAGAAGAGCGGTCCCGCCGCCGGCGAGGAGGACGCCGACCAGGATGCGGACAGGTGCGGTCAGGGTGCCGGGGATGAAGCAGGCGACCATGCCGACGACCGCCGTGCAGATGCCGAGCACGACGACCGCCCACGACCGGCGGAGGTCGCCGAAGGGCGTCTTCCCCATCGTGACGACCTGGAAGGAGACGATGACCAGGAAAAGACCGTAGGTGCTGTCCGGCGTGTAGGGCAGGTCCCCCCTATGGATGCCGACGAGGAGGAGGCCGAAGAGGAGCATGAAGACGCCGAAGACAAGGAGGATGACGACCTCGAAGGAGAGGTCAGACTCCTCTCTCAGCGTCGAAGAGGTTTTTTCGTTCTCGCGGTTCTCGACCACCAAATCCGTCTCTCCCCTGAAATGTCTCCGGCACCGGGTGCGCGAATACTCGTAATTGGGTAGATATTCGATATATCATTCGTATTATATGTATCCATTTGAGATCTGTGCCGCCTCGTCCCTCGCCTGTCCCTCTCTTCTCTCCGGTGCCATTCATCCGACCGTCAGAACCTATCTCGGCCGCATATCTGTCAGTTCCATTGACAGAGATCCTGTATCGGGCATTTTTGAATTCATGTGACTCTGCACGGATGATTCAAAAAATATATCTGTCCCGACAATAATCCGTGAGCAGGAATACCCATGTTCAGACCACGAAACGATTTCACATACCTGATGCCGGTCCACTTCGGCGGCGGAAAATTCGATGCCGGGACGCTCATCACGCAGAGATCGACGGCCCTGACCCTCACCTACGAAACCGAGAGAGACCTTCTGGAGAACTACATCCCCGAAGGTTTCGAACTCCTGGCCCCTGAGGTGCAGGTGAGTTTCAACAGGTTCACCGAGATCAACTGGATGCAGGGCGGACAGTACAACCTGATCAATGTGGCGGCGCCTGTCAGGTTCCACGGCACGAAGGACCGCCTGGACGGCGCGTACACGCTGGTCGTCTGGGAGAACAAGACCGCACCCATCCTCGGCGGGCGGGAGCAGACCGGGATCCCGAAGATCTATGCTGATATCGAGGACCTGCACATCGTCAGGCCGCACTATGCGACGACGGTCAGTTACGAGGGGAACACCTTCCTCACCCTGGACTTCGAGGCCGCAGGGCCGATAACGGGAGAGGACCTGGACGCCGTGAAGTCCCAGATGGCGTCCATGAACACCCTGGGGTGGCGGTATATCCCGAAGGTGGGGGCGCCGGGTGCGGAATTGAGCCAGTTCGTCCTCTACCCTCAGGGTATGGAGGTGGAGTCGGCACAGGCGGGAACGGGCACCCTCAGGTGGACAGAGCAGACGCCGATGCAGAACCCGGCCCAGTACTATATCATCAACAGCCTCGCCGCCCTCCCCATAAAGAGGGTGACGCAGGCGTTGCTGACCGAGGGGACGGCCGTCCTTCGTGCGATGGGCGCGAGGGTCATCGAATGAGAGGTGGAAACTATGGATGAGTATTACAACGGCAAGATCGCTATCGTCACCGGGGCGAACTCAGGGATCGGGTATGCGGTGAGCGAGGAACTCCTGAAGAGGGGGGCTATCGTCTACATGGCCGGACGGAGTCGGGAGAAGATCGCGAAAGCTGCGGCGCAGCTCTCCGCGTACGGGGACCGCGTCCGCACCCTCGTCATGGACGTGACGAAGGAGGAGCAGGTGCAGAAGGGCATCGAGGGGACGGCGGCCGAGGCCGGGAGGCTGGACCTGCTGTTCAACAATGCGGGGGTGGGCGGCACCCTCCCGTTCGAGCAGGCGACCTTGGAGGACTGGAAGACGATCATCGACACCAATCTCTGGAGCGTCATCTACGGCGTCCATTTCGCGGTGCCGATCATGCTCAGGCAGGGGTCGGGCCATATCGTGAACACCAGTTCGATTGCAGGCATCATCCCGCCTCCGTTCCAGGCGCTCTACTCTCTCACGAAATACGGGGTGACCGGCATGACCGAGTGCCTGAAATACGAGTTTGCAGAGAAGGGTCTCCACTTCTCGACCATCTGTCCGGCCAATATCGCGACCGCGATCTTCAACAAGAGCATCGACGGCAAAACCCACGGCGACCTGCGGGTCCCGGACGACGCCTATCCTGTCGAGAAGGCGGCGTCTTTCATCCTGGACAGGGTGGCGGAGCAGAAGGGGATCATCGTCGTGCCCGAGGACCCGAACACCGATGTCTGGAAGGGGTATGTCCTCGGCGACCGGGAGGTGGAAGAGCGGTTGTACCAGATGGCGCACGACCGCAGGGAGGCCTTCGAGAAGGGCGGGACATATTTCTGAGATCAGGCTCCACTCTTTTTTCGCGAGGCATGAAGACAGTAGCGCCCGTGATCATCTCGGCGAGCCGGGCGACAGACATCCCGGCATTTTACAGCGAATGGTTCATGAACAGGCTGCGGGCCGGGTATGCGGTCTGGACGAACCCCTTCAACAGGAAATTCTCCCAGAAGGTCTCCTTTGAAAAGACGAGGGTGTTTGTCTTCTGGACGAAGAACCCCGCCCCCCTGGTGCCGCACCTCGACGAGATCGAGAGGATGGGGTATCATTACTATTTCCAGTACACTCTCAACGATTACGAGAGGGAGGGGCTCGAGCCTGGCCTGCCCCCTCTCGACGAGCGTGTCGAGACCTTCCGGGCGCTTGCTGAGCGTGTGGGAAAGGAGCGGGTGATCTGGCGCTTCGACCCCCTCCTCCTCTCCAACGACCTCACCGTCGAGAAACTCCTCGCACGGGTGAAGGGGGTGGGGGACCGCATCCACGCCTCGACGGAACGCCTGGTCTTCAGCTTTGCCGACATCGACGCCTACCGCGCGGTGCGGCGGCGGCTCGGTTGGAGGTACCGCGAGTTCGGGCTCGAGGAGATGCGGGCCTTTGCCGAGGGCCTCGCCGCACTGAACAGTGACTGGGATCTTGCCCTCGCCACCTGTGCGGAGGAGGTCGACCTCTCCGCCTGCAGGATAAAGAAGAACAGGTGCATCGACGACCGCCTCCTCAGACGCCTCTTCCCCGACGACCCCGCGTTGACGGCATTCCTGGGCCCGCCGTCGCAACGCGACCTTTTCGGGAGGACCACTCCCGCGAAGGGCCTGAAGGACAAAGGCCAGCGGGAGAGCTGCGGCTGCATCCGGAGCAAGGACATCGGCGCCTACTCGACATGCCCCCACCTCTGCCTCTACTGCTATGCGAACTCGGCCGAAGGGGCGGTGCGGCGGAATTCTGAGAGGCACCGGGTTGAGGAGGAGGGGTTGGTGCAGACGGGGGAAGGGGCGTGATCGTGTCCCGACCATCCTGGGTGCAGTCAGCCACCCGGACGGGAACTCCCTCGGCGTAGAGTCTCAAACCCTCTCTCTTCTGCCGGAGATCGCTGACAATCCGGAGGCGGAGGCCCTCCTTGAGTTCATAGAGTATAACACAGACCCTTCTCCTCTCCTGACGGGCCCTCCTTTTCCGCCGAGAGATGCCGGGTCCGATTTGCAATCGGTACTGCACCGGATTGCCGTTACTTCCCTTTTATCTTCCAGATATCTCGGGCAGATTTTCCGATTTCTTTCCAGCGCTTCTTTTCAAGCCTCACCAGCCCGATCTCCGCTTTATCCCGTTCGAATTCGAGTTCTCGCATGAGCCGGTGAAAATTCTCCAGCCGTGCTGCAGAGAGGACTCCGTCCCTCACGGCCGCCTGCACCGCACAGCCCGGCTCCTGTTCGTGCCGGCAGTCCGAGAACCGGCAGCCCTCCGCCAGTTCGAGAATATCGGGGAATGTATCAGCAATACCGGCAGCTGCCGTACCGATGCCGACCTCCCTCAAACCGGGGTTGTCTATCATGAGCGCCCCGCCTTCCAGGACGAAGAGCTGGCGGACGGTCGTGGTGTGCCGCCCTTTCTCGTCGTAGTCCCGGGTATGCGAGGTCTCCTGCACCGGACAGCCCATGAGCCGGTTTATCAGGGTGGACTTGCCGACGCCCGACGAACCGATGAGGGCGACCGTTGTTCCCGGCGGGAGGTACGGGTCAAGCCGGTCGACACCCTCTCCGCTCGCGGCGCTGATTGGAATGACCGGTATACCGGGAGAGCCCGAAGCGATCCCATCGGCGAGCGATGCGGGGTCGTCCGCCAGATCGGATTTATTGATGACGATAACGGGGCGGGCACCCGAAGCGTGGGCGATAGCGAGAAAGCGCTCTATCCGGCGGGCGTTGAGGTCATGACCGGCGGCCGTGACGATAAAGACCGTATCGATATTCGCCGCAATGACCTGGTCGGTGCTTTCACGTCCCGATGCCCCCCGTGCAAAGAGGGTCTTGCGCGGGAGGATATCAACGATCGTCGAGGTGCCGGCCTCCGGCTGATCGAGCAATACGACGAAATCTCCAACCGCTGGAAAGCGGCCGAGTTTCCGCAGAGCTCCGGAGATCCCCGCCGTGATGGACCCGCCGTCGACGAGAACGTCCCACACGGTCTTCTGCCGGCAGGCCACGCGGCCCGGCACATACGGCCCGGCGTACTTTGAGAATGCCGCATTGTGCTCCTCCGTCCAGCCGAGGTCTTCAAGCGTATGGGAGTGCTGCTCTCCGCACCGGGATGTGGACTGTTTCATTAGACGACCTTTCCTCTGTAAAATGGGTGGCATACAATGCGCCAAGTGCTTTGTGGTCGTTTTCATCGACTGCGGTCTCTTCTGTGTGGCGAACGCATGCGAGCAACGGTGTGCCTACAAGGTCAAAGAAGAGGGTGCCGCCGTTGAAAATAGTGATATTGATAACAGCAGCGAGACGATGATGCTGATCCTCACGCCTTTCTGGTTCATGGCTCTGAAATGCGGTCTGTCCTTTTCCGGTGAGTTTGAGAGTGATCTCCTTCTCATTTCGCAGGCCGCGAACTTTTTTACCAGTCCGCGCTTTGTCAGCCGGGTTATCGTCCGGGATGCGGCCGAGGGCGTTACC
This sequence comes from Methanofollis sp. UBA420, assembly GCF_002498315.1. Classification (NCBI taxonomy): domain Archaea; kingdom Methanobacteriati; phylum Methanobacteriota; class Methanomicrobia; order Methanomicrobiales; family Methanomicrobiaceae; genus Methanofollis; species Methanofollis sp. UBA420. The sequence continues at coordinate 135,098 of NZ_DAGX01000002.1, forward strand.
CCGAGAATGTGATCCCGGATACCGCATTGAGGAAAGCGCCTCTCGTATTCATACGGGGTGTCGGGTTCGATCACGGTGCTGGTTGTTTCGGGAGGATCCCGACATCATCGAGAGTATCGACAGCGAAAATATTAATGCCGCCCGGACCACTGAAGGCGTTCGAGGCGAAAAGTGCGAAGGAGTGAATATCCGCCAGATTAACAGAGCGAAGACAAATCGTTGGTATGGAAATGTGTGCGGTGATATCCGTTTCATGATACGGTCCAGAGAGTACGATTATGATGACAAAAAAACTGTGACGCCTCCTGCTGGAGGAGATGGCTTCGACTTTCGCACATTCCGGCACATCCTGCGGATCGAGGGGCTCATTCCTTTTACCGGGTGTGCAATTCTCATCGGGTTTGCCGCGGCGCTATGGGAAGTCGGTTTTTCAGGCGCTGACTGGCGCTTATTTGGTATCGCGGTTGTCGCAGTTCTCTTCGTCCACATCGATGCCCACATCTGGAATGATATCATGGATCTCGAGGTAGACCGGCGTGAAAAGAGCAGGGAAACGAAACGTGACCGGCCCCTCGTCTATGGGTGGGCTACTGTCGGCGATTACAGGAAGATGTCCGCGATTATCACGGTCCTGGTGGTGGTCCTCACCGCATACCTGACGATGCAGCGGATTTTGATCCCACTCCTGTTTATCATGGGATTTTTTTTCGATTATGGCTATAATCATCCCCGCATCGCGCTGGGGCACCAGCCCTATACCGAATGGTACATTTTTCCCTGGCTGGTCGTCGGCGTGACGGTGACGATCGTCTATGCCGCGACCGGCATATTCTCTCTCCTGGCCTTCATCCTGTCGCTCCTGCACGGCCTGACGGTGACCTGTTTCGCGGTATCGATGATGCGTCGGGACGTACATTCCGACCGGTTGGGGGGGAAAAAGACATCTTCCGTCGTGTCTCCGGAGATCCCGCACGCCACGGTGTACGGCATCGTTACCTTGCTTGTGTCCGTCCTGATGTTCTACCCTCTTGTTTCCATTCTCGGCAGTACGGAGTTCGCATATCTTCTTATCCTCACAACGGCCGTTATCGCAGCGATGAACACGGTTTGCGGGGCAAGAATTGATCAACTGTGCACCCGCGCGTTGTACTCCGTTTATCCTGATTTCGAGTCGAAAGCCAACACGTTAATGTTGCAGCAGGTGGGAGCATCGATGGTCCATGCCGTGGCGATCACCGTGATCGTACTGACGTCCGGGGGGATTGTATGAACGTTGCGATTGCAGGTGCCGGGATCGCCGGCGGGTATCTGGCCGGGCTTCTCGAACAGAGAGGGATCTCGCCGGATGTCTATGACGGCCGGGGACATGCCACTCGCTGTACATGCCGTTCGTGCGGGTGGGGTGCGCCGACGGGTATCGGACCGTACCTCGCCGATGTCGGCCTCGACCTGGACGACTACCTCATCGAACCCATGTCCCCCATGGATTTTGATGGCCTTGTGGCCACGACGCCCCTTTGCACCGTACATAAACCCTGGCTTCTCCAGGATCTCACGAGATCTGTCCGATTGAAGCGGCAGGATCTGGTGCCGGAGAAGGCAGAGGACTATGATATTGTGGTGGATGCGACCGGGATCAACCGGGCTCTCCTTCCTCCCTGCAGGTCCGACCTGACGCTCCCGACGCTGCAGCACCGGGTAATCGTGGAATCCAGAGGGAGCGAGCGCCTCGGAGCGGGGGTGTACGGGAACCGGATACCGGGACTCGGGTACCTGTGGATCTTTCCTCTCGGACACGATCACTATCATATCGGCATTGGCGGTATCGGCCGTATCCAGCACGATAGCCTTCTGGAACGGTTTTATCGGGATGCGTCCGGGCAGTTTTCATTCACCCGGCAATGCGGCTGTCATGGTCTCGTCCGGGTCGCTTCTCCGTATTACTCGACGCCCTTCTCTGTCAGAAAGACGCGGAGCGACGGTTCGCCCCAGGTGATCATTGGTGTCGGCGAATCGATAGGGACCGTGTCGCCGTTCACGGGAGAAGGAATTGTTTATTCTCTGGAATGTGCAAGACTTCTGGCAGATTCCTGGCCGGACCCTGAGGACTATACCAGATCGGTGCTGGGCCGGTTCGCCTGGATGAAAAAAGAGCGGGAAACGCTCGATTATCTTCTCTCGCCCGAAGGAAAGAGCGGGCCGAGGCTGCGGGATCGATGGAGGTTTTTCCGCAATGCTCGTCGTTCCGGGATCGGACTTCCCATGCTGGAGGCTTTCAAGCGGATGGGCAGCCTTTCGCAATGGTTGGAGGGCCCGGATGTATGATCAATAATGATTCAGGTACGATCTCCCCACTGATATCTGGCGTGTCTCGTGCGGCAGGCCTGTTCTTTCCCGTCACTTTTTGCCGGCGGGATCGAAAGCAGAAGGATGCTCAACGGGTCGAGGAGTCACGAATATAGCGTTTCACGCCCGATCTGTACTCATGTACTCATACATGGCGCTCACCCTCGAAATCGTGCTTGTCGGCATAGCGTTGCTCTTCCTGATCAGCATCATCGCAAACAAGTTCTCTGAGCGTCTCGGCGTCCCCGCCCTCCTTATCTTCCTCATTGTCGGGATGCTGGCGGGTTCGGAGGGCCCGGGCGGGATCCCGTTCGACGACCCCGTGATTGCGCAGGCCATCGGGATTATTGCGCTTGCCTACATCCTCTTCTCGGGCGGCCTCAACACGAAGTGGGAACAGATCCAGCCTGTGCTCTGGCCGGGGATCGCCCTCTCTACCCTCGGCGTCGTCCTGACTGCAGTCCTGCTCGGCGCATTTGCCGTCCTGGTCCTCGGGTTCTCCCCGCTTACGGGCCTTCTCCTCGGTGCGGTCGTCTCGTCCACCGATGCGGCTGCAGTCTTTTCAGTCCTGCGGATGGCACGAGCGCGCCTGAAAGGAAACCTGCGGCCGTTCCTCGAACTGGAGTCGGGGAGCAACGACCCGATGGCGGTCCTTCTCACCACCGGCATTATCGGCCTCATCCTCACCCCGGGATCGTCGATCTTCTCCCTCGTCCCGATGTTCGTGCAGCAGATGGCGGTCGGCAGCATGCTCGGCTACGTGATGGGCATGGTCCTTGTGTCTCTCGTCAACCGTATCAGACTTGAGTCCGAAGGGCTGTACCCCGTGCTCACCCTGACCATAGTGCTGTTGACCTACGGGCTGACCTCCACACTCGGAGGAAACGGGTTTATCGCGGTCTATGTCGCTGGCCTTGTCATGGGCAACAGCACCTTCGTTTACAGGAAAAGTCTGGTCCAGTTCCACGACGGGATCGCATGGCTGATGCAGATCGTGATGTTCCTTGCACTGGGTTTGCTCGTCTTCCCCTCGCAGCTCGCTCTGGCGGTCGTTCCGGGCCTGCTCGCCGCTCTCTTCCTGATCCTGGTCGCACGGCCGGTTGCTGTCCTGGTCACGCTGCTCCCCTGGAAGATGCCGATGAACGAGAAGATCCTGGTCTCGTGGGTGGGACTGCGGGGGGCCGTCCCGATCATCCTCGCGACTTATCCCCTCGTGGCAGGAGTGCCCGGTGCGGACCTGATTTTTAATATGGTCTTTTTCATCGTCATCGTCTCGGCGCTGGTCCACGGGACATCGATCCCCGCCGTCGCCCGTCGGCTCGGTCTCGCCGCCCCGGTCGAAGAACCGCTCAAACTCTCGCGGGAGTTCGAGGCGGAATCCGATACTCCGAGCAAAATGCTCGACCTGGTCATCCCCCCGGACTCCCCGGCTGTGGGAAAGCAGGTCGTCGACCTGGGGTTGCCGAAAGGTGCCCTTATCATTCTCATGCAGAAAGGGAAGAACCGCTTTGTCCCGGGCGGCAGCACCGTCATCGGGGCCGGCGATACGCTCCTCTTCCTGACGACGGAGGACCTGGTGGATGAGGTTCGTGCCAGATTGGTCGGGACGGAGGGGGAGGTGTCGATGCAGACAGGGGAGTGAGAGTCCTGCCGCCCCGCACTCCGTCGAGAAGAGTGTCGATTACAGCAACCTCTCCTGGAGCGACGCCTTCGGGGAGGCGATCAACGCCACGTTCCAGAAACAGCGTTTTCCGAACCGGGCGCCTGTCGGCACGGAGGCGGCCGTCGGGTTCGTCCCCCGCACCGTCACCCTCACCGCGGCGGACAACGGTTACGAAACCCTGGCCAGGACGAGCATCTTCCTCGGCTGCCAGGTGAACGATGGGAGGGCCGGGTCGTCAGGCGCCCTCAAGGCGGTGATCGCAAACGAGACTGTGACCGTCCGCACTCTTTCCGGAGGCTTCTATGAAGAGTCCTACGACGCCTACCAGCCATTCATGGCGGCGGTGAAGGGGGCGCTCTCTCACGCATTTTTCTCTCCCTTCACCGGAGTGGCAGGTACCAGAAGTTTGATATCCCCGTCGTGCATGGTCTCTTCTCTATGCTGCACACCCGCGAGATCATCAGGAAGATCTGGGACGCACAGGGCTACGGAAACCTTGCCGTCTGGGAGGACGGCACGACCGCCGTCATCGCCCCGGGCGAGACGCCGGAGAAGAACGGAAAGCCGCCCCTTGCGATCTTCAAGCCCATTCCCCTTGTGGGAGGGTTTTCGATGCTGGACTTTGCCACCCACGACGCCGCACTGCTGGAGCACGTCGAGACGACGATCAGGGAGGCCGGGGTGGAGATCGAGCGGGATTGAGGGGGCGTGTTCCCCCTCGATGTGGTACCGGAAGCGTTCATGAACGGTCTTCTCTGATCGGAACGTCCTTTCGCCGTGAGGCGGCATCTGCAGAGAGAGGGCATAACCCTCAATCGGAGTTTTTATAGTGTGCCGTTTCCCGCTATCATCTTTAGAAATTGCGAAATGCGGTATCAAATGATCGGGTTTTATCAGCACGAAAAATCCATCCCCCACTATGAATAGATCGTCGTTTTTCCTCCTTGTTGCGGTTGTTCTCGGCCTGTTTCTCCTAACCGCCGGGTGCCTGCAGGCGCAGTCCGGACCCATCACGCCTGTCACCGGTGCGGCAACCCCCTCGCCGGAGGTCACATCGCCCTCCACCCCTGACATCGTCGGGGTCTGGACAGGCACGTCGAGCGGGCACATCAAGACCGTGGGGTTCCGTGAGAGTGCTGCCCACCGGTACACCATCACGGCACAGAATGGATCAGCCTTTACCGGCTATAAGGAGTATACAAAGGCGGACGGCGTCAGGTATTCGGAGAACTTCTCCGGCGTCATCACCTCTGACGGGGAGATCTCCATCATCGATCACGACGACGGCTCCGCACTCGGCGAGTTCATCGGACAAGATGAGATCGAACTCCGGTACATCGAGAACGAGGACACTGCGGTGGCCCTCCTCTTCCATCTGAAGAGGGAGAAGAACTGATTTTTCCCCTTCTCTTTTTTCGATCAGTATTTCCGATACACTGTACGCCGATGTCCCACCTCGATCACGTGGATGACCATCACGTCGTCGACGATGGTGAGGATGGCGCGGTATTCGCCGACCCTGAGAGAGTAAAATGGCGGGTTCTGTCCTCCCTGTATCTTCTTCACATGCCTCTTCGGGTCCGTCTCCCCGGCGAGCGACATCAGTTCTTCACCGATCGCGAGGGCGTAGTCCTTCGGGATACGCTTGATGTCACGGCGGGCCGTCGCGGAGAAGAAGACGCGGTAACTCATTCGTCTTTCAGCTCCGCCATGACCTGTTCAAGGGTATAGACCCGACCCTTTTTGATATCTTCGAGAGACTCCTCGATGGCCTTGATGGTGGCGTCGCTGAGGGGTTCGTCATCGACTGCCATCTCCACAAGCCGCTCGATCACGTCGGTGTAGGATTCCCTGGGGTGGACCTTGAGAGAGTCCAGGCGGTGCTTGAGGGGGACCCTGATCTTGATGGTGGTGGTGTCGGTGGCAGTGGGCATACCTGAGTATGCGGAGGTATCCATGATGAAGGTTATGATCGTCTGTATCGATCTCTTCTGAAAGGGGAGAAGAACTGTTCCTTCTCTTTTTTCACGGTACGGAGAGGCATGAAGCCTCTCGATCACCGCTCTCTGTCCTCCTCTCCCCGCAGGTTGCACATTTCGTTGAAGATGAAATACTAATTTTGCATATTTTAGTAGTTCGTTAGTATTTCTGGGTGGGGGAGGAAAGGGCGGAGGTCAGGGAGATACACCTGTCCGTGTCGAACCGCCCTCGTTCGCGGGAAATACTCGCGTGATCGCCCTCCTTACCCCGATATAGGCCAGCACCGGATCGGCGAGGAAGGAGATCGTATAGAACATCATCACGCTCGTAAAGGTGGCCGGAATAAAGCCCAATTTTACCAGGGCCACATAGGGCAGGATCATGCCGATGTTCACGAAGCAGGCGATATAGAAGATGTAGCGTGTCTGGCCCGTCCCGTAAAACACGCTTCTCAGGACCGTGCCGATTCCAAAGCCGATATAGGGGATGATCAGCCACCAGAATGTTTCGGTGGAGTATTTCACCATCTCGGGGTTCGGATTGAAGAAGGCAGAGATGTTTTCCCAGTACAGAACCCCGATCAGTGCGATCGCGACCATGATCGCGATCACGAGGATCATCGACGTGATCACGACGTTCTTGGCCTCACGGTACTTTTTCTCGCCGAAGTAGTTCCCGACGACGACGCTCGTCCCCTCCCCGAGTGCGAGGACCGGGATGAGGAGCGTCCACATTACCCACATGGCGAGCCCGTAGCCGCCGAACTCGTTGGTGCCGATGACGTTCAGCACGAGGAGCAGGCCCATGTACCCCACGTTGCGCACGAGGGAGTCGAGACCGGTCCACCCTCCGATTTTGAACAGCGGGACGACATTTTCCTTCCACGTTGTCGAGGCGATGGTCACCCAGTCCAGATGAAGCAGGTGAAGGGTATAGAGGAGCGATATCACCATCAGGGCGATCTTCGATATCACGTACCCGATTGCCACGCCCTGTATGCCGAGGTGGAGCGAGAGGGAGGTGTTCGAGATGAGGAAGAGGTCGAGGATCATGTTGAGGATGACCGAGACGAGGACAAGGTAGAGCGCCTCCCTGCCCTTCTGCATGGACTTGATGGCGATGAGGAAGAGGTAGGCCACGGCCTCGAATGGGAGGGCGACCGACTTCAACACAAGATATTGTGTGGTCATCCGGACGATCTCGATGGGTGTCCCGATCGTCGACACGAACTCCGATGTGAAGAGGAGGACGATCGAGGTGACGATCAGGGCAAAGGTCACATGCAGGATCAGCCCTGCTTTTAAGATGGAGATGACTCTTTCGCGGTTGTGATAGTTCTGTGCAATCAAAGCCAGTATCCCGAATGGTATCGCTTCGTTGACAATTTCGATCGTCACGGCGATGAACTCGTATTGCTCCGTGATTGCCAGGGCGTCAAAACTGATCTGGCCGATCCAGTAGACATTGGTGAGTTCGTAGAGCCTGGGAATGAGCATGGCGAGGATCAAAAAGCCGATGAAGTGCCATGGATAGGCGCGTGTGATGGTCTCCCACTGATTTTTCATTGATTGGTAAATTGACACGATAAATCACCAGAATGTGTAATGGGCATACATTGTGGAATTATTTGACGAAAAATGGTTTTATTTTATTCTGATTTGTTATCGGATATTTAATCGGGGAGAGAATCATCTTTTATACGAGATCTATCGAAGAAAAAGAGATCTTCAAGAACATCGCCCGGAGAGGGAGAGGATCAGATGTCCCTGAGGGATGATCGTGTGATCGGATCCGGCATGGATTTCGTCTCCGATATTTTGAGAATTGATCCCTGGGGGTACGGGAGGGGCGATTTCGTTCCCGGTAATCGGGATACTTATAGTCCTGTTCGTTGGGATAGGTGTGAATGGTGATGAAGACGGCATCGAAGGTGCTGTTCAGCGATTGGAACCGTGCGGTATAGGATCGTGTTTGTTCACCTTTGTCCCGAAGACCTAAAGATTGAAGGCTCTGATCCTGAGAGCATCGTTGATTGCGTTTCAGGGAAACGCGTTGACTAGGGGGGTTATGGTGTCCAGTGCAGGTGGGCTAGAGGTGCTGCCGAAAAGTTCTCCTGGTTGATGTCGAGTCGAAAACGGAGATGCTGCACCCTGCAGTTACTCTGAAAGGTGCTGGGGTTTATCGGGTGGTTTGTAGAATAATTCATCTATTCTTGGGATTATCCTTTTTGAGCGAATTTTCTCGCGCTCTGACCACAATGTTTAGGATTTCTGGTTTTTCGGTTTCTCCGAAGCGTGCTACGATCGTGTTGTAGACTGCTATCGCTTCCTCTGCTCGGCCAAGGGCATTGAGGGCGAGACCCTTAATCTCAAGGGCCCCTGCCACATTTACCTCCGATTCTTCGGCTTCTCTGAAGCGTTCTACAATCGTGTCGCAGAGTGCTATCGCTTCCTCTAACCGGTTGAATTTGCTAAGTATGATGGCCTTATTCACGAGGGCCTGTGCTACCTGTACCTTCATCTCCGGTTCTTCGGCTTCTCCGAAGCGTTCTACAATCGTGTCGCAGAGTGCTATCGCTTCCTCTAACCGGTTGAATTTGCTAAGTATGAAAGTCTTATTCACGAGGGCCTGTGCTACCTGTACCTTCATCTCCGGTTCTTCAGCTTCTCCGAAGCGTTCTACAATCGTGTCGCAGATTGCTATCGCTTCCTCTAACCGGTTGAGTTTGATAAGTGTAAAGGCCTTAACTAAGAGAGCCCGTGCCACCACTCCCAGGATCTCTGACTCTTTTGCCTCTCCGAAGCGTTCTACGATCGTGTCGTAGACTACTATCGCTTCCTCTGACCGGTTGTGTTCGTCAAGTGTAAAGCCCTTATTATAGAGAACCTGTGCCACTCGTACCTTCATCTCCGGTTCTTCGACTTCTCCGAAGCGTTCTACGATCGTGTCGTAGACTACTATCGCTTCCTCTAACCGGTTGAGTTTGTCAAGTGTGAAGCCCTTACAATGGAGGGCCCGTGCTACTTTTACCTTCATCTCCGGTTCTTCGACTTCTCCGAAGTGTTCTACGATCATGTCGCAGACTGCTATCGCTTCCTCTAACCGGTTGAGTTTGTCAAGTGTGGAGCCCTTATTAAAGAGAGTCCTTACCACCACTTTCTGGATATTCGGCTCTTTTGCATCTCCGAAACGTTCTAAGACCTTATCATAGGTCGCTATTGCCTCTTCTGGCTGGTTAAGATAGAAAAAAGCGACGCCCTTTAAACACAGTGTGTCGGCGATCTTTCTGTCAATGTTAACCATGCCGGATCTGTTGCTGTTGCATCGTTCTAAAATTGTGTCATAGATTCTAATGGCGTTTTCATACTGTTTTTGTAACACAAAATAAGATCCTAATGAATCGTACGTTTCTATTATCTTGCCATCATAAAGCAAATCAGATGGATTTATTTCAGATAAGTGTTTGTATAGATCCAATTCTAAGTTCAATGCCTGGATTTTTTCAGGCTCATGTTGATTTATTTCTTTCTCTGCTGTAGTAATGATTTTCAGTAATTCTTTTTGTTGTTTTGCCTCTAAATTGGTTTTATTAAGTTCTAATGCCTTTTTAATTGCTTCTTTATAATTTGAGGCCCTTACAAAATTACGAATATCCTCTAATGTATTTTCAGTTTCTTCAATTGTGTTGTTCAGCCACCTTTTTGCTATTTCTATTCTATCTATTATGGTTTGCAATGAATAGATGTCATCATCAAGTTCTCCCTCTTTTGTTGGAAGAGAGATTCCAAGTTGGTTGACATAAAAACCAAGTGGATCTGTGGTCAAAATCGGGTTTTTAATCTCAAAAATCCTGATGATCGTGTCTAATACTTCTTTTGCTGGAAGTTTGCTCTCTTTTTCACATTGCTTTTTTCTTTCGGGAGATTCTTGGTAGTCTACTAATCCTGACTCAGATTTATTTATATGCTGATAATATGACGCTAATTCTAACCGAGATCGTAATGTCATCCGGTTTATTTTATTCGGTATGTTAAGTCTATCTTTTGACACAAGATCTTCGAACGTCAAAACCTTGTTTTCAAGAGGCAGAACCTTACTTTCAGGAGTTAGGACAAAAAATACGTTTTGGTGTTTTTTTAACCAATCTGGTAAAGTCTCCAAATCAGATCGCTTATGGCAGAACCAGTATATATTATGTTTCAATGTTGATTTACAGCGATGCTCTATGGATTTCATTATTACATCATTTTCCCAACCACTATATCCTATCACTATAGGAGATCGTCGAGATAGTAATTCCTCCAGCAATAATCTCATTGATGAATATTGATCTGGCTTCGAAGTACCTCTTTCATAGATCTCACAGGCGAGATTACAACAATCATAGAAATAATGACTCCCATGGACCTGAACAACTTGAATTAATCTATCATTCTCCGGGTCTATTCTTTCAGCTGTACCTGGATGGTCACATATTACATGAGGACATCCGAAAAGTGTTAATGCTCGGGATAAGAGATTATCAAAATTAGGGGTAATTACAACATTTGCTATATTGATTTCCTTGTATTGTGATAATATGTGGGCCAATCGAAGATTGGCATGAGTAATCACCGCATTATCAATTATGTTTGATAAATATTGTTGACGAGCGTAATTATCGGGATAAGCACATTCAAATAAGTGAGAATATCTCTCCATCGGATCTTTTGGAATTGGTGTTTTCAATAAATGATCTTCTTCTGCTTTCTCCTTGCAATGCTCTTCTATTTCTAGTGATGTAGGAATTGCTGGGGATGAGATGCCAGCACCAACCAAGAAGAAAAAAGGATAATTTTTGTTATTTACTTTACCATAATCACATACTGATTTTATTTTGCCTATTGCCTCATCTAAACTAAGAATCTTTGGCTTATTTGTTTGTTCCATGACTGCTAGTCTACTAATATGTGTATAAAATAATATAGATGTCGATTTTATCTTAATCCTAAGGTTTAACGTGTATGATGAAAATTTTGTGGTTTTTTATGTATTAGTTCTGGTGTAATCTCTTGCGTGCTTGATTCACCTAAAACAAGCAATTGATGACATCGTCCTCTAATGGCTGAGGTCCTGAAGATAGATCGCATATCCTCTTAAGAGCCCGAGAACTCTGAGATCAGAGTGGCATCCGGGCCGTAGGGGAGGAAGACCGACGATTCATCTAGCATATCCCTATATTCCAGTGGGGAGGAACGCCGCGGCGATAGTGACTGGGGATCTTGCCAGAGAATTGTTGTTCACCGTGAAAATATGAGTCGGTTGCACGAGGAGCACCCGTAAGAGTGACAGGATACTCTTGCACGATAAAAAGATCCAGAATTGACTTCAAAAGAGTGCTGCGAGGGGGATCCGAACCCCCGACCTCCAGATATCTCAGATCTGGGCGCTCCGTGATGCTCAAAACCCTATGAGTCTGGCGCCCTAACCAACTAGGCCACCGCAGCACGAGTGTTTGCACCTAAGTGCATTATAACAAGGACGGATGGATTAATAAAGGTTATTGTGGGGAGGGGGGTTCAGCGCCTCATCTGGTTGATGTAGACGTTGACCGCGGCGGAGATCGCCGCCGTCTCCTTCCCCTGGCGGAGGGAGTCGGCGAGGGTCTGCATGCGTGTCTCCTCCTCGCGCAGGTACCGCCGGAGACTCTGGGCGATGTGCTCCTCCTGGAGGAAGTGGGTGTGCGTGTTGCCGAGCGCGAACTCCCGATTGTGCATGATCGCGTGGTGGAGGGGCAGCGTCGTCTTCACGCCCAGGATGACGTACTCGTAGATCGCCCGGCGCATCCTCTCGATTGCCTCCATCCTCGTCTGGCCGTGGGCGCAGAGCTTCGAGATCATGGAGTCGTAGTTCGGCGGGATCGTGTAGCCCATGTGGATCCCTGAGTCCACCCTGATGCCCGGGCCGCCCGGCGAGCGGTACCGGACGATCTTGCCAGGGTCGGCCTGGAAGTTGTTCAGCGGGTCCTCGGCATTGATCCGGCACTCGATCGCGTGCCCCCGGATCGAGACGTCCTCCTGATCGAAGGAGAGGTCCTGCCCCGCGGCGACCGCGATCTGCTGCTTCACGATGTCGATGCCCGTGATCATCTCGGTGATCGTGTGCTCCACCTGGAGACGGGTGTTCATCTCCATGAAGTAGTAGTCCCCGTCAGAGTACAGGAACTCGACCGTGCCCGCGTTCTTGTAGCCCGAGGTCTTTGCGACGGTCACCGCCGAGGCCGACATCCTCTCCCGCAGCTCGTCCGTCATGATCGGGCAGGGCGCCTCCTCCACCAGTTTCTGGTGACGGCGCTGGATCGAGCACTCGCGGTCGTACAGGTGGAGGGTCTTCCCGTACCTGTCCGCGAGCACCTGGAACTCGATATGGCGGGGCTTCGTGAGATACTTCTCGATGAAGACCGTCGGGTCGCCGAAGGCCGACGCCGCGATCCGCATGCTCCCCTCGATCGCCTCCTCCAGCTCTGCCGGGGAGTTGACGACATGCATCCCGATGCCGCCGCCGCCCGCGCTCGCCTTCACGATCACCGGGTAGCCGATCTCCTCCGCGACCTTCGCCGCCTCGTCGATGCTCTTGATCCCGCCAGGCGTGCCGGGCAGGACGGGCACGCCCGCCGCCTGCATCGTCTGCTTGCTCTCGATCTTCGAGCCCATCATCTCGATGGTCTTCCAGGACGGGCCGATGTAGGTGAGGCCCTCGTCCTCGACGAGTTTTGCAAACTTCGCGTTTTCCGCCAGGAACCCGTAGCCAGGGTGGACCGCCTCGGCGCCCGACATCTTCGCGATCTCGGCGATCCTCTCCATGTTCAGGTAACTCTTCTGCGGCGGGGCCTCGCCGACAAAGAAGGCCTCGTCCGCATACTTCACATGGAGGGCGTTCTTGTCGGGGGCCGAGTAGATCGCGACCGTCTCGATCCCGAGTTCGCGGCAGGCCCGCATCACCCTGATGGCGATCTCGCCCCTGTTTGCGATGAGCACCTTCTCAAAATATCTCATAGGACCACACAGAGGGGAGTTTATTCGACCACCATCAGGACGTCCCCGTTCTGGACGACGTCTCCCGCATCCACAAAGATCTCACTGACCTTGCCGTCGGCAGGGGCATAGATCGGGTTCTCCATCTTCATCGCTTCGAGGACCAGGAGGACGTCGCCCTTCTGCACCTCGGCGCCGGCCGAGACCCGGACCTCAAGGACCATGCCCTGCATGTTGGACTTGATGCCGCCGGCGATCTCGCCCCGCGGGATCTCCTTGCCGGCAGAGGGTGCGGCCGACTCGACCGTACTCCCCTCGACAGAGAGGATCCGGACGGAGAAGATCTCGCCGTCGACCTCGACCTCCATGAAGCTCGGGATATCGGCGGTGCTCGCCGCCGCCTGCGCCTTCTGCGGGATCGCCTCGGGCTTTCTCTCGCCCTTCAGGAAGGACGGGGCGATCGCCGGGTACATGATGTAGGTGAGGACGTCCTCCTCTTTGCGGACGAGGCCCTCCTTCACCGCCTGCTCCCGCATCTTCTCGTAGGCGGGTTCGAGAAGGTCGGCGGGCCGCACCGTGATCACCTCTTCGTCGCCGATGATCAGCGCCCTGATCTCGGGGGAGATCGGCGCCGGCGACCGGCCGTACAGGCCGCGGACATAGTCCTTGACCTCCTTCGTGACGTTGGAGTACCTTTCCTTGCCCATCAGGACGTTCAGGACCGCCTGCGTCCCCACGATCTGGGAGGTCGGGGTGACGAGGGGAGGATAGCCGAGGTCGGCCCGCACCTTCGGGAGTTCGGTCAGCACCTCCTCCATGCGGTTGAGGGCGTCCTGCTCCTTCAACTGGGAGACCAGGTTCGAGATCATCCCGCCGGGGAGCTGGTAGATCAGGACGTCGCTGTCGACCCTCTCGGAGATCGGGTCGAGGAGGCCGCCGTACTTCTCCCTGAGGCCGACGCAGAGGTCCCGCACCGCACGGAGGGCGTGCAGGTCGATGCCGGTGTCGCGGGCCGTGCCCTTGAGGGAGGCGACCACGCTCTCCGTCGGGGGCTGCGAGGTGCCAAGGGCGAAGGGCGACATCGCCGTGTCCAGGATGTCGACGCCCGCCTCGATCGCCGCCTGGTAACTCATCGGGGCGATCCCGCTCGTCGAGTGGGAGTGCAGGCAGACCGGGATATCGACCCTCTCCTTGATCCCCGCGATGAGTTCGCGGGCGGCCTCGGGCATGATCAGACCGGCCATGTCCTTGATGCAGATGGAGTCGCAGTCACGCGCCGCCATCTCCTCGGCCATATCGATGAAGGTGGCCGTGGTGTGCACCGGGCTTGTCGTGTAGGAAATTGTCCCCTGCAGGTGGGCGCCTGCCGCCTTCACGCTGGTGAAGGCCTTGTCCATGTTTCTTATATCGTTTAAGGCGTCGAAGACGCGGAAGATGTCGACGCCGTTCTTATAGGCGGCATCGACAAAACGCTCCACGACATCGTCGGGATAGTGGCGGTAGCCCACCAGGTTCTGCCCCCGCAGCAGCATCTGGATCGGCGTCTTTGTCAGTTCGGCCTTCAGGTCTCTCAGGCGGTCCCAGGGATCGTCGTTGAGAAAGCGGATGCAGCTGTCGAAGGTCGCACCCCCCCATGCTTCCAGGGAGAAAAAGCCCACATCATCCATCTTCCGAGCCAGAGGGATCATGTCCTCCGTTCTCATGCGGGTGGCGATGAGCGACTGATGGGCATCCCTGAGCGTCGTATCGGTGATATATACCCTTTTAGAACTGGCAGCACTCATCTGAATACCTCGGGGCTCTTAAATATCCTCAAGCCTCTCAATTTTTCAATCTGATCATATAAATACATCTCCAAGAGGTACATACGAGAGAATTACGATAATTCCGGCAAGAGCAGCGGCGCATTTGTCTGCTCTCGTCCGGGTGAATACCGGGCAGACCGAGCCCCCGCCGGTGTAGCCGCGCACGGCAAGGAGGGAGGCGCGGTCTGTCGACCTCTGCATCTGTGCATGAAGGAGGCCGAGGCCGAGGGGGACGACGGCACCGGTGCCGCGGCCCTTCCCTTTCAGTTGCAGGGCCATTCTCATCCGTGTGATGTCACCCTCCAGGGAGGCGAGCGCCTCCATCCCCATCTCGCCGGCAAGGCCGATGTCGAAGCCCCACTTTTTCCCGAAGAGGGAGGCGCCGGCGCCGAGGAGTTCGCCGGGGACGCGTTCGCGGTACGCCCAGAACGCGATGAAAAAGACCGCAGCCAGGCGGAAGAAGTAAGCGAGGCCGCCACCTGCCGTGACCTCGGTCGCGACCGCGGTGATGCCGAGGGTGAGGAGGACGACGGCCCCGGCGGTCCGCGGCGGGAGGGAGGCACGCCTCCTGCTGAATGCCGCCCACCAGAGAAAGACGAGGGCCGCGCCGTGCACCGAGTGGAAGGCCGCGATGGAAAGGGCGAGGATGCAGAAGAGTCTCAGTCGTGCGTCCTGCATAGCGCCTCCACCGCGTCCCTGAACCTGATGTTCTCCGGCACGACGCCGGCGTCGAGGGCGTGCCTGAGGTACGGCGGGGCGTGCCGCCATGCCGGGATGGCGTCAGGCACCCTGCCGAGACAGACGGCATGCCCCTCCTCGACCTCCCAGAGATAGTCGGCCCGCGGGAGCACCTGCCTCTCGTGGGTGAAGATGACGGTGACGCCCCCTTTTCTCTCGTTCAACTCCCTGCACAGGCGGCCCTTCTGGACGCAGTCGAGAGAACTGAAGGGTTCGTCCAGGACCAGGAGGTCGTGCTTCCCGGAGAGGATGCAGGCGAGGTGGAGGCGTTTGAGTTCGCCGCGGGAGAGGGCGAAGGGGTCGTCCCCGAGGCGGTCTTCGAGGCCGCAGAGGGCCGTGACCTCTGCCGGGTCCGCGCCGTAGGAGAGGACCTCGGCCTCGACCGTCGCCTCGGTGACGTGGTATTCGGGGTTCTGGAAGGAGAGGGTGAGGGACTCGATGCCCTCTCTGGTGACCGTCCCTGCCGACGGCCGTATCAGGCCCGCGAGGAGGAGGGCGAGGGTCGTCTTCCCGCTCCCCACCCTGCCGCTGACAAGGTGGACGCCCTCCCCGAAGACGCCGGAGCAGGAGAGGGTGAAGGCGCCGCGCCTGAAGAGGACAGAGTCAAGCCTGACGTCCATGCATGATCCTCCAGAGGGGGGGATAGAAGCAGGTCTCTTCGCGGGCGGCGAAGACGGCGGCGGGCGTGCCGGTCTCGCCGACCCGCCCCTTCTCCAGGTACAGCACCGTGTCGGCCCGTGCGGCGGCGGCCATGTCCTGGGTGCAGCGGACGGAGTACCGGCACCGGCACTTTGCCAGCGCCTCCTCGACGACCCCGGCCGTCTCGCCGTCGAGGTGGGAGTCGAACTCGTCGAGGACGAGCACCTCGGGGTCTGTCGAGAGAGCGGTCGCGAGGGCCACCAGGGCCCGTTCGCCCCCGGAGAGTTCCCTGACCGTGCGGGGGAGGAGGGCCTCGATCCCGACCAGGCGGGCGGCCGCGTCCACCCGTCTCTCCACCTCGCCACAGGGGAAACCGGCGAAACGGGAGGGACTCGCGATCTCGTCGTCGACGCGGGTGAAGAGGATACTCTGGTCGGGGAACTCGGGGACCCACCCGACGTCGACCAGACGCGGCGGTCGGCCGTCGATGGCGATCCTGCCCTGGAGAGGAAGAACGATGCCGGAAAGGAGAGAGAGAAAAGTTGATTTGCCGCTCCCGTTCGGGCCGATGAGGGCGGTGTGCCCCTCGTCGATCCTGAGGGAGGGGATGGCGAGGATGCCGTGGACGAGGCCGTCGATCTCGATCATGCCAGACGTCGTCCGACGATATACGCGGCCGCCGCCTTGACGGCGTCGCCCGGGAGGAAGGGCACCATCCCGACGAGAGTTGCGGCCACAAGTCCCATGCTGGTCGAATATGCAAGCCACGAGACCCCGAAGAGGTAGATCGCGATCGAGGCGGCGGCAAGGCCGGCGATCCTGACCATCTCGGCCTCTTTCTCGTACGCCAGGCCCGCGATAAGGGCCGCGGCGATGAACCCGACGATGAAACCCCCTGTCGGCCCCATCAGGACGCCGATGCCCGCCGTGCCGTTGTGGAAGACGGGCAGGCCGAGGAGACCGAGGAGGAGGTACAGGGCCGCGGGCACCACCGCCCACCTCTTCATGACCACCCCCGCGAGGAGGACGAAGAAGGTCTGGAGGGTGAGGGGCACGGGGACGAAGGGAATCGAGACCCAGGAGCCCGCCGCGATCAGGGCGACAAAGCCGGCGGACTCTGCGATAATGCGGGAACGCTCTTCACTGCCGTACATGGTCCGCCCTCAGAGGTGCATGCAGTCGCCTGCAACGACCTTCTCGATCCGCCCGTTGTCCCGCCTGATGATCAGGGCGCCGTGCTGGTCGATGTCGATGGCGACGCCCTCGAAGGTCTTTCGCATCGTCCTGATCGAGACGCGGTTGTCCAGGGTGCGGGAAAGGCTCTTCCATTCCCTGATGATCGGGTCGTACTCGCCGCTCTCCAGGATCTGGTACCTGCTCTCGAACTCCTTCAGGACGGTCGTGAGCAGGGACGCCCGGTCCACCTCGTGCCCGAGTTCGGCCATGACAGACGTGACCGTCTTCTGGAGGTCGGGCGGGAGGTCGCTGATGTCCACGTTGGCGTCGATGCCGAGGCCGAGGAGACAGTAGTTGACGTTCTCCCCCTCGGTCGAGAGTTCGACGAGGAGCCCGGCAACCTTTTTGTCGCCGATATATACGTCGTTCGGCCACTTGATCAGGGCCCCGAGGTCGTACTTCCGCCTGATCGCCCGGGCGATCGCAAGGGACGCGGCCATCGTGATTAGGAAGAGGGAGTGGACCGGCATCGTCGGCTTCAGGATGAGGCTCGCCCAGATGCCGCCCTTCGGCGAGACCCAGGCGCGGCCCATCCGCCCGAAGCCGCCGGTCTGCTCTTCGGCGACGACCAAGGTGCCGTGGAGGGCGGCAGGGTCCCCTTCAGTGCAGAGCTTCCGGGCCGCCCAGTTCGTCGAGCCGACACTCTCATAATACCTGATCTCCCGGCCCATCACCGCGGTTTTGAGCGTCTTTTCGATCTCCTCGGAGGTGATCGCCCCCCCTCCCCTGACAAGGAGATAGCCTGACCCCCGGGAGAACTCGATGTCGTGTCCTGCCTCGCGCAGGCTCTTGATATGGCGTGCGACCGACGAACCGGGTATATCGAGGGACTCGCTGATCTGTTCAGCGGTGATGGGGTCTTCGGCCGATTCGAGTATCTTTAGAACCTTCTCAGTAACATCGTTCATGGCTATTACCTTTTTGCGGGGATCGCTTCTGTGGGGAGAGGACAGGGGTCTTTTCCGCAGACCTGCTGCAGGATCGCGGACTGGTGCTCCATCAGGGTCGCGAGGTCGAAGATCCCGGTGATGTCGACGACGCCGATCGCACCGATCGCCTCGCCTGCGCTGTCGCGCACCGGTGCGACGACGACAGGCACCCCTCTATAGGGGCCTGACGGCGGCACATCTTTTTTCAGTCTGTTCTCTGCAATGGCGGCCTCGAGGAGCGGACCGGTATAGTGATCGTCGATCACCTCCCCCTCCTCGACACGCAGCCCCGGCGCATTCCGTGACCGCGCCGTTATCGGCAGCCTGTTGAGAAGGAGATGGACCGCCATCACCACCGGCGTCAGGTCGTCTGTCGTGGATGAAGCGGAAATGATATACTGGTCCATTATTCCACCTGTACTCTCCATTACACTCTTCTAAAATAAGGTTTCTCTTTCGGCGGTACAGAAGGTACCGACAAACCGGGCAGAGGGGTACTCGTGGATGCTGGTGACGACGACCACTCCCTTTCCGATCTGCTTTGCAAGGACGACCGCCTCTCCTTCGGGTGTTGCGGCGATCGCGTCCGCGTCCGCGTCGGAGAAGACGCCGTCTGTCTCGACGGCCTCGGGGTCGTAGTCCTCGACGATCGCGGCATACTCGCTCTCGGAGGGGAAGACGAGTTTCCTCTGCTTGAACTCGTGCCTGTACTCCACCCTGAAGGGGAGCCAGTCATAGGCCCCGGGCCTCTCGTCCATCGCCCCGAAAACCAGGAGGTGCCCGCCGTTCTCGACGAAGGCCCTGATGCGCGGGGAAGCGGCGCGGAGTGCCGGGAGAAGACGGGAGTACCGGGGGTTCGCAAAACCGGTCGGCACGATGAGGGCGACGTACCGCCCGCGGTAGAAGGGAGACGCCACGAGCAGCTGGTTGATGGGGTCGCAGCTGACCCCGCAACACTCGTTGACGAACCTGTTGAAGGTACCTGGTTCGTCCCAGAGGATTGCCGCCTTTGCGGTCACCCCTTGATCACCCCGATCGGGTGGAGCCTGACCACAGGCAGGGAGAGCCCTGCCCGGCGGACGACGTCGACGACCTTGTCGCTCTCCTTGTACGCGTCAGGGGCTTCCTCTGCGATCGAGGCGTCGCTCGTCGCCCTGACGATGATCCCCTGCTTCAGGAGTTGTTCCCTGACCTGCCTGCCAGGCGTGGCGTGCTTGGCCTTTGTGCGGCTCATGACCCGGCCGGCACCGTGGCAGGTGCTCCCGAAGGTCCTCTCCATCGCCGTCGCCGTGCCATGGAGGACATAAGAGGAACTGCCCATGCTGCCCGGGATGATCACCGGCTGACCGACCGCACGGTAGACCTGCGGCACGTCGTGGAGACCGGGGCCGAAGGCGCGGGTGGCGCCCTTCCTGTGGACGCAGAGCGTCCGCCTCTTCCCGTAGGCGGCGTGCTCCTCCATCTTGGCGACATTGTGGGCGACGTCGTAGACCAGGGGCATCTCCTCGTAGGCGATCCCGAAGAGGCGGGCGAAGACCGTGCGCACCTGGTGGGTGATCACCTGCCTGTTCACCCAGGCATAGTTCGCCGCCGCGGCCATCGCCCCGAAGTACGCCTCCCCTTCGGGGGAGTGGACTGGGGCGCAGGCGAGTTGCCGATCCGGGATCTCGATCCCGTACTTCCGGGTCGCCGATTCGAGGACACGCAGGTGGTCTGTGCAGACCTGGTGGCCGAGGCCCCGCGACCCGCAGTGGATCATGCAGCAGATCTGGCCGGCCTTGAGCCCGAAGGCCTTTGCCGCCTCAGGGTCGAAGACCGCGTCCACCGCCTGCACTTCCAGGAAGTGGTTGCCCGAGCCGAGAGTGCCGGCCTGCGGCCTACCCCTCTGACGGGCCTTCTTGCTCACCGCGGCCGGGTTCGCCTGCTTCATCCTCCCCTGCTCCTCGCAGTGCTCGACATCCGCGGTCATGCCGAAACCGTGGCTGATCGCCCACTCCACCCCATCGGCCATCAGGTCGTCGAGGTCGGCCTCGGAGAGGCGCATCGTGCTCTCGGCACCGACGCCGGTCGGCACCGTCCTGAAGAGTTCCTCGATCAGGGCCCGCGGGTTTGTGATGTCGGCGACGGTGAGAGGCGTCGTGATCAGGCGGACGCCGCAGTTGATATCGTAGCCGACCCCGCCCGGCGAGACGACGCCCGTATCCTCTTCAAAGGCGGCGACACCCCCGATGGGAAAGCCGTAACCCGAGTGGATGTCGGGCATGGCAAGGGAATATCTGACGACACCCGGGAGCGTGGCGACATTGGCGAGCTGCTGGACCGCCCCCGCTTCCAGCGTCTCCGAGAGATCTTCGGAGAGGAAAAACCGGCCGGGTACCCGCATACCCGGGACATAACCGACCGGCACCTCCCATTCGACCTCGCTGATCTTCTCGATCCCTTCAAGCATTTCCGACTACCTCACACATCAAAGAGTATCTCGCTACAAAACTCTTCCCCGTCCCTGAAGATCTTCAGCCCCGAATAGGATACCCCCTTGATCTCCATACCGCCCAGGTGTTTCTCACGGGAGAAGGGTTCTCCCCTGGCCGTTGCCGTAAGGTTCGTGCCGGTTATGGAGACGTCGAAGGAGGAGAAGACGACCCTGTCCACTTCAGAGACGAAGAGGAGTTCAGAGAGAAAGTCGATCATCAGGGACGGGACGTCGTCGGACGTGACCGAGATGCTCCGCTCGACCTCTCCCTTGTCGCAGGTGACGTACATGATGGAGAACATTGCCCGTGCGGCCTCGGCAAAGAGGGCGTTGCAGTCCTCTGCCCGCACCCGCACCCGCACATCTGCCTGGTGGGGAAGTTCCTCAAACGACATCCTCACTCCAGGTCGTAGGCTGGCACAAGGCCGATATCGATGGTGTCAAGGTACGGCGCCTGGTACATGGAGATATAGATCCAGTGGCGCCCTGCTTTCACCGCCACGTCCGTGGCTTTCTGGGGCTTGACCGAGATCGGAAGCAAAATCGGGCCTCCGCAGGACGTACACACCCTGAAATCGCAGCCCCGCTTTTGAACATATGACAGAACCTCTTCCGAGACTTTTATCCTCAGGATAGAGGGTTCTTTCCCGGTCCTTATCATCCCTTATACGTCAATGCAGGAAAGGGTAAAACTGTTGTGATCCCCCGCCTATCCGCTGTCGAGAAGGCGGGTGACCATGCCGACATAATCGTCCTTGATCTCGTAGATGGCGTTCGTGCTCTCCGGGTCACGCCGCACACGCAGGACCCCGATGCGCGAGGCGATGATCCCCACCATCGAGGCGATGGAGTGGTAACTAACCGTAAAGGTCCGGGAGAGCAGCGCATAGAGATCGGGGATTGTCGTCGACCTGATCCTGACGAAAAAGGCAAGAACTTCATGCCTGATGCCTGTATTGTCTCGTGAAAGGTATGTCTTCAGGCGGGCCTCGATCTCCTTCTTGATGTCGGCCGGCGACCGCATAGTGGTGTGTGGTATTGGCCCCCATATTAATCTTGCTATTTTATTCTGGACTCTTTGGGCCGTGGTATCAGGAAAAAAAGCCTCCCGCGAATGAACAGATCGGGAAGTTATTCCACTCCAAAAAGACGCAATACAGGGGGGGATATCCAAATATTAATCCCTTCTACGGCAGAGTATATACTTATGGGGTTTGTCACCTACGATGTCAACAAATACCCGCCGAAGCAGATGGTAGTGATACCACTCGTTCTGCTTCTCCTGGCGCTCGGCCTCCTTACTTTTAACTGGCTGAGCACAGGGATGCCGTTAACTCCCGGCATCGACTTTGCAGGCGGCACTGCCGTCACCGTCATCACCGACGACAGTATTGATGAGATTAAGGAATATTTCGCAGGATTCCCCCTGACTGATGTCGGTGAGGGGCTCGATGGCGGCAAGTACGTCAGGTTCGGCCCCATGGACGACGACCAGGCACAGGCGCTCAACGAAAAGGTTCTGGAACGCTATCCTGACGCAAAGATCGACCAGATCGGCGAGGCCTTCGGGAGCACCCTCCAGCAGCAGGCCTTCATCGCCCTGATCTTCTCCTTCATCGGGATGGCGTTCGTGGTCTTCGTCGCGTTCAGGAACTTCGTCCCGTCCATGGCCGTTGTCATCTCGGCATTCTCGGACATCGCGATCACGGCGGCGATCATGAGCCTCATCGGCATTCCTCTCACCCTCCCGACGACAGCGGCCCTGCTGATGCTCATCGGTTACTCGGTGGACAGCGACATCCTTCTTACGACCCGCGTCCTCAAGAGGCAGGGGAAGACGGAGGACAAGTTTGCCGGGGCCTACAGAACCGGCATCATCATGACCACGACGACGATGGCCGCGGTCGCGGCGATGTTCGCGGTCACGGCCTTCGGCGGCGTTGAGGTCATCGCCCAGATCTCGGCCGTCCTTCTCGTCGGCCTCTTTGTGGATCTTATGAACACCTGGGTGCTCAATGTTGGCATCCTCAGGGCATACGTAACACGGAACGGGAGGCACGCATGAACAGCGATACGCTCAGAAAACTCTATACCGACTGGAGGATCGTCCTCCTGGTGGCCATGGTCATCCTCTCGATCATCGCCATCGGCCCACACTTCGAGGACGGAAAATTCACGACCAACCTCCAGTACGGCCTCGACCTCCAGGAGGGTTCCTGGCTCCAGATGGAGTTCCAGGCCGAAGTGGTCACCGTCGAACCGGGCATCGATATCAACAAGCTTGCCGACACCCTGAGCACGGAACTGGACACCGAGGTAATCCCGATCTCGGCGGACCAGGTCGAGGTCAGGAAGGCGTTCACGCGTGAGCAGCTTGAGCCCGTCTTCACGAAGGCCGGGGCAACCATCGTTACCGTGAACCCTGGCGTCTCCAAGGACACCGCCGAACTCGTGAAGCGGACCCTTGACGAGAAGGTGAACAGTCTCGGCACCAAAGACGCACGGGTGAACATCCTCACAGGCCTCAACGGCATCACCCGTTATGTGCGTGTTGAACTCGCCGGCGTCGACATGAAGACGGCGAACGAGATCGTCGGTCAGCAGGGCAAGTTCGAGATCCGCGTCCAGACGACCGGAAACCAGACCGAGCACGTGATCTTCGGCGACGTGATCACGAGCGTCAACGTGCCGACAAAGGACCAGCAGGGTATGTGGGGCGTCGGCTTCACGCTCAGCCCCGAGGGTGCGGACGCCTTCAGACAGGGCGCCATCTCCTCGAATGCGGTGAACGACCCGCAGAACCATGAACTGGTCATGCTCCTGGACAACAATACGGTGTACTCGGCGCCCCTGTCCGCTGAACTCGCCTCGCAGCTGAAGGCCGGGCCGATCCGCAGCCTCAGCGCCTCCACCGGCGTCGGCGACGAGGGCCTGCAGGACGCAGAGAACCTTGAGATCCACCTGCGGGCCGGTGCCCTGCCTGTGGACGTGACTGTCGCAGGGTCGGGATCCGTCTCGGCGACACTCGGCGACTACTACAAGATGCTCTGCGTCCTGGCCGCGATCGCCGCCCTGATCGTCGTCGGTGTCGTGGTCTACTACCGGTACCGCGAACCGAGCATCGTGCTCCCCATGGTCGCAACAAACCTCGCCGAGATCATCATCCTGCTCGGCATCGCACGGTTTGTCCAGCAGCTTGACCTGGCATCGATCGCGGGTATCATCGCCGTGATGGGTACGGGCATCGACCAGCTCGTCGTGATCACCGACGAGGTGCTCCACGAGGGCAGGGTGCCGTCGTCGAGCGTCTACCTGAAGAGGCTCTCGCGGGCCCTCGGGATCATCGTCGTGGCTGCCGGGACTGTCGTCTTCGCGATGCTGCCCCTCGCCCTGATGGACCTCTCGACTCTCCGCGGCTTTGCCATCATCACCATCCTTGGCGTGCTCATCGGCGTCCTGATCACCAGGCCCGCCTACGGCAAGATCATCATGCGTCCTTGAGAAGGGCAAGGGCGCGTTCGACATTCTCCCACCGCGTCTGCTGGGTGAGCACGGCACCGATGACCACCTCGTCCGCGGGTGCGTCCCACCAGACGATCTCGCCATAGCGTGCGGCAAGAAAACCGAACAGGGCCCGGACTCGTTCGTCCTGATCCATGAAAAGAAAAATGGTGAAGGTATCCCTTACTCTTCGATCAGGGGCTTGAGGATATCCTCAAGGACATCGGCGCGGGTGACACCCTCGATTTTCTGGAGGACAATGCCGTCCTTCTCGATGATAAGGGTCGGTACAACACGGATCTGGTACTTCATCGCCTCTTCCATGTTCTGGTCGACATCGATCGTCCTGATCTCGACCAGATCGCCCATCTTAACCTTGAGATCTTCAAGGATCGGCGTCTGCATCTTGCACGGCCCGCACCATGTCGCAAAAAAGTCAGTCAATACCGGTTTGCTCATACTATCCCTCTTTCTGCATGATCATCGATCAGAGATAATAAAATGCTTTCGAGCGTCTCCGCGTCGGTGACCTTCTCAAACCTCCCGACCACTTTTCCCCCCGCCTCGATGACAATCGTCGGAACGGTCGTCAGCCTGTAGGCAGATATCAGGTCGCGCCTCTCCGCGACATCGATCATCCTCACCTCCACCCGGTCACCGAGCCTTTCGGCCAGGCCCTGCACGATGGCAGTCTGCTCCCGGCAGGGTTCGCACCACGCGGAGAAGAAATCGATCAGCACCGGTTTACCCATGCCGACGTATGGGGAAAAAAGAGGGGAAAGAGTTTCCGGTTATTTCGAGAGGATCGCCATGGGTCTGTACAGTCGAGGGGGTCGACCGGGCCGATCAGGCGGTGGTCGAGGCGGCGGTCCGCTGCACCGGTTTTTACCGGGTGAAGACGGCGCGGCTGAAGAGGTTGTGCCGCCGGATTTGTGAGATGGGGGGTGTCGAGGGCCTGTCCCGTCTTCCGACACCTGCCTTGCGCGAGGCGCTCCTTGTCGTCAATGGTGTCGGCGAGGAGACGGCGGACAGCATCCTCTGCTACGGGTTTTCCAGGCCGTCCTTCGTGGTCGATGCCTACACGAAGCGTATCTGCGGGTGCATCGGTGTCACGAGATCGTATGCCGAGCTCAAGGCCGCCTTCGAGAGGGTGCTGCCCGAGGACGCGGCACTGTACGGGCGTGTCCATGGCTGGGTCGTCGAATATGCGAAAGAGTTCTGTGTTGCAGGACGGTGTGACGAGTGCAGGATGAAGATTGTGTGCGTATAGGAAAGAGGCTCTTTACCGAGGGCCTTGTCGGCGGAAATTTCGGGAACATGAGCAGGAGAGAGGGGGACGGTTTCCTCGTCACGAGGACGGGATCGTACCTCGACGATCCCGGCGACCTGGTAATGGTGCCCTGCGAGGGTGAGGCCCCGCCGGGAGCGTCGAGCGAGTACAGGGTACACCAGGCGGTCTACAACCTGACACCCCACCTGGCGATCGTCCACGCCCACCCGGCGCATGCGGTGGCGGCGTCACTGGCCTGCGAGAGGATCGTCCCGAAGGACAGCGAGGGCGAGATGCTCTGCCCGGAGATCGCGGTCGTCGGCGGTGCGCCCGGGACGCAGGAACTCGCCGACAATGTGGCGGCGGCCCTGAAAGACGCCCACCTCGTCATCGCCCGCGGCCACGGCACCTTCGCGGCGGGAAAGAGTCTTGATGAGGCGTATCTCTACACCTCGCTCGCGGAGTACTCGTGTCGGGTTTTGTTGTACGCGGGGTTGTGGGGGAAGGGAATTCTCTGATACGATTTTTTTGTGGGGTTGGAGTATCCGCCTGATCCTGCGAGAAAGCGTGGATTCACCGCCTTCCCCCTACCGCTCACCGGGGGCAAGCCCCCGGACCCCCCACTCAGGATAGGGTCGGGGAAGACAGAACAGGAGATTCAGGTCTTCGCGGAGCAAAGCGGCAGTGGTCCTGAGAAATACAATCGCAGTGAGACCGACCGCGGGAGATCACTCTCCCGAGATCGGGGCTGCAATCCGCCGGGCTGAAAAAACGGGGATACCCCCGACGAGAGGAGGAATCACTCCCGCCTCTTCGGCGGCTGAGGCGGTTGCAGCCGCTGGACCTCCCGGATTACCTCGCGGTGGAAGGCAAGGATCAGGTCGCTGATCACGCCGAACATGAAGATCTCGATGCCGACGACGATGAAGAGCACCGTGAGGATGGTCATGGGGAGGTGCTCGATATTTTTGAGCCATTCGAGGAAGACATAGACCCCGATGCCCCCGCCGATAAAGGTGAGCAGGAGCCCTATCATCCCGAAATAGAAGAGGGGATTATTGAGGCGGGCGAAACGGAAGATTGCCGAGAGGATCCTGAACCCGTCCTGGACGGGATTGAGTTTGGTCGGTGTCCCCGGCCGCATCAGGTAGTGGACAGGGACCACGGCAACCTGCTGGTCGAATTTTACCGCCTGGACTGCCATCTCGGTCTCGATCTCGAACCCCGCCTCCTGGAGGTTCATCTGCTGCAGGGAGGAGAGGGTGAAGGCCCGGTAGCCGGAGAGGATGTCATGGAGGTCGCGACCATGGGCGACCTTGAAGAAATAGTTGATGATATAGTTCCCAACGAGGTTGAGACGGGTCAAGGCACCTTTCTCCGGGTAGGCGAGGCGGTCGCCGATCACGTGGTCGAAACCGGAGAAGAGGGGCGAAAGCATCTTCTCGGCGTCGTCAGGGAGGTACGTGCCGTCCCCGTCGAGCATGAGGACATAGGGGAGATCGATGATCGCTGCTGCTTCGATGATCGCGTTTCCTTTTCCTTTTTCGGTCTGGAAAACGACCTCTGCCCCGGCTTCCCGTGCAATCTCCGGCGTGCCGTCGGTACTGTGCCCGTCCGCCACCAGAATCCGGTGATATCCCCTTTCTTGAAACTCCCTGACCAGGCCTTCTATGGTCGGCGCCTCGTTCAGGGTGGGAATGAAGATGCACACCTGGTCCTTCTCGATCTCCATCGCCATAGTATTTAAAAAGCCATCGTCATAAGTGCTTCCATGCACATGGCGAAGAAGGGGCTGCGTGCCCTCGGTATCGCCGAGAGTTTCCGGGGGCGGGAGAGGTCCACGCTTGCCGGCGTCGTGATGCGCAGGGACGGCGTGATCGACGGTTTCGGGTTTGGCGAGGTGACGGTCGGCGGCATGGACGGAACCGTTGCTGCGACATCGCTTTTTCAGGGACTGGAACGGGAGGATATCAACTGTGTCCTCCTCTCCGGTTGCGTCATCGCATGGTACAACATCATCGACCCTGACGCCGTCAGTCTGGCGACCGGCCTCCCCGTCGTCGTGGTCACGTACGAGGACTCGGCAGGTCTGGAGGAGGACATCGCCGCCCACTTCCCGGGCGATGCAGAGAGGATGGAGGCGTACCGCCGCCTCGGCCCTCGCGTCCCCCTCCTCCTCGGCACCGGGTATACCGTCTATCTGCGGGCCTCGGGGATCGATACGGCGGACGCAGGGAGGGTCGTCGACGCCTTTACCCGCGACGGGAAGGTGCCCGAACCCCTGCGGGTCGCACGCCTCGCGGCCCGTGCCGCTATGCAGTATACGTATCGGCAGAGATGAGCGCATCTGTCCGGGTGTCGCGGATCTCGACCCGTACCACGTCGCCGGGACGGAAGGTACCGTTGGCGAAGTCGACGATGATCCTGCCGTTCGGGCACCACATGCTCCCCTCGCCGGTCATATACTGGGTGCCGGTGTGATGGGTCTGTATGAACTCGTGCGCCTCCATTGTCAGGATGCAGGCCTCGACCTTCTGGCCGTTCTTGAAGAATGTGGGATATAGATCGTTTTTGACATAGTAGCATGTCCTGTCGGGCTCGGTCATATGGACGCCAAGACGTTTCCAGAACTCTTTCATGGCCGCGTCGCCGGCATCTTCGGGAGGGGGACGGGGGTTGTACCAGAGAGCGACGCGGCTGTCATAATTCATACTATACGGAGAGTCGTCATCGACATGGGCGATGTCGATGATCTCGAAAATGCACGGTTCCTCTGAGATCGAGAAGGAGAAGGAAAACTCCGGGCAATAGATGATGAGGAGGACAGCGGCGGTCATGACGATCGCACAGAGGATCAGCTCGCCTATCAGATGAGATGTTGCCTCAACTGTTCCAGAGCTCATTGTTCAGGCCTGGCGATACCCCCACATAAGACCTCCGGTCGGCGGACATCTCTGCCGCTCCCGTCAGCGCAAAATTCATATATGAGGGGCGTGATCTCTCTCAAACTCTCTTCTTCCTCTGCTGTCGGGAAGGGGGAAACAGGTGGGGGACGTGCATGCCGAAGTGGACACTATTTGCTCTTCTCTTCGTTCTGGCACTGCAGATCGTTGCGGTCGCGAGTGCCGAAGAGATCGAGGCGACCAGGGTATGGGAGCATTCCTTCGGGAGCGAGATCCTGACCCTTGCACTGGCGCCTGACGGTTCCTCCTTTGCGGTCGGGACAAACAGGCCAGGGGCCCTGTATTATTATGACCGGAACGGCACCCTCCTCTGGAGCCATGAAACCGGGTGCCCTGTCTATGGTTCTGCAGTCTCGAAGGACGGGGCCTATGTCGTCGAAGGGTCGGATCTGGTGCGGGTCTTTACCCGCGAGGGGGATCTGGACTGGAGGTGGGAGTCGGGATATTTCGCCTTTGGCGTGGCAATATCTCCCGATGGCAAATACATCACCGTAGGAAGCGACGACAGCACCGTACGCCTTCTCAGACGCGGCGCCGGCGAGTTATGGAAGTATGATACGACAGGCGATGTCGATGCCGTCGCGATCTCGGCCGACGGCGGCCTGATCGCCGCGGGTGCCGACGGTCAGGTCTATCTGCTGGGCAAGAACGGCAAAAAGATCTGGAAAAAGGATGCAGGACAGGGGATCAGGTCGGTCGCCATATCTCCTGACGGAGCCCTGATCGCAGTCGGATCCCTGGATTACCGGGTTCACCTCTATAGCAGCAATGGGACGCTGCTCTGGCAATACAGAACGGACAACCGCGTCCATCATGTGGGGATCACATCTGATGGCCGGGTCGTCGGGGCATCGCAGGACCAGGCCGTCTATCTGCTCTCAAAAGATGGCGAACTCCTCTGGAAGGAGACACAGCCCGCGTCGGTCACCGCGGCCGTCATCTCGGATGACGGATCTCTTGTCCTCTCGGGGACGGGCACGGGTGACCAGAGGGTATCCATGTACGCCCTCGAAACGATTGCCGCAGTGATAACGACGCAGCCGACGCAGCCCCCGACACTCCCCCCTGTCAGGACGATCGAAACACTGCCCCCTGTTGCGGAGGCACCGGGATCCATACCTCCGGAAAAGTCCCTGTTCGGGTTCTCGACCATTTTTAACCGGCCCCTGCCGCAGGTCCTCCTGCTCGCCGGCGGGGTGGTGCTTGCAGGGTGGATGGTGGTGGCCCTGTACCGCCGGCGGCGGTGATGATCAGGTCTCCATTTTTCTGCTCTGTTGAAAGTGGGAGATACCTCTGATCCTCCGGTGAAAGCGTGGATCCACTACCTTCTCCATACATGCTCACCGCGGGTTTCATCCCCGGTACAGGCATTTAGATCCTGTGACACCCGTACAAACGCCATCCCTTTATCAGACACCGGGGGACTACGCCCCCGGACCCCCACAAAATGAGGATAGGATTAGGGATGGGAGAGCCGGATCAATCGCCTTTTCCATACGGAGTCACCGCAGGTTTCATCCCGAACCCCTGCAATGGGGATAGAACCGGGGAAGAGGATTGCTAAGGGGGAGATTGCCGTCCCACCCCCAATCCTAATGTGGGGTTCGAAGACACTTTGTCCCCCAGTTCCGATTATGGGGACGGCAGCGGGCCGCATTCGTGCCTTGGTGAGAGCATGAGCGATTCTCCAGAGCCGAAAAAAGGGAGTTCGTCCCGGGCAAGGACTGTTTACTCGTTAACTTCGCTGATCGCCAGTTCGTACATCCAGTCAAGAAGGACCGAACACTGCTCCACATTGCAGTCCAGGTCACAACCGACACAGGGGATCAACTCTTCTCCTGCCATCAGGAGAGAGGGATCGACCGCCTGCTGCCGTGCCTTCAGCAGGTATGTCTTGAGCCCCTCCTCTCTGTACTCGAGGCGATCGATGAGGCCGGCATCGCTCAGTTTCTTGACGACCCGCGAGCATTTCCGGCTGTCGATGTTGAGGAGTTTCCAGAGTTCGCTCTGGAGCACTCCTTCCTGCCTCGACTGGATGATCCTCAGGGCCTCATCTTCAACAGCTGGCATGTCCATCAGATAAGGGGCGCGATCGTAAGAATATTGTTCCCCCTGATGACGACGGTGCCGAGGTTGCGTCCCCGCTGGTCGCCCGTGAACTCGATCGTCTCGTCCATATGCAGGTTCAGGTGCTCGTCCACGGCAACGAGTCTTCCCTGCAACTTCCGGCCTTCGTCCTTGATCTCTACGCTAATTTTTGAATCAACGAGCGAAAAAACTTTTTTCACTGGCAGAACAATACTGTTGACCATCTGAGGTTATGTGGTGGTGGAAAGTATTTAATCTTTCCATCGGCCGGAAAAACCTCATTGCACCGTTTTTTCCGGAGGCCTCACCGCGGGGTGAAGGCGGGGTCGTCGAAGAGGTCTGCCGGGCCGATGAGCATGCCGTCATGGATACCGAATCCCAGGCAGACGGCCTTTGTGCAGACCGGGACGGCGTCGCAGAGGCTGACAGGCATGAAGTCTGAGTCCGCGACGGCGGCGAGGACGCCGGCGACAGGCGGGCATCCCCTGCCTGTGCCGAGGAGGAGGGCCGGGTCGGCGCCTGTGCAGGCGGCGGCGACGGTCGTCTCAGGCCCCTCGACCTTCACGACAGACGCACCGTCGTGGATATGCGCCAGAAGGTCGTAGATGCCGGACGGAGTGGGATAGAACCCGCCGTCAGTGCAGGTGAAGGTAAAACCCCGGCGGAGGAGGGGGTCGTCCACAAGGGCAGGCGTCGTGTAGGGATCGGCGAAGATGCGGGCGAGCGCCTCGCTCCAGGCCCCTTCAGCCGCCCCGCTGGAGAGGAAGACGAGGACGCCGTCTCCGGTCTCGACAGGGAGGTCCGCCCTCCCCGCCTCTCCCGATCCGGTGAGGCCGAGACTGCCTGCAAGGGTGCGGCACTCCCCCATCACGCGGGCGAGGAGGTCGGCGATCCGCGGGTCGTCCCGGTGGGTGACGACGCAGGCAAGCCTTCCGCCAACTCTGGTCACGAAGGAATCGATGATGAGGCCGCCGTGCTCTTTTTTGAGCAGTTGTGCGGCCCTCTCGATGACGAGAGGGTGCGCCTTCAGGCCTGCCGGGAACCCGCCGAGGTCTGCGGTCACCACCGTGACGGTGGTCATGCGTGCGTCCTGCCGAAGATCTCCTTCACCTTCCTGATCATGCCGGCAGACCCGACATAGATCGGGGTGCGCTGGTGCGGGTCGTCGGGTTCCACGTCAAGGAGGTTCCGGGTGCCGTCGGTGATCGCGCCCCCGGCCTGCTCGGCGATGAAGCCGACCGGGACGGCCTCGTACATCAGGCGGAGTTTACCCTTTGGCTTGTCATTCAGGGCGGGGTAGCAGTAGATCCCGCCGTACTTGAGGATCTGGTGGAAGTCGGCCACATAGGATCCGGTGTAGCGGACCTTTGCCCCCTCTTTCTCGATCGTCTCGATGAACGCCGTGTGCGGCGCCGTCCACTCCGGCCTCTTCCCGCCGGTGCCGTACAGGGTGCCCTCGGGCATCCTGACGTCGGCTTCGAGGAGACGGTAGACGCCCTCGTGGTCCATCGCAAAGATCTGCACGCCCTTCCCGATTGTCAGGGTGAGGGTCGTCATCGGGCCGTACAGCATGTAGAGTGCGGCCTTCAGGTTCCGCCCCTTCTGCCGCACCGACCCGTTGCCGAAGATCCCGATGATCGTGCCGACCGCGAGATTTGTCTGGATCAGGGACGACCCGTCCATCGGGTCCATCACGATGGCATAGTCCTGCTTCGCATCGGCGAAGGTGAGCACCTCCTCCTGCTCCTCTGAGGAGAGTTCGCGCACGAGGCCTGAGTCGCGGGCCGCCCCGATGATCTGTTCGTCGGCCCAGGTGTCCATCGCCGCCTGCTGTTCGCCGTAGATGTTCTCGCTCCCGGCATAGGACTGGTGGGTGATGAAGGCCTCCCTGATCGGGCCCGCCTGCCGTGCGATAAGTTCGATGAGTTCCTGCAGCCCGGCTTCGCAGCCTGCCGCCTTGAGATATTCTTGCAGTGTCGTCATCTTCAGTCTCCGAAATTCTCTATATCAGATCCCCTATAAGAACACCGCCCCGATACAGGGGGGCGAAAAGAAAAAAAGGGTCAGTTGCCCTTCAGGAGCGCGACGGCGTCCTCAAGGGGTGCATTGTCGATGGTGATGGCCGAGATGGCGTTGCACATCCTGACCGCCTCGTCGAGAGACTTCTGGTGGATGTTCCGGCCCGTTGCATTGCCTGACGCACCGCCGGTGTGGATCTGGTCGTACAGTTCCTTGAGGAACTTCGTCTCGTCGATGCTCGACCCGCCGGCACAGACGACCTGCGTCCTGCCTGCGGCGCGGGTCACCTCGCGGAGGAGTTCGGCCGAGACCGCGCCCTCCTTCTTCGGGGAGTTCACCTTGACGAAGTCGGAGCCGAGGCAGGCGGCGACGCCGGTGGCGCCGGCAATGAGGTGCGGGTCCTTCTCGTCCTTCACCGCCGCGCCGCGGGGGTAGATCCAGAGGACGGTGATCAGGCCGTGCTGGTGGGCCTCGAAGATGATCTGGGCCGCTTCCCTCATCATCTCGGCCTCGTACTCCGAGCCGAGATAGACCGTGTAGCCGACGCCGAGGACTTTCAGGCCGGTCTGGTTGCGGAAGGCGACGACCTGCCCGACTGTCGAGATCATCGGGCTGTACGGGTCTTTCTGGGCGGTCTTCACGAGGTGGGTCTTGGAGTTGAGCTTGACCAGGTACGGGACGTCGGGATAGTCCCTGCCGTACCGGGCGATCAGGCCGAGCTGGGTTGCGAAGACGCCGATGCGCCCCTTCTGCGCGATCCTGAAGAGGTGCTCCGGGTCGGCGTCGTCCTCGTGGATGCCCTCGCCGAAGAAGTCGTCGTTGAGGTGCTCGATCTTCTGGTCGCCGGCAAAGAGCATGAGGCGGCCGGATCCGTGGGTGATTGTCCTGTAGTTCTCGATATAGGTCTCCCGTGCCGTGCCGGGAACGTCGGCGGGGACGGACAGGGTAACATTTGCAGACATACCAGACTCAATCATGCCGCCCTGTACTTATTTTTTATGGGAATCCGGGTTCAGGGGAATCGGGCATGAGTCGGCAGCACGCCTCAGGCATACTGCATGAAATGTTTTTCATGGTAAATCCTGTTGTCATGTGTCCATGCCGGGGGGCTGCCGCTCGAAAATCAAAGATTTTCTCGATTCACTCCGTTCATCCTCCCGGCCCCTCAAAAACCTACGATTTTCGAGGTAGTCCCGGGTCCAGATTGCAGGAATGTATCGAGCCGAGCGAGCATGAGAGTTTTTAAACAGCCGAACATTCGTCTCCTCAGAACAGGGACAGGAAAGGCTTTCGATGATAAAAAAGATGGGGGAGAGATCTCATCCAAGGTTTTTGACAATGTCCTCGCAGGTCTGGACGGTGAGTTCAGACCGCGCGACGAGGCGGGTGGCGAGGAGGGGCGCTGTCTTCGGGTCGAGGGCTATTGCGTGGTTGAAGCACTCCATCGCATCCATATAGGCGTTCGGGTTGGGATTGAACGACGACCCGCCCGCCATGCCCGTGATGTCCCGGAAGGCGTCCTTCATCTGCTGTTCCTCCTGCAACGAGATGTAGAGGAGGGCGTCCCCTTTCTGGACCCATGCAGCCGCGTCGTCCGGCCGTATCTGGACAAGGTGATCATAGTACCCGACGGCCTCGTCGTACCGTCCGAGGAGGAGACTTGAGGCCCCGGCCGTCTGGAGGGCCGGGAGATCGGCCGGGGCGAGGGCGAGGGCATTCGTCGATGCCGCGATGGCGCCTTCGAAGTCGCCAGCCTTCATGAGTGCCTTTCCTTTCTCCGAGAGTGTTGCTGCATCCCCCTCTCCGGTGGTGAGGGCCATGTCATAGCAGACGACCGCTTCGTCGTACCGCCCCTGTGCTGACAGGGCCTTTCCTTTCACCCGCAGGAGGTCGGGATTGTCGGGGACGACCGTGCTCGCGAGGTCTGCACAGGCGGCCGCCGCCTCGTACTGCTCGAAGGAGATGAGGGTGGAGGCGGCCATGGTGCCGGCATCGGCGGCCCCCGACGAGAGATACTCCGGGTCATCGGCGATACGGTCGGAGAGGTAGAACCCGGCGACGACCAGGATGCCGGCAGTGAGGAGGAGCCACTTGATCTTCACAATTCACTTTAACGGCATATTGCAAATATAGGTTTCTATTTTTTTGTCGAAGTGAATGTACGATATGTCGATTTGTGTTTCAAATTTATTCTCAAATTGTCATTCCAAAAAAGAAGTGGGTTCAGCTCCCCTGCAGGTGTCCCGGGGCATATGCAGGCTTCTGCTGTACCCCGAGGGCGGCCTCCAGTTTTTCGGAGAGGGCCGTGATCGCGGCAAAGTCCTTCTTCTGCGCATAGTTCGCCGCCCTCAGTTCCTCTGCAAGCGTCCTGACCATCTCGTCGCCCCTGCCGGCGACAAGCCCCGCGCGCTTGACGAGAGTCGCCGCCTTTTCGAGAATGCCCTTCTGCTCGCCGGAGTACAGGATCTCCCAGGAGAGGCGCTCGAACTCCTCGCGCCTCTCAGCCGGGAGAGACCCTTTCACCTTCCCGAAGGCAAGGTCGAAGTGCCTGGCGGTGACCCGCACATTCCCGATCGCGTCGGCCCGCTCTTCCGCCGACTTGTCCTTCATCGCCGCGATGAACTCGCGCATCGCCGCCAGTTTCGCCTCCCTGACCACGGCCTCGATGTCGGCGCCGACATAGCCGTCCGTCCGGGCGACAAGGTCGTCGACCTTCACGTCGGCCGCAAGCAGTTCCTCGGTGCCCTTCAGGTACACCTCGAAGATCTTCTTCCTGCTCCCTGCATCGGGCGGCGGCACATAGATGATCCGGTCGAGCCTGCCCGGCCGGAGGAGCGCCTCGTCGAGCATGTCCGGCCTGTTCGTCGCGCCGAGCACCATCACGTTCTTCAGCTCCTCAAGGCCGTCCAGTTCGGTGAGGAGCTGGGAGACGACGCTCTCCGTCACATGGGAGGAACCGGCGTACGAGCCGCGTTTCGGCACGAGGGAGTCGATCTCGTCGAAGAAAACGATCGACGGGGCCGCCTGCCGCGCCTTTCTGAAGATCTGCCGCACTCCCTTCTCAGACTCGCCGACCCACTTGGAGAGGAGTTCAGGGCCCTTCACCGAGATGAAGTTGCACTCGCTCTCATTGGCGGTCGCCTTGGCAAGCATGGTCTTGCCGGTGCCGGGCGGGCCGAAGAGGAGGATGCCCTTCGGGGGCCTGGTGTGCATGCGGGTGAAGACTTCGGGGTACTTCAGCGGCCACTCCACTGCCTCGGAGAGTTCGCTCTTCACGTCGTCGAGGCCGCCGACGCTCTCCCATTTCACGTCAGGCACCTCGACGAGCACTTCGCGCATCGCCGAGGGTTCGACGTGCTTTCTGGCCTCGTCGAAGTCCTCGCCCGTGACCTTGAGGCTGTCGATCAGCTCTGCCGGGATCTCCTCCTCGATCTTGATCTTCGGGATCACCTGGCGGATGGCGTGCATCGCCGCTTCCTTCACGAGGAGGGCGAGGTCGGCGCCGACAAAGCCGTGGGTGGTGTCGGCGAGGTGCTGGAGGTCGACGTTCTCGGCAAGGGGGACGCCCCGCGTGTGAACCTGGAAGATCTCAAGCCTCCCCTTCTTATCGGGGATGCCGATCTCGATCTCCCGGTCGAACCTGCCGCCGCGGCGCAGGGCCGGGTCGATGGCGTCCGGGATGTTCGTGGCGGCGATGACGACGACCTGGCCGCGGGCCTTGAGGCCGTCCATCAGGGCGAGGAGTTGCGCGACGACCCGCCTCTCCACCTCGCCCTTCGTCTCCTCGCGTTTCGGGGCGATGGAGTCGATCTCGTCGATGAAGATGATCGTCGGGGCGTTCTCCTGCGCCTCCTCGAAGACCTCGCGCAGGCGCTCCTCGGACTCGCCGTAGTACTTGCTCATGATCTCCGGGCCGGAGAGTGAGATGAAGTGGGCGTCCACCTCGTTGGCGACGGCCTTGGCGATGAGGGTCTTCCCGGTGCCGGGCGGGCCGTACAGGAGGACGCCCTTTGGGGGATCGATGCCGAGGCGTTTGAAGAGTTCGGGGTGGCGCATCGGGAGTTCGATCATCTCCCTGACCATGTCGAGTTCGCGGCCGAGGCCGCCGATGTCCTCGTAGTGGACGCCCGTGGCCTCCTTGCGCACGCCCTCGCCTGGCTTGTACGGCGTCTCCTTCAGGTCGACCTCGGTCATCTCCGAGATGATCGCGATCCCCTTCGGAGCCACCTTGGTGATGACGAAGGTCAGGGGGTTGCCGAGCACATTGACCCGGATGGACTGACCCTCGAAGACCGGCCGCCCGACCAGGATCCTCTTGAGGAACTGTTCGCCGCCGACGAGCCTGATCGGCTGGGTCGGCTGGATGACGACCTTCTGGCCGTAGCCCACCTCGACTTTCCCGACCCTGACCGTATCGTCGATGCCGACGCGGGCGTCGCCCCTGATGGTCCCGTCGATCCTGATGATGCCTTTTCCCGTGTCCTCGGGATAACTCGGCTTCACGATGGCGGCAGCCTTCTGTTTGCCCTGGATCTCGATCACGTCACCGGAGACGAGACCGAGGTCCTTCATCACGTCGATGCCGAGACGCGCGATGCCGCGCCCGGCGTCCTCGTAATACGCCTCTTTGACAGTAAGGTCCCGATAATCTTTCTGCATATGGCACTCCCTCACAGAGTGATTTACTCAAAGTTAGTGCGTATGTTATTTTAACTTTGCGCACACTCCCGGTACAGGGCAGGAAAGGGTTTCGTATTCTGTAATGATCGCGTCCATCTGCCGATCAAAGGGTTCGTGAGGGACGGCCCCGACTTCCTGGCAGGCGAAGGCGATGCCGATCGTGCGGATATCCGGGCACTCTGCAAGAAAGCGGTCGTAATATCCTGCACCGTACCCGAGGCGGTTTCCCGACCTGTCGAAACCGACCATGGGGACGATGACGGCGTTGAGGGCGGCGGGCGATGCCGGTATCTCGTGGCCGATGGGTTCGGGCACATGGAAGGTGCTCTCCACGAGCACGTCCCTGTCTTCAAGATAGGAGAGGCGGAGGGAGTGGGTCTCCTTCTCGATGATCGGGACGACGACCCGCGTACCCCGCGCAAGAAGGGCGTCGATGAGGCCGGCCGTATCGACCTCCGGGGTTTTGGAGACATAGACCATCACGGTCCCGGCCCCGTCGAGGAGGGAGAGGAGGCGGGCGGTGACGGCCCTGCTTTTTTCCTGGATCTCGTCTGCGGAGAGGGCGAAGCGGAGTTTCTTCACGCTGTCCCGCAATGCCTGTTTTGCCGCAGGCTGCTCAGGACGCACAGCATTCATCCATACTCTATCGCGGTCGGCCGGGGATAAAGAAATCTCTTCTGGGGTTGGATGTACGGGATCCACCGTCTTCCCCGCGATCCGAATCTTGAGACTACCAACGAAGACCTGACGATCTTCTTGCCTTCCTCCGGTCGTCCCCCGATCTTTAGGATAGGACGGGGGAAGTGTAGATGTGATCATGATGAGGGAGATTGCCGCCCCCAATCCCCGGATGACCGAAGGCGGTCAATAAACCAAAATTTTTGCGGGGGGTGGGCCCCCGAAAGTATTTCTCCCGTATTTCTCTCAGGAGAACGATTC
This sequence comes from Methanofollis sp. UBA420, assembly GCF_002498315.1. Taxonomy (NCBI): domain Archaea; kingdom Methanobacteriati; phylum Methanobacteriota; class Methanomicrobia; order Methanomicrobiales; family Methanomicrobiaceae; genus Methanofollis; species Methanofollis sp. UBA420. Next base: position 173,380 of record NZ_DAGX01000002.1, read on the forward strand.
CTTGAATGCCCGGAGGGAGGAGGCGAGGACGTGCGTCTTGCCGATGACGCCGGCGATGAGGATGGTGTCCAGGATCTCGTCGCGGGTCGCCCCTTCCCGGATCGCTGCGCCGACATGGACCTTGATGCACTTGTCGGCGCCGGCACCGGCAGCGGCGGCGATCGCCACGAGTTCGGCGGTCTTCGCGTCCATGCTTGCAGGTCTGGCGGTCTTGTAGTCGCCGAGGGCGGAGAGGGTGAAGGCCTCGGGGCGCTCGCGCATCACGGTGAAGATGAAGGGGACGGTCCCGAGCCAGTTCTCGGTCTCGGCAAGGACGTCGTCGGCCATCGTGTCTGCATGGGAAAGAAAGTCGTCGAGTGTCTTCTGGTTTTCCGGTTTCATAAAAGAGGTTTGGGGGCAGGGCGTTATCAGTCTGTTCATCGGGTTTTGCCGGGGAATGGGGGGGAAGGCAGTCCTGTCACAGAAATGAGATCAGAGATGAGAGTGATCAAACGCCTTCCCTATACTGCCTGCCGGGGCACCCCCGGACCCCCGATCCAGGATAGGACGGGGGAAGACAGAGTAAAGATCCTGAGAGAAGATTGCCATCTCACTCCTATCCTTATAGCAAGGGGTTTAGGGGGAGGGAGCGATAGCGACTTTGGGTAAATCTTTGATTTTTGAACGGCAGCCCCTAGGTATGGCATCCAGAACAGGAATTGTTATGAAATACTTTTCATCGGTATGCGGGGGGCGTGCTCTCGCGTCATGCCCTATTCCGAGCCCCCAAAAAAAGAAAATTTAGAAGTGGAAGTTCCTGTTCACGATCTTGAGGGCGCAGTAGTCGCCGCACATCGTGCAGCCGTCGGTGTCGGCGGGCATACGCTCGTCCCGGATCTTCTTGGCGCGCTCGGGGTTCATGGCGACCGCGAACTGGCGGTCCCAGTCGAGGTCGCGGCGGGCATGGCCCATCTCGAGGTCGTCGTCCCTCTTCTTCAGCTTGATCATGTCGCCGACGTGCGCGGCGATGCGGGAGCTCATCACGCCTTCATAGACCTCCTCCGGGGTCGGGAGGGCGAGGTGCTCTGCCGGGGTCACGTAGCAGATGAAGTCCGCGCCGTAGGCCGAGGAGAGGGAGGCGCCGATCGCGGCGACCCTGTCGTCGTAGCCGGGCGCGATGTCGGTGACCAGGGGGCCGAGCATGTAGAAGGGCTTCCTGTTCGTGATCCTCTTCTGGACGACGACGTTCGCCTGGATCTCGTCGAGGGGGATGTGGCCCGGCCCTTCGATGATCGTCTGCACGCCGAAGTCATTGGCCTTGTCGGCGAGTTCGGCATTGATGATCAGTTCCTGGAGCTGCGCCCGGTCGGTGGCGTCGTGGACGGCCCCGGCCCGCATGCCGTTGCCGAAGGAGAGGGTGACCTCGTGCTCCTTGAGGATCTCGAGGAGGTAGTCGAACTCCGCGTAGAGCGGGTTCTCCTTCTCGTTGTGGAGCATCCAGGCGGTCATGAACGCGCCGCCGCGGGAGACCAGACCGCCGTGCCGGCCCTGGTTCTTCAGCCTCTTCATCGTCTCCAGGTTGATGCCGGTGTGGATGGCCATGAAGTTCGTGCCGAGTTTCGCCTGCTCTGCAGTGATCCTGAAGAGGTCGTCAGGGTCCATGAAGACGACGCCGCCCTTCTTCTGTGCGGCTTCGATGAAGGCCTGGTACAGGGGGACACTCCCCACGGAGAGGGTCGTCGCCTCGATGACACGGCGCCTGATATCCAGGAAGTCGCCGCCTGTCGAGAGTTCCATGAGGGTATCGGCACCGGCCTTCTCGGCCATCTTCACCTTCTCGATCTCCTGGTCCACGTCCACCATATCGGTCGAGGTACCGATAGAGGCGTTCACCTTGGTGCGGAGGCCCTCGCCGATACCGCAGATCTTGACCTTCCTGTACGGGGAAACCGGGATGGTGATATGGCCCTCGGCCACGCCGCGGCGGACGAAGTCCTCGGTGACTCCTTCCTTCGCCGCGACGATCTTCATTTCTTCGGTGATGACGCCGCGCTTTGCGTCCTCAATTAGTCCCATGCCTTCATTGTTGGGTAAAATCTGTGATAAATCCTCTGTTTTGCCGGTACCGGTTAAATTTTGCTTGTTCTCCGGACAAGTAAATTTGTTTACCTTTGGGCAAGCGACGTTTAGGTCACCTCCTGGGCGCTCCAGACACGGAACAATTCTATCGATTTGACATATATTTCCATTATTCTCATCAGAATTAGTTTCATTTTAAATAATTCAAACAAATATCTTAAATTTAGATCGAAGGAATCATATGCAGTATTTTCCAAAAGAAATAGCATGTGCCTCAAGGGGCGGACGACCCCTCTCAGCATTACCCGCGCCACGCATGATGGGTTGATTCTCATGGCCTCTGGCATAATCGTCCTTATGATTGCGGTCTACCTGGATGCTTTCGAGATGCTCAAGGCATGGGTCGCATTGCACGAGGTCTGGGAGCTCGACGAGATCCTCTTTTCCATCATGGTACTGTCTGCCGGCATTGGCATCTTCACGTTCAGGCGCTGGATGGACTTGAAAAAAGAGATAAAAAATCGTATGCTCGTTGAAGAGAGGTTGAGACTCGCGATCCGGGGAGGGGGACTCGGGATCTGGGACTGGAACGTCAAGGCTGGAGAGGTAGTGTTCCATTCCGTCATGGACGCAAACAGGGGAGACTCATTCAGGGAAGATTTGATTCCAGTCCCTGAGATCGAGACGCGTGTGCACCCTGATGATTATCCGGCTTTTCTGCAGCGAATGGATGAGGCCACCAGGAAAAATGAACTCTATTCTGAGAGCGAGTGCCGGGTGTCGGCGGGCGACGGGACCTGGCGCTGGGTACATATCAGGGGAAGGGTGATGGACCGCACCGAAGACGGCCGCCCGGTACGGGTGGCCGGGATACTCCGGGACATCACCGAACTCAAGCAGGCGCAGGATGCACTTACCGGGGCAAACAAAAAGAACACTCTTCTCTCCAGCATCACACGCCATGACATCATCAATCAGATCTGTGCCATCTCGGCATATGCACACCTCCTCGCTGACGATCTCCCCGGTGCCGGGCAGGACGGGACATACCTCCGCCGGATCCTGGCAGCGACCGAGACGATACAGGACCAGATCTCTTTCATGCAGGACTATCAGAGCATGGGGGCGAGATCGCCGGATTATTACCGTGTGAGCACGGTCGTACAGCGTGCATACCAGAATGCATCCCACGGTGACATTGAAATTGTCATCTCCACCGGCATGCTGGAGGTCTTCGCCGATCCCATGCTCGAAAAAGTGTTTTTTAACCTGGTGGACAACTCCATCCGTCATGGGGGGGGCGCGACCCGGATCAGGGTGTCCTTCCATGAGGTGGAAGGAACGGGAGTGCTCATTTATGAGGATGACGGTGCTGGCGTCCCTCAATCCCTGAAAGAAAAAATCTTTGCCAGGGGCTTTGGACGGAACTCGGGCCTCGGCCTCTTCCTCGTGCGGGAAATTCTCGGGATCACCGGCATGACGATCCGGGAGACCGGAACAGAAGGAGAAGGGGCGCGGTTTGAGATCCTGGTGCAGGCAGGGAATTTCAGGATGGATCGGGAGTGATCGGCGTCCTCCTCTCTTACCTGAGGGAAGGTCAGTCGCCTGTTGCGATCGAGACGGCAGACGCCCCGTATTCTGTATCCGGGCGTGACGGCACATAGGGAGTTATAGAGCGGTCAAGCCCCACGGCCTTAGTAAAACAACCGTCGGCCCTGTCATAGTCTTGGAGGTTCCAGAGCGCGATCCCTTTCCCGTACCATGCAAGGGCATAGTCAGGGTCGATGGCGAGTGCGGCGTCATAGCACTCGATAGCGGCGGCGTTCTGGCCGTCGATGCTGGTGAGACACATCCCCTTCTCACACCATGCCGTGGCATTCTCCGGGTTCGCCTCGATCTCCCGATCCAGGTCTGCGATCGCCTCATATCCGATCTGCCGCGTCTCTTCCAGGCTTCGTACATCGGCCGTCTGCTGCAGACACCCGCCTGCCAGCATGAGGGTCGCCATGATCAGGAGAAGGGGGAGGGGCGCGTCCATGAACCGGAGTCTCGGGGTATGCACCCATGAAGGTATCGATTCGTGCGTCCACGGCCACCGCACAGCACCGTCCTCCTGCATCGTTCGATAGCTTCTATAAAACCGCTCGCCCATGATATACAACGGTGGTTTTTCTGAAGGTGAACTTCGGCGGCTTCGTCCCGCTCAGCACGGTGGACTGGAGAGGCAGGGCCGTCTGCACGGTTTTCCTGCGCGGCTGCCCGGTCCGGTGCCATTACTGCCAGAACGCCGCCATCCTGAACGGCACGGACGAGCGGGAGATCGGCGACGTCCTTGCCATGATCAAAGAGTCTTCCCTCATCGTCTCCGGCGTCGTCTTCTCGGGCGGCGAGGCGACGATGCAGAAGGAGGCGCTTCTCGCCCTTGCGAAGGGCGTGAAGACGATGGGCCTTGGCGTCGGCCTTCAGACAAACGGTGTCTACCCGGACACGATCAGGGCGCTCCTTGAACCGGGCCTCGTCGATAAGGTCTCCCTCGACCTCAAGACACAGTGGCGCCACTACAACAACCTCCTCAAGAAGGACTTCGCCGACAGGGTGAGGGAGTCCCTCCGCCTCTGCACGGAGGCACACCACACCGGCACTCTCCCCGAATTCGAGGTTGTCGTAACGACCTTCAGAGGGTGCGAGGACGATATCGCCTATATCGCAAAGGACGCAGGCAGCGTCGACCTGGTCCTCCAGCAGGGCGTCCTCGCCGGCGTCGCCCCCCTGGACTTCGGGGAACTGGCGGCCGTCGCCGACCGCCTCGGGCGGAGCGTGCGGATCAGGACGCGGCAGGACGGCGAAGTCGCCTACGAAGGGCGGCGGATCGTCAGGGCAGAGAGCATCGACGTGAGCGCGATAGAACAGGAGAGGAGAAGCGAAAGATGAAGGTCATCGGTATCGTCGGCATGCCGGCAAGCGGCAAAGGCGAATTTTCACGGATTGCAGCAGAAAAAGGGATCCCGGTCGTGGTGATGGGGGACGCCATCAGGAAGGCCGTCACAACCGCCGGGCTTCCCCTGACAGACGGGAACATGGGAAAGGTCTCCTCGGACCTCCGCGCACGCCACGGCATGGGGGCGATCGCCCTGATCACGGTCCCCGAGGTGGAGGCCACAGGAGCGCCCGTCGCCGTCATCGACGGCATCAGGGGGAGCGCCGAGGTCGAGATCTTCAGGGAACACTTTCCCTCCTTCCTCCTCGTCGGGGTGAAGGCCTCCTTCGAGACGCGTCTCGCCCGCCTCGGCAGCCGCGGCAGGTCGGACGACCCGGCGTCCGCCGACGACCTCAGGAGACGCGACGAGCGCGAACTCGGCTGGGGCCTCGGCGACGCCCTCGCCATGGCCGACGTCTTCTTCGAGAACGAAGGCACGATGGAAGAGTACGGGGAGAAGGCCCGCCACCTCCTCGACGCCCTGGAGGGATGCGCATGAGCATCCAGCCGTACTTCGCCTCATCCTCGAAGGTCTGGGAGTCCGTGGACTGGGTCTTCGGTATCGAGGAGTGCGGGTATGCCGGCTGGGAGATCTCGGCCGACGGGAACTACCGCCTCGAAAACCCGAAGAACAAGGCGGCGATCCGCGACGTGCTGGAGAGCACCCACCTCAAGGCGACGGTGCACGCACCCTATGCCGACCTCAACCCCGCCTCCATCAACGACCCTATCTGGCGCGAGTCGGTGCGGCAGATCTGCCTCTGCGTCGAGCATGCCGCCGACATCACCGACCGGGTCACCATGCATCCCGGCTACCTCTCCGTTGCCGGCAAGATGCTGCCTGACAAGGTGTGGGGCCTGCAGAAGGAGGCATTACACATGATCGGAAAATGTGCGGAAGAGCACGGCGTCGTCGCCTGCCTTGAGAACATGATCAATATCCCCGACTTCCTCTGCCACGACCCCGGTGAACTCCTCGGCCTCACCGAGGGGATCGAGGGGATAGGGGTCACCTTCGACCTCGGCCATTCGAACACCGTCAGAAAGACGGGCGCCTTCCTTGCAGAGATCGGGCAGGCGAACCACCTGCACATCCACGACAACCACGGCAGCACCGATGAGCACCTTGCCCTCGGCGACGGGACGCAAGACTGGAAGAAGATCGGGCACGCCGTCGCAGAGGGTTACCGCGGCGGCGTGGCCGTGGTCGAGGGGCGCAACCTCGACGAGGCGCGGAAAAGCCTTGAGGTCTTCAGGAGGTGTTTCGTATAGCCGGCGAGACCCTGCAGGTGTACTTCCTCGGCACCGCCGGCGCCCTCCCAACGCCCAACCGCAACCCCTCCTGCGTCATGGTCAGGCACGGTTCAGATACCCTCCTCTTTGACTGCGGCGAGGGGGCCCAGCAACAGATGATGCGGGCGCGGACCGGGTTTCTCGTCGACGCCATCTTCATCACTCACTGGCACGCCGACCATTTTCTCGGCGTCCTCGGCCTCGTGCAGACCCTTGCCTTCAACGGCCGGACAGAACCCCTCGTCATCTACGGCCCTGAAGGAGTGCACGACTTCGTCGAGTACACCCTCAAGATCGGGCGGACAAAGCTCGGCTTCGACCTCCAGCCCGTCCAGCTGGCGCCCGGCATGGCCGTCAGGTTCTCGGGCTATCAGGTGGAGGCCTTTGCGACCTCCCACGGGATGCCGAGCCTTGGCTATGCGCTCAGGGAGGATGCGCGGCCAGGCCGGTTCGACCGCGAGACGGCGATCTCCCTCGGCGTCCCGCCCGGCCCCCTCTTCGGGCGTCTCCAGCGCGGGGAGAGCGTGACCGTGATGCGCGACGACGGCGGCGAGGTGACCATCACCCCCGACCAGATCCTGGGGACGCCCCGGCCGGGGCGGATGATCATCTATACAGGAGACACCCGTCCCATCCACCGTCTCCATACAGAGGGCCTCGAAGGGGCCGACCTCCTCATCCACGACGCCACTTTCGACGACTTGGAGAGGGGCCGCGCCGCTGAGGTCTACCACTCCTCGGCCGGTGAGGCCGGCGAAGCGGCGTCGGCACTCAAATCCCACTCTCTTGCCCTCGTCCACATCAGTTCGCGTTACACCTCGATGACAAACCATATACGGGATGCAGAGGAGAAGTTTGAAGGCGAGGTGCTTGCGCCATCGGATCTGACGATGGTAGAAGTTCCTTTCAGGGAGTGACAGCAATGACGGAGGGTGAGGATGAAGTCGGGAAACGGTTTGAGGCGCGAGCGGCGCCTCTTCCTGACCGGCCTTGCGGCGCTCCTCATCAGCACCGCACTTGCTGTCGTCGCCGGATCCTATCTCTCCTCGGTCCGTGAAGTCCTCGTCCTCATTCCCGGCCTCCTAGTGCTGGTGCCGCCGACGATCAATATGCGAGGGAGCATTTCAGGCGTGCTCGCATCCCGCCTCTCGTCGTCCATGCACCTCGGGGAGTTTACAGGAAGCTTCCATGATGGCGGCGTCCTTGCCGAGAACCTCCACGTCTCCCTTATCCTCACCCTGGCCACAGCCGTCGCTCTCGGTATCGTGGCAAGCCTTGTCAGTGCCCTGACAGGCGTCGAGGTGATCGCCACAGGCGACCTCGTCCTCATATCGGTGGTCGCCGGCATCGTTGCCGGGTTCATCGTCATGGGTTTTACTGTCCTCGTCTCTGTCCTCTCGTACAGGCAGGGCATCGACATGGACATGATCGCCGCCCCGGCGGTGACGACTCTCGGCGACCTGGTCACGATCCCTGTCCTTACCATAACGGCCGTGGTCGTCCTCTCCTTCCAGCCTGGGACACGGACTCTTCTCCTCTGGGTGATGCTTCTCTGTGCCGCCGCGGCCTGTCTCTACTCCTGGTCGCGGGGCGGACGCATAAAGCGGATCTCCACCGAGGTTCTCCCCCTCCTCGTCTGCCTCTCTGTCCTCGGGACCTTTGCCGGGGTGACCTACACCCTCGGCCTCGACCGTCTTGTGAGCATGGCCGCCCTTCTCATCCTGATCCCTCCTTTTGCCGGGATATGCGGGTCTATCGGCGGCATCCTCTGCTCACGCCTCGGCACCGAGATGCACCTCGGCATCATCGCCCCCTCCCTTGTCCCCTCGAAGGGAGTGCTGGTGCAGTTCGCCCATACCTACCTCTTCACCTTCCTGCTCCTCCCCCTGATGGCAGCCCTCGCGCACCTTGCGGCCCTCCTCCTCGGGGCTCCCTCCCCGGGCCTCCTCCCCATGGTCGCCATCGCCACCCTGGCAGGTGCGGTCGTGATGACCCTGGTCAACGGGATCGCCCACCTCACCGCGACGATCTCTTTCAGGTTCGGCCTCGACCCGGACAACTTCGGGATCCCGGTCATCTCCGCAGTCATCGACCTCCTCGGCGCCGTGGTCCTGGTTGCGGTCATCGACCTCTTCCTCTAGAGGCGTCCGGGTGTGCGAACTGCGAATTAATATACTCTCGTAACACTATTGAGAGTGAAGACGGTACAGATTCATGATGGAAGTCGAGTATCAGCCGACCAGCCTCAAGGATGTTCTTATCGAGATGAAGGATATCTCGGAGCTGATGGTTGACCTTGCCTATTCTGCAATTCTCTTTGAAAGCCACGAGATTGCCGGCGAAGTTGAGAAACTCGAAGAGGTCATGAACCGGCACGCGTATCAGGCGCGGATCTCGGCCATTCTCGGGGCGCGCCGGGTGGAAGAGGCCGAGGCGATGAGCGGCCTCCTCCAGATCGCCGAGGCGGCAGAGCGGATCGCCAATTCTGCAACCGACATCGCCAAACTTATCTTGAGAGGGGCAAAATTCCCGCAGAAACTCAGGAACGCCCTGCCTGAAGCAGAAGAGGTGACGGTCAGGGCAGAAGTGCATCCCGACTCTCTCCTTGACGGCACGACCCTCGGCGAGGTGAAACTCCAGAGCCGATCGGGCATGCGCGTCATTGCGATCCGGCGGGGGTCGGGCTGGATCTATGACCCTGACAAGTATTCGAAGACCCTTGCCGGAGATATCGTCCTCGCAAAGGGTCTCGGTGCCGGGATCACTCCCCTGTTCACGATGGCCGGCGCAAAGCCGCAGCCCCGGAAGGAGTGGGTGCAGGCCGGATGCGTCGACGACCTTGACCGCGCCGTCGCACTGATGATCGAGATGAAGAACCTCTCCGAACTGGCGGTCGGGCTCGCGTATACGTCTCTCCTCTTCACGAACGAGGACATTGCCGAGGAAGTCGTCGTCCTTGACGAGAGGATGGAGGACATGCGCTACCAGTTCGACCTCTGGCTCCTTGAGGCGACGCGGCGGATCGAGAACGTGGAGTACCTCCGCGGCCTGATCCACCTCTCTTCCTTTGCCGGGACCATCACCAGTGCCGCCTCTGCCATCGCCGACGTCCTCCTCCGCGATATCGAGATCCCTCCGGTCTTCAGGATGATCGTGCGCGAGTCCGACGAGATCATCACGCGGCTCGAAGTCGAGGAGAGGTCGGCCATCGCCGGCAGAAGCCTGCGCGAGGCCTCGCTTGCGACTGTCACCGGCATGGTCGTCTTTGCGATCCGGAGCAGAGACGGCAGGTGGAAGTACCGTCCGGGACGGGATGAGCGTCTGCAGGCAGGCGATCTCATCATTGCAAAGGGACGGAGAGATGGTGAGGAACGCCTCGCCGCCCTCTGTTCAAGTGAAAATACATAAGCACTTTCCAGACAAGAGAGTACGAAAATGGCGAATACTGAAGATACCGTTGTCTATGCCCTTGGCCCGAATTGCGGGATCGAGGACGTTGAAGAGGGGAAGATCTATGCCGGGACCGTTCAGGGCTTTGCAAATTTCGGAACCTTCGTACAGCTGAGTGCCCGGCTGAAAGGGCTTGTCCACAAGAGCAATATCCTCCAGAGCCACGAAGAAAAGGACCAGATCTTTGTCAAGATCGTCAATATCAGGAATAACGGAAACATCGACCTTGCCGAGATGATCCCGGAGGTCTTCAGGCTGGAGACCATTACCCGTCGGGCCCATGTGACGAAACTGGGCGAGATCCAGTCTCGGGTGGGCAGGAACGTCACCTTTGAGGCTGAAGTTGCACAGATCAAGCAGACCAGCGGTCCGACGATCTTCACCCTTGTCGATGAGTCGGGGAGCGGCAATGCCGCGGCATTCGTGGAGGCCGGCGTCAGGGCGTACCCGGAGGTCGAGCTCGGGGGCGTCGTCTGCGTCTCCGGCGAGGTGATGCGCCGCCAGAACCAGCTTCAGATCGAGGTCAGCTCGATGGAGGCGCTCACCGGCGACGATGCAAAAACAGTGCACGATAGGATCGAGGCCGCCCTCGACGCACGGGCAGAACCCGAAGATGTCCCTCTCCTGGTAGAGAGCGATGTCCTCACGCAGTTGCAGCCCCAGATGAAGAAGGTCGCCAAACTGATCCGGCGCGCCGTCTTCGAGGCCCAGCCGATCATCCTCCGCCACCATGCCGACGCCGACGGCATCTGCGCGGCGGCCGCCGTCGAACAGGCGGTCATCTCCCTGATGCGGGAAGAGGGCGACGACCTGGACACGGCGTACTACCTCTTCAAGCGTTCCCCGTCCAAGGCCCCCTTCTATGAGGTCGAGGACATCACGAGGGACCTCGACTTTGCCCTCAAGGACCACGAGCGTTTCGGTCAGAAGATGCCCCTGATCGTCCTGATGGACAATGGCTCGACCGAGGAGGACCTGCCCTCGATGAAGATGGCGCAGGTCTACGACCTCTCGATGATCGTCGTCGACCACCACCACCCCGACGCCATCGTCGACGAGTACGTGATCGCGCATGTCAACCCCTATCATGTCGGCGGCGACTTCGGCGTCACGGCAGGGATGCTCGGGACCGAGGTGGCACGCCTCATCAACCCGAAGGTCAGCGACCTGATCCGCCATCTCCCGGCCGTCGCAGGTGTCGGCGACAGGAGCGAGGCGCAGGAAAGGCAGCGCTATCTCGACCTGGTCGCGGATGAATACTCCGAAGACGCGTGCAAGGACATTGCTCTTGCCCTCGACTACGAGCAGTTCTGGCTCAGGTTCAATGACGGCAGGGAACTGGTCAAGGATATCCTGAACCTCAAGGGGAACCGCGCCCTCCAGACGCGCTACGTGAGCCTCCTGGTGGAGCAGGCGAACGAAGCGATCGAAGACCAGATGGCGGCGTCGATGCCCCATGTGACCGAGGAGATCCTCCCGAACGGCGCTCACCTCTTCAGGATCGACGTGGAGATCTTCGCGCACCGCTTCACTTTCCCGCCGCCGGGCAAGACCTCGGGCGAGATCCACGACCGCCTCTGCCGGCAGCACCCGGGCGAACCGGTTGTCACCCTGGGCTTTGGCCCTGACTTTGCCGTGCTCCGTTCCCGCGGTGTCCTGATGAACATCCCGAAGATGGTCCGCGAACTCCGCGAGGAGATCAACGGCGGCGGCATCAGCGGCGGCGGCCACCTTGTCGTCGGGTCCATCAAGTTTGTCGAGGGAATGCGCGAGGCCGCCCTCGCCGGCCTGGTCGAGAAGATCGGCCTGGCAGATGTGGAGAATCGAGCCTGAAACGAAGTTTCAAGCGGTTCTTTGAAAACCACCCCCGTGGTTTTCATGGTATTTGAAAACCGCTTCAGTGGTTTTCATAGTAAGCCCTGATCCAGGGACAGGATCCCCGGTCCTTTTTATCCCACGTCTCCGAAAGACATAAGTGACGTGACTGGTATGAAGGGGTGAGGGAATCCCATGGATCGAAAATATCGTTCACTGCTCTCCCGTACGGGTGTACTCTGTTGCACCTTTCTTCTCCTTGCTGCAACCTTTGCAGCGCCGGTTATGGCAAGGGGAACAACGATTTCTGACATACGGCCGGGAGACACCGTCTTTGTCTATGAAACCGGGTTGGACCTGACGGCCCTCAGGAATGCAACAACAGACAATCCTGTGACAGCGCTCCAGCGCTTTAATGATGATGACCCGAAAAAAGGTCTCATCAATACGATTCCAGTCCCGGACGACACGAACTTCGACCTCATCGACGCTTCGGTGGGTGACAATACTGGACTGTACTTTGCTTACAATGTGCAGGATGGCATCACCAGCAGACTGTACATCCGCTATCCCGACGTGAGCATTGAGGCGGTGCTTGCAGCCCCGAACCATGCGGAACGTATTGAGGGAATATCGGTGCCGACAGGGACGGAGATCGCCTTCCGGGTGATATCGTCTGATGTCGGTACATACTATACGGCCGGAGAGACACGTGCGGCGGTTGAGCTTGTGCTCACAACGCCGGGAGGTGCGGAGATGACGTCTTTTGGCGGACGTGATTTCTCGAACCTGCCGATCGACGGTTCGCTGTTCTACACAGACGACCCTGGCAGGCCCGGACCGGTCGCCCTGGAAGACCTTGAGCAAGGGATGTACAGGGTCCAGGCCCGGTGGACATCGCCGCAGGGCTTTGCCGACGATGCAGAGGATTCCAATGTCATCACATTCTCTGTCGGCGATCGGGTCGGGGTGAACACAACGACGCCGACGACCGCGGCGACGACAGCGCCCACCACTGTTCCGACGACGGCCGTGACAACAGAAACAACAGCCCCGGAGACAACCGCAACGACACCATCCCAGACAACGGCCGCGACCACGGAGACGACAGTGCCGGTGACGACCATGACACAGGCATCGGGAACCCTGATCCCTGCACTCGGGGCAGCGGCCCTCCTCCTCTTTGCTCTGAGGCGGCGGTGATCTTCTATCCCCGTTTTATACCGGATCTCATGGGGATGAGGTCACAGGTGATTTCCGGGCGCAATTGCCCGGAAATCCTCCCGGAAAAACAGAAACTATTTATAATAAACCTGCGATACGTCTAACACGCTGAGGTATTGAGATGGATAGAAAAAAGAGTATCCGGGAACAGTACAACGACAGTCAATGCCGGATTGTTCATTACCTCAAATCAGGCATACAGCGAGGCAAACACTATTTCAAGTCAAAGTACATCGCTCATGACCTCGGGCTCTCTGCAAAGGAAGTCGGGACAAATCTTGCCATCCTTTCAGAGATCTGCGATGAACTTGAAATTACCCGCTGGAGTTACTCCAATTCCACGACCTGGATGGTCAGTCCGCGCGCAGCATAAGTACTATCGTGTGTCATACATCTGAACATGGAAAAGATCATCTCATTCGAGTCTGAGATCGAGTTTGTTGCACGGATCAACGAGCAGAAGGACTGCATCATGCAGCAGGGCCCGAAGGGCTCCGGTGACGCTGACCCCGGCCAGCTCTGGTTCAATATCGACGTACCAAAGGGGCATGGCCTCAAGGCCGGTGACAGGGTCAGGGTCACCGTCGAGAAACTCTAAAAGAATACCTGCGGCGTCAATCAGACATTTTTAAAGCCCCTGATTTTTTTTAAAACTCGGGATTTTTGTGTAATTCATTTCGAAATGTCGAAATAGACCCGTACCCAAAGCAATGGTGATGGCACATGGTAAGTTCAAGCTCTGTGTCTTCGGGCCGTACGACGCCGGGAAGTCCAGCCTGATCCAGGCACTGGACCAGAACACCCGGCACATCGAGGCACGGTGCGAGGGCGGGTCGACCACTGTTGCCCTGGATTATGGGAGAGTCCAGGTGGGGCAGGAGACGGTTTATCTCTTTGGAACGCCGGGTCAGGAGCGTTTTGAGTTTGTCAGGCAGATCCTTGCCCGGGGCATGGACGGAGCCATTATCGTGGTGGACTCGACCGCGGACCCCGATCCCATGGTCAGGCACCTCTCCAACTGGCTTATTGCACAAAAGGTCCCGTACGCCATCATGCTCAACAAATGCGACCTGCCGGGATCGTCTCCCTCCCGCTTTGCCCACGAGATCGGGGATGCATCCGTGTACCTCGTATCCGCAAAGTCGGGAAAGAATGTTCATGAAGCACTCTCTTTATTTATCCAGGGCCTGAAGAGATGACGTCTCCGGTAACAGACCAAAGGATATATCTTTTTTCAGCAGTGACATTCACATGGTGGCCGGAATGAAGATTGGACCTTCCATTTTGATCGGTGTCTGCCTTTGCATGGTCGCGTGGACTGCCGGATGTACGGGGATCGGTTTTGGGGACATGCACTATGCAGACGGAAACCTGCAGGTCACGGTAGAAAACCCCGCGGAGGCGGTGAACGGCACGGTTCAGGTGACGGTCTTTGAGATCCGTGACTTCAAGCAGACCGAAGTAACGAAGATCGCCCGTTCGGAAAATTTATCGGCCGGTACGACGACCCTGACTTTCCCGATGGACCTCTCTCCCGGGGACTACAAGATATACCTGTATTTCATGAAGGGCAACGAGAGGACGGTATCGGTGATCAAGGACATCCAGGTGTGAGAGATGGGACGGACCCTCAGGGTGGCACAGGGGCTTGAGCCTGCAGACCGTCTCTTCACGCATCTCTCTCTCTATAATCCCTTCACCTGCTCCTGGGACGAAACCTCCTTCGCGGTCGCGGATGGCATCGTCGTCGGGACAGGTATCTATGAGGCGGCGGAGACGGTCGACCTCGGGGGAGCACGGGTGGTCCCCGGCCTCATCGACGCCCACACCCATATCGAGAGTTCTCTGGTGGTGCCCGGCGAGTACGCCAGGTGCGTGATCCCTCACGGCACGACGACGGTCGTCGCCGACCCCCATGAGATCGCGAATGTCTCAGGGGTCGAAGGACTTCTGTTCATGCGTGCAGAAGGGAAAAAGGCCGGGTTGTCTATCCTCCTCACCCTCCCCTCCTGCGTTCCCGCCACCCCTCTCGACAGGGGGGGGGCCGACCTCTCTGCCGATGACCTGGCCACTTTTGCGGATGCCGACGGGGTGGTGGGCCTCGGGGAGGTGATGAACGTCCCCGGCGTCCTCTCGGGAGACCCGGAGGTCTGGAAAAAGATCGGCCTCTGCGCGGTGCGGGATGGCCATGCCCCCCTCCTCTCGGGCCGGCCCCTCAATGCCTATGTGCTTGCCGGCATCCAGAGCGATCACGAGTGCACCGCGTGCGCGGAGGCCGAGGAGAAACTGAAACTCGGGATGTACATCATGATGCGGGAGGGCTCAACAGAGCAGAACATCACGGCCCTTGCCCCCCTGCTGACCCCGTGCACGGCCGCCCGCTGCTGCCTGGCGACCGACGACCGCCATGCCGACATGCTCGTCGCCGAGGGGCACATCGACGACGCGGTGCGGAAACTCGTGGCCGCAGGGGTCTCCTTGGAGACCGCCCTCCGTGCGGCGACCCTCACTGCGGCAGAGCGTTTCCACCTCGACGACCGGGGGGCGATCGCACCCGGCCGGCGGGCCGACTTCTGCGTGCTTGCAGACGACGAAGTCTTCGCCGTAAAAGAGACCTATATTCTCGGGAAAAAATACGAGGCCCCCGGGTTCAGGCAACCCATATGCCCTGAACCGCGGTTCACCTGCCCTGTGCCGTCGCCGGCCGATATTGCGGTCGGGGGACAGGGCAGGGCGCGGGTGATCGGCCTTGTGCCGGGGCAGATCGTCACCGAGTCTCTCTCCATGAATGTGGCCGCGGTGCCCGACCTGGAGGAGGACATCCTCAAGGTCGTGGTCTGTGACCGCTACCGCGGCACGGGCTGCGGCGTCGGTCTGGTCCACGGCCTGGGCCTGAAGGAAGGGGCGATCGCCACAAGCGTCTCCCATGACGCCCACAACATCATCGCCGCCGGCGTCACCGACGAGGAGATCGTGCGGGCGATCGAAGAGGTCGTCGGGCACCAGGGCGCGATGACCGTCGTGAGGGGTGATGTGGTCACCACCCTGCCCCTCGCCTGCGGCGGCCTGATGGCGACCATGCCCTATCCCGAGGTCTGCGAGGCCCTGGACCGCCTTGCTACGGAGACGAGGGCAATAGGGGCGGTGGACCAGCCCTTCATGTACCTCTCTTTCCTTGCCCTCACCGTGATCCCGCACCTGCGGGTGACGACGCGGGGAGTCTTCGATGCCGACGCGTTCAGGGACGTCCCGCTCTTTTCGGAGGAACCATGACAGACGAGCATATCATCGAGGCGATCGGAAAGACGAGGATCGTGGTGCGGGACGGCAGGGTCGTCGAGGTCGGAAAACCCCTGATCCGGTCCTGCCCCCTTGCAGAGAAGTTCTCCTGCCCTGTCCACGAGATGACGGAGGGGGCGATCCGGGAGAACATCGAGGATAGGATGCGGGCCTTCGGGATGTGCACGCCAGGCCGTCAGGTGACGGACAGGTCTGACTTCGTCCTCTTCGGGGCGTCGGAGTTGATCTCCTCCGCCCTCAGGAACGGGCTTGTGCGCTCGGCGGTCATCGTCTGTGACGGCGCCGGCACGGTGGTCGTGACGGCGCCCGACCAGGTGCAGGGCATCGGCGGCCGGGTCTCGGGGATCGTGCAGACCTCCCCGATCCTGCAGGTGATCGGGAGGATCGAGAACCTCGGTGGCCGGGTGCTGGACCCGGGGACGGCACGGATCGACATGCCCGCCGGTGCGGCATTCGCCTATGACCTCAGCCTCTCTCCGGCGGCGGTTACTGTGGCGACCGCGGACGACGCGGAGACGGTGCGGGCCGCACACCCCGACGCCCTGATCATCGCCGTCCACACGACCGGCGTCTCCGCAGAGGAGGCGCGGCGCCTTGCGGCCGTCGCCGACCTGGTGACGGCCTGCGCCTCTGCCGCAATCAGGGAAGAGGCCGGGCCCCGCGCCCTCCTTCAGGCAGGCACTGCGGTGCCGGTCTTTGCAATGACGCCCCTCGGCAAGAGGGTAGTGCTCACGAAGCTCCAGGAGACGGACAGGCAGGTGCTGGTCAGTGGGAAGGCTCTGCCCGCGGCGGGCGGGCGTGAACCCGAGCCCCTGATCTGAGTTCTTTTTTGGTTCTGGACTATTCCTGTTCTGGTCTTCACCCGGTCACGGTCCTGACGAAGAGGAGGACGGCCACGATCACCGGCTGGTGGAGGAGGTAGATCGCAAGCGAGTTCCTGCCCATCATACAGAGGGCGTCCACGCCTCTCCCCTCCATCTCCGGGACGCTGAACTGGCGTGTCCCGCCGGGGTACAGGAGGAAACCGATTGCCATGCCGATGAGGGCCACGCCGAGCCAGGGGACGAGGGGGACATAGTCGACGCTATAAAATCCGGCCGGATGAATGCCGAGGGGGATGAGCCAGGACGGGCCGGTGATATGGCCGAGGGGGAGGGCGGCAAGGACAAACGCGGCACCGGCGAGGAAGTTCCACCGGCCGAACCGCAGGAAGAAGGGGGCGGCGATGATGGCGAAGCCGATGAGGTGGAGGATGCCAAAGACGATGAAGCCTTCCCCGAGGAAGATCCAGGTGGCGAGGGTGGCGAGCATGCCGAAGAGGAAGACCTTGCCTCCTCTCCGCCCATACTCAAACCAGAGTGAAAGCCCGGTCATCTTCTGCCGTCTCCTCTCATAACTGATCGGGAGGGAGAGCCCCACGAGGGCGATGAAGAGGGTGGCGGTAGCAAAGGCGAAGTACCGCCAGAACCCCCCCAGAACATCGACAGCGGCGATCCCGAAGAACCAGAGGTCGAAGAGGAGATGGTAGATTATCATCATGACGATGGCGATCCCCCTCAGAAGATCGATCTCCCGGAAGCGCCGCGACGACGAATGCGTGGAGAGGACCTGTCCCCATCTCCGGGCATAGGGCTCTATATTCATCCTTTCTTCTTTCCTCCGGTGATCTTTCCGGATGATATGATTCCAGAGTATCTTAAACCCTGGTGTTATTCATCTCCCCGCTCACCAGGCCGGATAGAGATCAGGAGGATGTATCACAGCAATTGATCCGGCCTGAGGCCTATATTCTCTCTTCGGAAAGGGCAATGTTGGCGAGTGTCCAGAACAAAATAGTATCGCATATATACTGACAACAATATGTATCACGTGCCTTAGAAAGGGAAAATCGCGGCTCGTTACCTCATTTTCCCGGGAGATATCCATGATAAGCCTTTTGCTAGTGGACGACGAACCCGCCCTCCTCGATATCGGCAAGGTATTTCTGGAAGAGTGCGGCGACCTGTGCGTCGATATGGCCACAACCGTTGCGGAAGCACTGGAAAAACTCCGGAGTGGCAGATACGAGGCCGTCGTCTCAGACTATGATATGCCGGATATGGACGGGATCACTTTTCTCAAGGAGGTCCGCCTTCGCTATCCTGACCTTCCTTTTATTCTTTTCACCGGGAAGGGACGGGAAAAAGTCGTCATAGAGGCACTGAACAGTGGGGCAGATTTCTATCTCCAGAAAGGTGGTGACCCTGTGGCCCAGTTCACGGAGCTGTCCCACAAGATCGAACAGGCTGTACGAAGGAGAAAAACGGAGTATGAACTCCGGAGGTCGGAGAAAAAGTATCGGGAACTTGTCGATAACCTCCCTGAGATCCTCTTTAAAACAGACATTGAGGGAAATCTTGTCTATGTCAATCGCAGGGGCCTGGAAGTTCTTGATCTGCCTGAGGGCGAGATCTATGGGAAGCCATGGTATCTCCATGTCCATCCTGACGACCGGGGAGATGCGGAGGAGATAGGTAACCGTCTGATACGCACCGGCGACCGGGCAGAGGGTTTCGAGTTACGAGTCCAGACCCGGTCAGACAGAGGAAAGATCATCTCATTTCTCCTGAATCTCACGCCCCTGAGGGACGATGCCGGGCGTCTTCTGGGGGTACAGGGGATTGCAATCGATATCTCCGGAAAAAAACAGACGGAGATAGCGCTGCAGGAGGCCGAAGAACGCTACCGCATGATCACAGAAGGAGTTGCCGATGGGGTGACCCTCGGGGATCTGAGCGGGATCATTTCCTATGCCTCCCCTTCGATGACCAGGATCACCGGATACAGGAACGAAGACATAGTCCGTCATTCGTTCCATGAGTTCGTTGTCGAAAAGGATCGGGAAATAATCGATGCCTGCTTTGAGAAAACACTCCGTAATAGAGAGAGTTTTGAAGGGCTCAGGGTCAGGGTGAAGAGAAAAGACGGGGCCTGTATCTCTGTCGAAATAAACGGCGGCCCGATCATACAGGACGGGAAGGTGATAGGGGCGCAGAGTGTCACGCGGGATATCACCCGGCAGGTGCAGGCTGATAACGCCCTCAGGGAGAGTGAAGAACGGTTAAATGTCACGTTGCACTCCATTGGAGACGGCGTCATCGTTACCGGGGAGGACGGGAGGGTGACCCTCATCAACACCGTGGCCGAGTCCCTCACAGGATGGAAAGAGGAGGAGGCCGTTGGCATGCCTCTCGCCGACGTCTTTCATATCGTCAATGAAAAGACCCGACAACCTGTGGAAAACCCGATTAAACGCGTGATCGAGGAGGGGGTCGTCGCAGACCTTGCAAACCACACGGTGCTCCTGGCGCGTGACGGCACACAGAAGGCAATCGCCGACAGCGCCGCTCCTATCAGGGATAAAGAGGGGGCCGTCATCGGCGTGGTGCTGGTCTTCCGCAATGTCACGGCAGAGAGGGAGAC
The DNA here is from genome assembly GCF_002498315.1 of Methanofollis sp. UBA420. Lineage (NCBI taxonomy): Archaea > Methanobacteriati > Methanobacteriota > Methanomicrobia > Methanomicrobiales > Methanomicrobiaceae > Methanofollis > Methanofollis sp. UBA420. The sequence goes on from NZ_DAGX01000002.1 coordinate 192,959, forward strand.
CGAGAAGGTCCGTCGCCGTCTGGCAGCCATCGTCGCGTCCTCCGACGATGCGATCTACGGGACAACGGTGGATGGAGTCATCACCAGCTGGAACCAGGGGGCCGAGAGGATCTATGGGTACACTGCCTCCGAGGCGTTCGGCAGCCACGTCTCCCTCTTCGCTCCTCCTGAGCGGCGCGAAGAGTCCATGGACGCCATCAGGCAGATCAGCAGGTCTGGCCATAGGGACCACTTCGAAACTGTCAGGGTGAGGAAGGACGGCGCCAGGATCCTGCTCTCCATCACGATCTCCCCGATCATGGATGACAATGGTACGGTTGCGGGATTTTCCGCCATTTCACGGGACATTACCAGCCAGAAGAAGGCGGAGCATGCACTCGACAAGAACAGGGAGTGGCTTGAACATGTTGTCGAAGGCGTGAGACTGGGCACATGGGAGTGGGATGCGCGGACAAGGAGAGTGGCCTTCAACAGGCACCTTGCCGCCATGCTCGGTTATCCGCCGGGGTGCCTGGAGGCAGACGGACAGACGATCGGCCGGTTGATCTCTGAGGCAGACCGTGCCGCCTTGAAAGAGGCTGTTATTGCCACCCTGGAGGGACTCTCCCCCATCTTTGTACAGGAGGTCCATCTCACAGGCGAAGACGGCCGCACCGTCCTGCTCCAGGCCAGGGGAACCATGATGGAGAGAGACGAGGAAGGCCGCCCTGTACGCATGAGCGGGATCTGCCAGGACATCTCCGAGATCCGCGGCTACCAGGAGGCCCTGAAGAAGGCGAACAAAAAACTCACCCTCCTGAACAGTATCACCCGCCACGACATCCGCAACCAGACCACCGCACTGCAGGGGTACCTGACCCTGGTACAGAGGGCCGTCGGAGAGCAAGATCCTGCGACCGGCAGATATCTCAGTACCTGCAGTGCGCTGGTCGATAAGATCCAGCGCCAGATCACCTTCACCCGCGACTATGAAGACATGGGGGTGAATGCGCCCGGGTGGCAGCATGTGGGGCGGACGGTCAGGAAGGTTGCCGCCGATCTCTCCCTGGATACAACGAATATCTCCCTTGTCGTCGAGACCGGCGATCTCGAAGTCTATGCAGACCCCATGCTGGAGCAGGTGCTCTTCAACCTTCTTGAAAATGTGCTCAGGCACGGGAACGGTGTGACAGAGATCGGCGTCTCATTCAGAGAGAGAGACTGCCAGTGTGTCCTCACCGTCAGGGACAACGGCGCCGGCATTGCCCAGGACATAAAGGGCAGGATCTTTCAGGCAGGATATGGGCGCAACACCGGATATGGCCTTTTTCTTGTAAAAGAGATCCTGGACATCACCGGGATCGCGATCCTGGAAAATGGCGAGGAGGGAGTGGGGGCAAATTTTGAGATGCTGATACCGGAGACAGGGTACAGGACCAGCCAGACAGGCACCCGGTCATGAGACAGGCAGGAGGGTGAGAGCGGTACCGACCGCGGCCGGTATGACGAGGTTGTCGTCGATGGGGGAGAGGAGCTCGGCGAGGGCTGCGACGCCGGCGACAAGGAGGGCAGCAGAGGGGTGCAGCATCGGCAGGAGGGCGAGGAACAGTGCAAAAAAGCCTGCACCCGACCCTTCGAGAGTCTTCCCTTTGAGGATCTTGTGCCTCCCGAAGCGGAGGCCAGCGATTGTCGCGACCGAGTCGAGGATGGTCAGCGAGAGGACGGCAATGAAGGCGACCTGCGGCGCGAAGGCGACCGAGCAGAAAAGGGCGCTTGCGACGAAATAGACCGTACCTTTCCCGGGGAAGACGTCCTCTCTTTCGAGGGCGCCGATGATGTCCGCGATACCGGGCACGTACCAGCCGCGAAGCACGGCCTCGACGAGCATGAGGCCGCCAAGAAGGCCTGACGCATAGATGAGCACGGCAAGGCCGGGCACAGGGACGAGGAGGATGGATGCGATGCCCAGACCAAAGACGAGGTGGACCATCTGGCGGCCGTACTCGTGCATGCCCTGCGTGGCATGTGATAGGATAAATCCTTGTGGTTCGCCTCTTTCGAAGGATTAATCCTCTTCACAACGAAAAATTGTGTGATATGGCTGAAGATATCTATGAAGAGGTCGTCTGCAACCACTGCGACGGTATCGGCTGCACCAACTGCGGCCGCACCGGCAGGGTGCTTGTGCGGCGGCCTGCAAAACGCTGCAGCCGGTGTGACGGTGTCGGCTGCATCTACTGCGGCTACACGGGCTGGGAAGGCCTGAAGGGGAAATACGAAGAGTGATTACCTCCGCACCTGCTGGCAGTTGAGGGCAAGAGTATATATCGGCCCGGGCGTATGGGAGTCCGGGGGACCGTGATGGCAAAGGTGAAGCGATATATCTGCAAGCACTGCGGTTATGTGTATTCTCCGCTCAGGGGTGAACCGCACCGGGGCATACCGGCAGGGACGGAGTTCGAAGACCTACCCGAGGACTATATCTGCCCGGTCTGCGGAGCGACGGGAAAGGGGCCGATTGGCACCTGGGGCTTCGAGCCCTGGAACCCTACGAGATATGTCTGCAAGATCTGCGGGTATGTGTACGACCAGAAGCGGGGTGAACCACACCGCGGCATACCGGCAGGGACGGAGTTCGAAGACCTGCCTGATGACTATGCCTGTCCGGTCTGCGGACTGGACCCGAAGATATCGAAGTATTACGGCAAGGTCGGCAAGACCCAGTTCGAGGCCCTGGAGTACTGATCCTTGCTGAGGTTTGTGGTGACCGTCCTGTTGAGGATCTCCACAAACCGCCTATTTTCTGCCTCGGTAAGAGGTCTGTCTCTCATCTCCTCGATCCTGAGATCGAGTTCTCCGTCCGAGTACTCCGCGATGACCACAAGACTCTGAGAGACCGGGTTCCCGAAGATCTCCCTGAGCTCCTCGTTCCTGTTCAGGTCATCGATGATCTGTGAGAGTACCCCCATCCTGATGCCCACACGCTTCATACCCCCTCCGCATATTGTGGTGATGGACGGCGTATTGCCATTCAGATATATAAAGAGGACGCCGGGGGTACGGGCAGGGCCTCAGGGGCCTCATCCCGGTCCAGAACTCTGCGTCTCTGCCGGGACGGTGCGTCCCCGCGCCTGTCGGAGAAAAGGCAAATGTCGGAAACGAACAATCCGGATAAGACCTCTGCAATGGAGATATTTCCGGATCTTTCATCATAAATCATGAGGAAGTCCTGAAAATTATAAAGGAAGACATATATGGGGAACCTTCCAACTGAAGGAAGGAGATGAAGACGAAGATGCTCATGTACCAGGATTCGATTTCTGAGTGGTACAATGGTGAGTTCAAGGAGTGCGTGCGGAATATCAATCTGTACCGGACCGTCGCGATGAAACTCGGGACCGTCGCGAAGGTCGACCTTGAAATCCGTGACCTCTGAATAATCTAAAAGATCCTCTTTTTTTCGGGGCGACCGGACCAGACCGAGACGGCGCCCCGAAGACCTCCCTGTTTTGTCCGGCAGCGCCTGCACGCGCAGGCGCGAGAGATTCCAGTTCCTGCCGGACCTGGCAAGCCCGGACGCTGAGCGCCTGCACGCGCAGGCGCGAGAGATTCCAGTGGGGGAACTCCGGGGCACATCAGTACTTTGCGCTGCTGGCGCCGTCATGGCGGTGCTGGTGATGGGTGTCAGGGCTGTGCGGGTGGTCGTGCCAGAGGTCGGGGTGGGCATGGGGATGGGAGTGGTACCCGTGCCGGTCGATGGCAGGCGTGCCTGCCGGGTGCTCGTGGTCGTGGTGGAGGTCGTCGTGCCTATGACGGTGTTCGTGCACCATCGCCTCGTGGTGGTGGGAGTGAGAATGCCGCTCTGTGATGAGGAGATAGGCACCGAGGCCCATGGTCAGGAGAGACGGGTAGAAGAGGACGCCCGGGTCATCGGTGAAGAGGAAGAACGAGACCAGAACACCAAAGAAGGGCGAGGTCGAGACGAGCGCACCTGTCCTGGCCGAACCGATCCCCCTCAGTGCCATCAGGAAGAAGACACTCATCAGGCCGCCGTACCCGAGGAACCCGATGATCATGGCGGCACAACAGGTCTCAGGTGACGGGATGGCCTCGCCGAGGGCCCGGGCAATGAAGAAGGTGACCGTACCGGCCCCGAGGCCTTTGATCATGACGATGGGTATGGGGTCTTTCGCCGAGATCATCTTGCTGAAGTTGTTGTCAAGACCCCAGAAGGTGCAGGTGAGGAGGATGCCGAGGGCGGCAATAGAGAAACCGAAGGCCTGGTCGGGATTCCATGAGAGGATGATGCAGGAGAGGGTGATCAGGCAGAGTGCACCCCCCATCCGGCGGCCGATCGGTTCCCGGTACCACAGGACCGCAATGATGGCCGTGGCCACGGCCTCGAAGTTGAGGAGGAGGGCGGCGGTGGCTGCAGGCGTATGGGCAAGGCTGAGCATCAACACGATGGGCGCAAGGACACCGCCCGAGATGACCACCCCGGCAAGCCAGGGGAGGTCAGAACGGCTGAGCGACGCCTCGACGCCTTCCCTACCGTTGCCGGAGAGAGAACCTGCCGCAAGGTAGATGAGAAGGCCGGTCCCGCTCCCGAGAAAGAGGAGCGACGCCATGGTGACCGGCCCGACACCGTCGAGAAGAAGTTTGGAGAAGGGTGCCGTGATCCCGAAGAGTGCGGCGGCGGCCAGGGCATAGATGACAGGAAGGTGCTCAGAGAAAGACATATGACCAGATATGACTGTTCATATTGGTCAGGCTGTGTTTTATACCTGTTGAGGCGGCAGGGAGTTACTCGCGGCGCGCCGGGAAAAACGTCGATAATACCGGGAACACTGTCCGTTCAAAGACTGATCAGAGAGAGGAATTCTAAAAGCATAGAAAACAGATTTCAGTGAAATATCATAAAAGACAATGCGAGGGAAGGGATTCGAACCCTCGAACACCTACGTGACAAGGCCCTCAACCTTGCGCCTTTGACCTGGCTTGGCAACCCTCGCCTGTTACCCTATAGAGAAGGATCTTCACATTTTTTAATCTATCGCTCAACCCGGGCACGCAAACCCCTCCTACAGGGTACCTCCCCGGAAAAATACGAAATGGCAGGGGATCCGACCCTGTGAGCGCAACGGTGCCGACCCGAAGAATCATTATCCCATAGCACCGATGATAATGCTGGCTATGTGGGCAAAAATCATGCAGGAATTTGCCGATTCCCCGGCCCAGGCCCGGGTCGTCAGGTTTCTCCTCGAGAACGGCTTTGGCGTCTCCTCTGAGGGGCGCATCACCTGCAATGGTATCGAGATACCGGCCACGCATATCGCACGGGAGATCGGGATCGACCGCCGGGTCGTCGATGCCACGGCCCGTCGTATCCTGACGATGGGGCCGGCAGCAGAGATATTTTCACTGATGAGAGCAACCCCCGATCTCTCCCAGGTGGCCGGATTCTTGAAACTCACCGTCATCACCATCCTCCCGAGAGACGCCCATGAGAAGGGGATTGTCGGTGCGGTGGTCGGCGTCCTTGCCGCGCACGACCTGGCCATCAGGCAGATCTTCGTGAACGACCCGTACTTCTCCGAGTCCCCGAAACTTGTCGTCGTCCTCGACGAACCCCTGCCTGTCGGCGTGATCGAAAAACTGCGGGCCCTCCCCCATGTTCAACAGTTGATCATCTGAGGTGACGGAGGGGTTCAAGGTCGAGGCCGAGCCTGAAGGCCCGCACCAGAAATTTTCTGCCGAGGGTAACAGATCGGTCCATCCGCTCCTCAGGCGTGATCACCCGCGTCCCTTTGACCAGATTGTCGGCATGGGCTACAATCCGTTCCTCCAGTCTTTGCGGCACCGAGTCCCTCGGTATGAGGCCGAGAAGAGCGCATTCCTCGACAGTCAGTCCCGCGCCGATATGCCTCTGGACGATCCTGGCGACCTCATCAGGACACCCTGACTGGCGGGCGAGGTCGGCGCCGACCTCGGCATGGTGGAGTGAGTGGGTCTCTGACCGGCCAAGGTCGTGGAGCATGGCCCCGGCTATCAACAGTTCCCTGTCGACGACCGAAGACCGGGCATATCCTGCAGCGACGGCGTTAACGGTACGGCAATGGGCGATGACGCGGGGATCGCACCCGGCATCACTCAGATGCGCTTCCAGTTGTTCCAAGAGTTGCATGGATCGCCGCGACCCGCCGTTTCAGGGCGCCAAGGAGCATCTCATTGTCGAAATGCTTCACCGGGGCGCCGCAGTTGGGGCAGGTAAAGTTTGAGTCAGAGACATCGTTGAAGGTGAAGATCCCGCACTCCTCGCAGATGAAAAAGTCGTTCTCCTCCTCGTACTTCGATCTCTTTGTCAGGATCTCCAGGACACGTTCGAGTTCCTCCCTGATCACCGGATAGACCATGTCGGTCCTGAGTGTCCACAGGTATGTGAGCCAGCCCGACTCCGGGTCCTTGATCCGCCTGTACTCGGCAAGACGCCTCTCGTAGAGCGTATAGAGAGTGTGCCGTACCGTATTGAGGTTGATGCCGGTCTTCTCGGCAAGTTCCTCGTCCGAGTATTCGCCCGCGGGCGGGAACCTCTCGAGGAGATCGAGGCCCTCGTTCCCGATATGGCGGAGGAGATATGCCCTGATTGCCGGATCTGCCAGCATCTCGTCTATGCCAACCATCAGGGAATATATTGACGGACGCGTGTTATATTTCTATCCAGCATGTCAAGGGCGGCGGTGCGGTCATGACCCCATCCGTAGATGCTCACCACCGCACCTCCCTCCTCGATCTCGGTCCCTGGCCAGGGGATGTCGGCGCAACAGTCGGCACAGTCGCCAAGGTCCTGTGTGAGCGTGAGGTCGCGGTCGGCAAAGAGGATCGTCCGCGCCGCCACCGTCCCGGACTTCAGGCCGTGCGGGGGAAGTGTGCCCTGACAGGCGTCGATGTGCCTCTTGAAGACGCTCTGGCCGGTGGCGATCTCGACGGTGTCGAGGGTGCCCTGGAAGCGGGGGTTGATCTCGATCGCCCACACATCGTCGTCGCCGACGACGAAGTCGACGCCGACCGACCCGACGCAGCCGCTCCGACCCACGGCCTCCTCTGCAATCGCTGCCATCTTCGCGGCGAGGGGGTGATCGAACGGCGTGATCGAGCCGGAAAAGCCGTACGCCCGGTCGCTCTCTCCGCCGCGGAGGATCTGCTCGTTGACGGCGATGGCGACGGCACGCGTCCCGTCGGCGATGCAGGAGACGCTCGCGGGTATGCCGGAGACGAGTTCCTGGGTGATCGACGGGACATCCGGCCACTCCTCTTCCCAGGCCCTGAGATCTTCAGGAGAGCGGACGACGCGGTTCCGCCACCCGCCGGCACCGTGCCGCGGTTTTATCATGGCCGGGAAGCGGCCGTCTGAGAGGTGCGGTGTCGGGATGTGAGCGTCCTCGAAGAACGTCTGGATCTCGAGTTTGTCCAGGAAACGCGCCGAGACGCCGGCAGGCGTCCCTGCATGGGGGAGGGGGACGGCGAGGTCCTCGGCCCCTGAGGTGGCGACAAAGTAGTCGATCGTGTGACCGTCGGCGATCGTGGCGATCGTATCGGGAAGATCCTCGAGTTCGTCGAACCTGAGGTGCTTGCTGGCATTCCAGCAGAGGTCCTGGTCGCAGAAATGGTCGACGGCATAGACCTCGAAACCTGCCCGCCGCGCCGACTGGACCACGTGCCTGGTCGCGAATCCCGCGACAAGGACGCGTCTCAAAGCTCGACCACCCGTTTTCCGACCTTGCAGGGCTCGACACGGATCTTCGCACCCTCGAACTTGTGGTCCATCTCCTGGCCCAGGAAGAGGCGGTCGAGGAAGATGGCAAGGCTTGATATCTCGGAGTGGGGCTGGTTGGTCACGGATACGTTGTAGTCGACCATGCCGTAGACGTCGCCCGGCACTTTCTCCGCGCCGACGATGATGAGCAGGTCTTCGGGGCGCTCCCGCACCGCGTCGGTGACCTCCCCGACGTCAAGGCCGTACATGGTGAGATGGGCGACGATGCCCCCCTTCTCCTTCCACTGCTTGATGCATTGCCGCCATTTCACGTTGTTTTCAACGAAAAATTCTCCGCCCCAGCGCTCGACCACGTCCTCGATAGAATCGACGATTCCGTGGTCTTCAGCCGCAAGGTACATTCCGTCCGCGCCGAGGGCGCGGGCCGTGAGGCCGACATGGGTGGTCACCCGCAGGTCGCGTTCAGGCCGGTGACCGAGTCTGAGGATACACACTTTCCTCATGCATTATCTCCTTTACGTGCAAAATCGGGTATCTTTATGACGCCGTCCTCGATCTCGAGGGGGATGCCGGGGCCTGCACGCAGGTGGCACCTGAGAATGGATTCCTCAAGCGAGAGGGCGCGGTATTCTTCGTCGTGCGGCTCTATGAGCAGGTACGAGACGAGGCGCTGCACCGAGGCTTCGACTGCCGCCGCATCCCCGCCGGTGTATTTCACGAGGGCAGGGATCGTCGTCGCCCTGTTCCAGGCGATCGCGTGATAGACCATCCAGTCGAATTCTTCGGATTTCACACCGTATTTTGTGCTGGATCTCACAATATACTTTTTTATCTCCGGGGGAGAGGTATCATGATGACCGATTACGAGCAGCTTGCGGCAGTGGCCGACCGGATCCTTGACGAGGCCGAGGAGGACGACGCACGCCTCGCCGGGATCCTTGACGGGATCGACGACGATATCAGGCGCGAACTCCTCACCTCGGACCTGCTCAATGCCCTTCAGGTCTACTATTACTATTTCCGGGAATATCCGGGCGACCTCCCGGCCGAGCGCCTCATGCTCGCCCCGGCCTCGGAGACGCTCCGCGGCGTGCTCCTCGACGAGGTCGATATCTTTGAACTGGTCTTCGGGGTCGATGCGTCCGGGCCGGCGATCGTCGTCACCGACGGCGAGAAGGAGTACGGACGGTTCAGGGGCGCCGGCGCGCGGAAGAAGGCCGAGGATTTTGTCCTCGACGAACTGGCTTGAGTGTATTTGCCTGAGAATAGGAGGTAGATACCAATCCTCTCTTCAGATTTGCTTGTTCTGTCTTCCCCGGCCCTATCCTGGATCGGGGGTCCGGGGGCAACGAGAAAGTCGTTAGGCTTTCGAGGTGCGAACGAAGTGAGCTAGAGAAGACCATGAGGTCTTCGATTAGTCCCCCGGCGAACTCTATGGGGAAGGCAGTTGATCCGCGCGTTCTCCCCTTATGATCAGAGAGGTCTCGACCTGATCCGGAGGTATTACCATGAAAACCATTAGCGATTCTCCCTCTGGTTCAGACTCCTCGCCAACTCCCACCCTCACACCTCCTCCCCCCGCGTGATGAGGCCGGTGTCGACCCGTGCGCCGACGATCTCGGGGAGCGTCCCCCAGGTGCCGACGGCGTCGCCGAGGATGGCGAGGGCGCCCTGCACGCCGGTGCCTGCGAGGGCGGCGAAGGGTGCGTCGTCGTCGGGGCTGAGGCCGTTGCAGAGGGAGGTCGCCCAGGCGTCGGCGAGGGCGACGTCCTCCGCGATGACGCAGACGGCGTCGGCGATGCCGAAGGAGATCGACGGCCCGACTGTCGCCGACGACGTGCAGATGCCGAGGATGGCGGGGTGCCGTGGGACGAGGAAGGCCAGTCTGTCGGAGAGGGGCGACTCGCCGGCGTGGATGCCGACCCGCGCGTCGCGGTCTGAGAAGAGGGCGATGTCCCCGCCGTTGTCGACGACGCCGAAGGAGGCGCCGGCCTCCTGCATCGCCTCCGCCCCTGCCCAGGCGATGGTGCCGGCGACCGCCGCCATGGGGCCGACGCCCGCGGAGACGGACGCCGTGCCCATCCGCCGCACGGTCAGACTCTCCGCCGGCGGGTTGTAGGGGTCGAAGGTGATCCCGAAGAAGGAGTCTTCGGCGATGAACGCCTCCAGTTCAGCACGGGCGTCGAGCATCGCACTTTTTGCCGCATCGATAAAGAGCTGCTCCTCGGCCAGGATCGTCGTGATCGTCTGCCTGTACTGGAAGTGCTCGCGGATCATGGTAGGAGACGTGTGTGTCTGCCGGTATAGATAGGGGATGGATCGGGGAGGGGCATCATTGGTGCTGGTCTCCCTGATAGAGAACACCGATCCACCGCCTTCCCCAAAATGGTTGCCGGGGGACTGATGCACCAGAGCAGGAATCCTACAGATCTTATTCACTTTTTTTGAGGGAGAATCTCACAATCAAAAAAGATTGGGGAACCATGTGCCCCAAAGGGCCGCTCATCTCAGGAGGGAGAGCGCCCCGTGCGGGCACGCCTGGAGGCACCGGCCGCAGAGGACGCAGCGCTTCTGGTCGACGACGAGGTTCCAGTCGTCGTCGAAGGAGAAGACGTCCTGCGGGCAGATGCTGATGCACGCCCCGCAGTCCACACACTCGGCCTCGTTGTGGTGGATGGCGTCCTCAAGGACACGCACCGTCGCTCCCATGTCGCGCATCTTCTGGCTGACTTCATCCGCGGAACCGTTCGGGACGTCGATGAGCACCTCGCCCTCGCCCGGTTCAATCCTGGCCCGCTCGACATTGATCAGGACGCCGGTGTCCTTGACCACCCGTGCGATGATCGGTTCGCGGACTTTCTTCCTGGAGAATGAGACCATCAGTTTCATGGTTACTGCCACCTCCCGCCGAGAAGTTTGCCGAGGTCAAGCGCGGTGAGCATGCCGATGACCCTGTTTGCAGGGTCGACCACCGGCATCGCACTGATATTGTTCCGGTCCAGTTTCTGGGCTGCGATATCCACCGCCTCGTCGGGCGTCGTCCTGACGACCTTTCGGGTCATGATGTCCCTGACAAGGAGTCGGTCGCCCGGACGTGCGACGGCCTTGGTGACGTCGTAGGTCGTGACGATCCCGACGAGGATGCCATTTGCATCGAGGACAGGCAGGTGGTTTGTCTCGCCCTTGAGAAGCCTCGTGGCCGCCGCGGTGATCTGTTCGTCCTCGGTGATGCAGACGACCTCCGGGTCCATCACCTCGCGCACCATCGGGACCACCTTCGTCTCGCGCATCGGGTGCGTCCTCTTTGCGGCATTGAAGGACCTGGTCGGGAGGGCGAGTTCGATCGACCCCTGCTCCACCCAGCCGCGCAGGGTCTCCGCGACCTCGCGGGCCTTCTTGTAGCTTGAAAGAGACGAGGTCTTCACCTCTTCGCCATTGATCTCGACCTTCCCACTCTTCAGTTCGGCAAAGCTGACACGCCGGATGGCCGGACGGTCGCGGTGCGGCACGCCGTAGTCGACAATGGTCGTCATCAGGTCCTCATCCCGTACTGCCGTGCTCCTGACGACCTCAAGGTCAGTGACAGGCAGGGGGACGCCGACGCCGACGTACATCGTGACGCCGTAGCCCTGGTACGTCGCCGCCCTGATAAAGTCAGGACTCATCTGCTTCAGGTCGCCGGTCGTCATCAGGGTCGCAAAACCGGTCGCGGGGGAGGACTGCGTGCCCTGCCCGACGATCATGCCCTCTGCCCCGCCCAGGAATATGGGGACGCCGCTCCCGATCCTGTGGTAGTGGGGGTCGTTGGCGAGGGGGGAGAGCGCCCCTGCCCCTGAATAGGAGACATTTCCGCTGTTCGGGAGGAGGAGGCCCATATAGGTGTGGAGGGTGCGGTCCGTGGTGTTTGTCGCCGCATTGTAGTTCTGGTAGGCGTTCCGCGGGTTGACCATCACGGCGTCGTTGAAGTCTTCGAGGAGGAGGGTGGAGGTCACCGTCCGGCGCGGGTAGCAGTCTGTCCCGCGGGAGATCGCACGGAGTTCGACAGACCTGCCCGAGATCAGGTCCTCGATCACGTGCGCACCGCCGTACTTATCGCCCTGCGTGGTGGACTGCTGAGTCGCCCCGAGGTAGGCGTCGACGGCGGCAACGCCCCCATATGCCTCGACGTCGTTGAGCCAGACTCTCTCCATCCTGATGGGGGGGTCGGTGTGGCCGAAGTTGAGAAAGGCACCGGAGGAGCACATTGCCCCGAAGGTCCCGGTCGTGACGACGTCCACCTCTTTGAGGGCCCCTTCCTCACCGAGTTCCGCGACAATGTCCGGCATCTCCTCTGCCGTGACGACGCGGGCATTGCCGTCGCGTATTCGTGTATTGATCTCTTCGATCGACTTCTCCATATTTTTCTATTAAACCTGCATATTTATAGGTCTTTCTTATTACTCAGGATAATAAGTGCCTTGATTATGCCGGAGAGTGATCTGTGTGTATGGATAGTGCAGACCTGGTTGCGCACCTGGAACGCATCGCGCCGCCGGAACTTGCTGAAGAATTCGACGAGGGACGGATCGGCCTCATCGTCGAAGGGAGGATGGACGTCGGGGCGGTCTGTTGCGCCCTCGACGCCACGCCTGCGGTGGCGGAGGCCGCCGCCCGTGCCGGTGCCGGCATGCTCGTCGTCCACCACACTCCCATCTGGGAACCGGTGACCGCCGTCCGCGGCACGACCGCCGGCGTCCTGCGGCCCCTGCTGGCGCACGGCATCGGCCTCTATGTGATGCACACCAACTTCGACCGCGCGGCCGGCGGGGTGAACGACACCCTCGCCCGCATCCTCGGCCTTGAGGAAGTGCGGCCGATGTCGCTTGGACGCGTCGGCACCTGCACCTGCACCCTCAGGGAGATGGCCGCCCGCATCGGCGGGAATGTCAGGGTGTACGGCGACGCACGCGACCCCGCCACCCTTGCAGTCGTCGGCGGGAGCGGCTTTGACCCGGCCCTCATCGAGGAGGCCGTCGGCCTCGGTGCGGAGGCCTTTCTCTCGGCAGAACTGAAGCACCATGTGGCGCGGGCGTCGCCGATCCCCTGCATCGAGTCGACCCACTATGCCCTGGAGGCCCCGGGCATGCAGGCGCTCGCGGAGAGGGAGGGCTGGCAGTACATCGATGATCGGCCGACAGTCACGACCCTTCCATGAAGGATATCTGGCAGGAGATCAGGGACGCGGGCGGCCTGACCCCGCCGATCAGGGAGCAAATCTGTCGTTCCTACAGGGGCCGGGGGGAAAAGGCGCTCGCAGCAGTCGACGGCGGGATGGTGCGGAAGTACAACGACTTCTTTGTCGTCACCGGTTGTTCGGACGAGTACATCGTCGAGGACGATTTCTGCACCTGCAAGGACTTCATCTACCGGGGGCGGTGCTGCTGGCACATCCTTGCCGTGCAGATCGCCGTAGCAGCAGGGTCATATCAGGAAAAAGACGGTTGGTATATTGATCGATGGAAGATGATCCGGTGAACACGATAAACAATATAATCATCCATTACCGAATAATAAGTAATAAGACGTGGTTTTGAATGCTCGAAGAAGAGTATCAGCTTGAATATTTTAAATCCCAGGGCTTCGTGCGGAAGGTCTGCACCAAGTGCGGGTCGGCGTTCTGGACCAGAGACCCGTCCCGGGAGACCTGCGGGGATGCACCCTGCGAGCCGTATGCCTTTATCGGCAACCCCGTTTTTCAGCCGCATTCCCTGGACGAGATGAGGGAGGCGTTTCTTTCGTTTTTCGAGCGGCATGGCCACACGCGTATCGAGCGCTACCCTGTCGTCGCCCGCTGGCGTGACGATATCTACCTGACCATCGCCTCGATCGCAGACTTCCAGCCCTTCGTGACGAGCGGTCTCGTGCCCCCTCCGGCAAACCCGCTGACGATCTCGCAGCCCTGCATCAGGCTCAACGACCTCGACTCTGTCGGCAGGTCCGGTCGGCACCTGACCCTTTTCGAGATGATGGCGCATCACGCCTTCAACTCGCCGGCCGAGGACATCTACTGGAAGGACCGGACGGTCGAACTCTGTGACGAGTTCCTCGCCTCGATCGGTGCCGACCTGAAGAAAGTCACCTTCAAGGAAAACCCCTGGATCGGCGGCGGCAATGCCGGCGCCTCTGTCGAGGTGCTCATCGGCGGCCTCGAAGTCGCGACCCTCGTCTTCATGAGCCTGACGCGGGAGAAAAACGAGCAGGAACCGGTCATGCTGGAGGGCGAGCCGTACTATCCGATGAAAATGCGGATCGTGGACACCGGCTACGGCCTTGAGAGGATCACCTGGGCGTCGAAGGGGTCGCCGACGGTGTACGACGCCGTCTTCCCTGAGATGGTCAGCCACCTGATGCAGGCGGCAGGCCTCGAACACCTCCTCGACAACAAGGAGTTCACGAAGATCCTCGGCCTCAATGCAAAGTTTGCCGGCCTGATGGATATCAGCGGCCCGAACCTCTACCAGTTGCGGAAGAAGGTCGCCGCCACGATCGATGTCCCCCTGGACAAACTGGACAAGATGATCACACCGATCGAGAAGATCTACGCGATCGCCGACCACACCCGCTGCCTCGCCTATATGCTCGGCGACTGCATCGTCCCCTCGAATGTCCGCGAGGGCTATCTTGTCAGGCTCGTGATCCGCCGCACCCTCAGGATGATGGCAGACCTCGAACTCAAGGGCAGCCTCGCCGACCTTGTCGAGATGCAGATGAAGATCGTCGGGCTTGACGCCTTCCAGCAGGACGTCATGGTCGTCCGCGATATCCTGGACCGCGAGGTGGAGAAGTACGCGGCGACCCTCGCCCGCGGCGCACGTATCGTCCAGCGGATCGCCCGCACCTACAAGAAGAAGAGCGAGCGGATCCCCCTGCAGGAGGTCGTCACCCTGTATGACTCGCACGGCATCCCGCCCGAGATGGTGAAGGAGATCGCCGCCCAGGAGGGTGCGGTCGTCGAGATCCCGGACAACTTCTACTCGCAGATCGCCGACCTCCACTCGGAGAACCATGTGGAGAAGGAGGCCGACCCGCTGGCAAAGTACCGCGAGCGTGTCGCCGGTCTCCCGGCAACGAAGAAGCTCTACTATGATCAGCCGGCAGACGTCGAGTTCGAGGCAATGGTCATCGACTACTTCGACGGCTATGCAGTCCTCGACCAGACCCTCTTCTATCCGGAAGGCGGCGGTCAGCCCTTCGACACGGGCACCCTCGTCACCGCGGAGAGCATGGTGCGGGTGGAGGAGACGATCAAGCTCGGCGAGGTGATCCTCCACAAGGTGCAGGGCGGCATCCTCAAGCGCGGCGACCGCGTCAAGGGTATCGTCGACGAGGAGCGGCGCTGGTCGCTGATGCGCCACCACACCGCGACCCACATCATCCTCCACGCCACCAAGGAGGTGCTCGGCGCTCATATCCACCAGGCCGGCGCTCAGAAGGGGATCGATACATCGAGGGTCGATATCAGGCACTTCAAGCATATCACCCCCGAGGAGCTGAAGAGGATCGAGATCCGTGCGAACCAGATCGTGATGGAGAATGCCCCGGTCTACATCACCTGGGAGGACAGGACGCGTGCCGAGCAGAAGTACGGCTTCGGCCTGTACCAGGGCGGTGTCCCGCCGGGCAAGCTGATCAGGGTCGTCCAGGTGGCCGGGGACGTGGAGGCCTGTGCAGGCACGCACTGCCGCTCCACCGGCGAGGTCGGGCCGATCGCGATCCTGCGGGTCGAGCACATTCAGGACGGTATCGAGAGACTGGAGTTCTCCGCGGGTATTGCGGCGATCTACGCGATGCAGCACGTGAAGGAGCTCATCGCCCAGTCTGCCGAGATCCTCAGCGTCCAGCAGGAGAACCTGCCCACCAGCGTGACCCGCTTCTTTACCGAGTGGAAGGAGCAGAGGAAGGATATCGAAAGGCTGCAGCAGAAGGTCGTGGACCTGGAGGCGCAGCAGCTTGAGGCGGAGGAGATCGAGGGCCACCGCATCGTGGTCCGGCAGGTCGACCTGCCGCCGCAGGAACTGGTGGCGCTGGCATCAAGGCTTGCGGAGAACGGCGAGGTCGCGCTCCTTGTCGGCGGGAACGACCGTGTGCATGCCGTGATGGCGTCCCCGGTTCCCGAACTGAATGCGATTGAGGTCATCAGGGATGTCTGTGCGGCTCTCGGCGGCAAGGGCGGCGGAAAGCCCCAGCTTGCCCAGGGCAGCGGTCCCGAGGCCGGAAAGATCGGCGAGGCACTTACTCTCGGCCGGTCCCTGATCAAAGCGAAACTGCATAGCTGACAATGACAGAAGAGGTTGTGGTGCTGGAGCCCGGCGACGAGCGGGCGAAGAAGATCGCGAAGGCGATGGCGAGTCAGACGGCGAACGATATCCTCTCCGACCTGAAGGAGGGGCCGCTCAGCGCCGCCGAGATCGCCGACCACCTCTCCATCCCCATCACCACCCTCAAATACCATATCGAGAACCTGGCCGACGCGGGCCTGATCGAGATCGTGAAGACGCGGTGGAGTTCGAAGGGGCGTGAGATGAAGGTCTACGGCCTCACCGACACTCTCCTCATCGTCGCCCCGCAGGTGAAAGATATCAGGTCGATCCTCCTGAAGTACGCCTCCCTCTTCGGGGTCGTCGTCTTCGCGACCGTCATCGCGGCGGTGGTGATGCCGATGCTCATGCCGCCGGCGCCTGAACCCATGCCGCGGATGGTGGCGTACAACGACGTGGCCCCCCTCGGGGCCGCACCTAAAGCAGGAGGGGAGGGCTTCCTTGGTGGGGTCGACACCTCGGTCCTCGCCTTCTTCCTCGGGGGGAGCACGGTGCTCCTGACCCTCCTTGTCTACGAGGTGTATCTGTACTTCACGTACTATCGGCGGAGAAAGAGCAGGGCGTGAGGGTAGTTACTGATAAAATAGTATCTAATAACAACAATTCTCATTCTGTTTTCATATCAGATTTTTGAAATCTTATCCTATCTTCATTAGTGGGAATGCCATTTGCTACTATTTGCCACTCACCATTCTGAAATACTTCATATTTTTCAAAACCACAGGGCAATCCGTTTGCAGTAACTACGTCGCTGCTATCCATAAGCTGAAAATGCAGATGTGGAGCAAAAGAATTGCCGGAATGACCCACTCTACCAATAACTTCACCTTTTTTTACACTCTGACCAATCGAAACCTGAATAGACCCTGTTTGAAGATGGCACAGTGCAGCATATACATTATCGCTACATTCTATAATGATGTAGTTGCCCGCAACTGATTGTACGTCGTCTTTTTCCGGATCGAAATAATGAGCATTTTTATATGCGTTAGACATATCTGAAAACAAATTCGTTCGTACTCGTTCTTCATAGCCATCCTCCGCTTGCACAACAATCCCATCGCAAGGTGCGTACACGTCTTGCCCCCAACAATAATATTCACTTATGGGAACCCCAAAAAGAAGATATTGCGGCAAACTAACGCGGTAGGCGGGCCAGCCCTTTCTTTCCCAATCCACTTGTATGAAGTCATAAGCATATCTTGTTCCTAATTGGTTTGTGCCATGACTCGGAATTTTTGTCCCTGGAGTGTTAGGAGCTAGCCATTCTCCTCTCAAAGGAAACTCTACAATTATTGGCTCGCGGGTTTCAATCATCTCATTCCCTCTATCAACCACTTCTTTGCCTGTGTTAGTAAAAATGATCGTTGCTACAAGAATAAGTCCCAGTACGATACTGATATATGCAGGCATACGTTTATTCCCGCGTAGAACGCACATTTCCCGGTCCCTTCCCGTATTCATTGCTCGATGTGTAGAATACTTTTCTAAGTTCATCAAAACATCTCGCCGGGGGACTACAGCGAAGACTTCGTCTTCTCGACTCCCTTCGGTCGTCACTCTAAAATCAGAGATTCACGGAAGATCGAAGATCTTCCTGTAAACGGGAAATACATGGTATTTCCCTTTCAGGCAAATCTTCGATATGCCATGCAAGAAAATGCTCTGTATTTTCTGTGTTCTTGTGCTCACTCCGTTCGCAGCCCCCGGACCTCGAAGATCTTCGATCTTCTCATGCTCGCTTACGCTCGCACCCCGCTCAGGATTGGGTCCGGGAAGGAAAGTTGAGAGATCGAAAAACAGAAAGGGTCAGAAATGGTCAGAAAGGTCCCGAGAACCTCTCACACCATCCCGATAAAATTCCCCAGTATCCTCAGCCCCACATCCCCGCTCTTCTCCGGGTGGAACTGGACGCCGAAGACATTCTCCTTCCGCACCGACGAGGAGAAGCGGCAGATATAGTCGGTCGTCGTCATCGTGTGCTCGGGCGCCGCCTCGGCATAGTACGAGTGAACGAAGTAGACGTACGAGCCGTCGGGCACGCCCTCGAAGAGGGGTTCGCCGGGCTTGATCGAGAGGGTGTTCCAGCCCATGTGAGGGATCTTCATGCCGGGCGACCGGGGGAAGCGGCGGACAGGGCCGGGGACCATGCCGAGGCCGGCATGCATCCCCCCCTCGTCGGAACTCTCCATCAGCATCTGCATCCCGAGGCAGATGCCGAGGACCGGCACCTCCCTCGCCGCCTGGCGGACCGTCCCCTCGATCGGGCCGAGCATCTCCATGCCGTCCCTGAAGGCGCCGACGCCCGGCAGGACGATGCCGTCCGCCGAGGCGATCTGGTCGGGGTCCGCGGAGATCACCGGCGACGCACCCGCCTTCTCCAGCCCCTTCCTGACGCTCCGGAGGTTGCCAAGCCCGTAATCAATTATAACTATCGTCTTCATCGCCGCCAGACTCCCTCTTCCGCCACAGGTCTTCTGCCGCCCAGTCCGCGGGCATGCCGTGTGCGGCGCCCCAGGCTTCGAGCCTCTCCGTCCACCCCTGCCAGAGGTCCGGGTAGGCCGCCTTTATCCGCACCAGCAGTGCACGGTCGCTCGACGGGCACATAAAGCAGCCGATCCGGTCGAGACCCCTCTCGTAGAGCACATTGTAGGGGGCGTGCTCCTTGAAGAGATAGAGCCAGACATGCATCGCCGTCCAGTGCTGGATCGGGGCTGCGGAAACCTGGTTCCCGACAATCCTGTTCCGCCAGACCCTCGGGCTGTTCTTCCGGTTGAGAGACTCGTACTTCCTCTGGCCGATGAAAGACAACGACTCGCCCCACCGCTCGTCGATCACCCTGGACACAGGTTCGAGTTTTGCGACGCGGCAGCACCAGCGGGCATTGACCGCCGGCGGTCCCTCAACCTCGAAGTTCTTCCAGAAGGCCTCGCCTGTCTCGGCCCGCACCACCTCCACGCCATAGCGCTCGGCGACGGTGGCGACATTCTCCTCGGTCTCGGGGAACTCCAGGCCCGTGTCGGCATAGAGGGCCGGGACCGGGCCGATCGCCTTCAGCACGAGGATGAGAGTGACAAGGCTGTCCTTGCCGCCCGAATACGAGACATTCGCCGGGAGATGGGCATGACTCTCCCGCACCCTCCTGATGAAGTCGAGCGACGCCCCTTCATAGGCATCGATGATACGGGTATTCGCCCTCACGGCGTCGTCCCAGCTGGCCTCGCCGGGCACGGCGTCGGCATCCCCGATCTTCCGGGTCCGCACCACCGCACCCCTCTCCATCGTGCGCGCCTCGGCCGCATCGACCCGCGCGCGGCCGACGCCGATGCACTCGCCGCTCCGCGAGAGGAGAAAGACCTCGTCGCCCGTCCGGACCGAGTCCTCGATCTCCACCAGGCCCGGCGCAAGCAAACTCGACCCACCCTCCCGGATCGACGCCACGGCGCCGTCGTCCACGACGACATACCGCTTTGTCGGTTTCATGTACCGGCACGCAGCCGGCCGCGGCAGGGGCTCCCAGACGCCCTCGTCGGGCATGTACCTGATGGCCGCAACAACCGTGCCGCCCAGGACCACCTCCTCCATCCTGTCAGGATCGGGGACCTTGTTGAGGACGGCGAGGTGCCCCTCAGGGATGAGGGGGACGCCGAAGTAATCGATGAAGATACTGTTGACGAGTGCGACGTCAGACGCAAAGGCCGGGCGTGCATCGCCAGGCGGAGTGATGGAAACCGCGTGGGTTTTTTCCCCGCAGGCGCACTGCTCCCCGAGCACGGGCGTATGGCAGGCATCGCACCAGCGTAGCTGGATCTTTCCGAGATATGACGGACGCATTGCATGTACCATGTGGATGCATAGATTAAAAGGACAGGGTTTGCGTCCCGGTTTGGACCATGATAAATATTAATCATGAAGGTTTTTTGTCATTTGGAGCGCGCAACAATGAGCTCGATTCAATCCAACGTCAATACGGCCATAAAAATATTATTGAATATCCTGAGACGGATATTTCATCCCCTGTTTTACCGGGTCAAGCGACCGGAACCGATGAGATGACGGAAAAAACTCAATGGATAAGGCTCCGATATGATCGGTGTTTCGCATGGTTAATAAACCACAAAATTCCATGGGGTAGGTGAGGGATAGGGATGTACGACCTGATATTCCTGATACTATTCCCCTGTATCATTGCAGCCATCCTGCTATTGCTCAATAATAACAGGGTGAGGCATGCAATCGTCGCTCTGGGGGCACTCGTCATCTCGGCGGGATCCATCTACCTTCTCGTCTCCTCATTTACACAGGGAGCGGTGTACTACACCTTCCCCTTCGAGCCGACGAGTCTGGTGATGTTCGCTCTAGAGATGGGTATCGCACTCCTGCTCCTGTACCTGGGAGTCAGGTTCAAACAACCGATCGCCGTCCTGCTGGTACTCATTCAGTCGGCGATGATGATCTACTACGAGATCACCTGGGGCATGGTAGTGGAGCCTGAGATGAACCTCTTCATCGACCAGTTCTCCATCATCATGGCCCTGATCATCGGCATCATCGGCAGCCTCATCGCGGTCTTTGCCACCAGTTACATGGACACCTACCATGGCCACCACCCGGAGGTGCGTGACCGGAGGCGGATGTTCTTCTTCGTGATCTTCATCTTCCTCGCCGCGATGTTCGGCCTCGTCTTCTCCAACAACATCCCGTGGATCTTTTTCTTCTGGGAGATCACGACCCTGTCGTCCTTCCTTCTCATCGGGTATTCGGAGACGGAAGAGGCAACGAACAATGCCTTCCTCGCCCTGAAACTGAACCTCCTCGGCGGGATCGCCTTTGCCGGAGCAATCCTGTATCTCGCATCCGTCGACCCCTCGGGCGGCCTTCTTGAACTCAACGCACTCCTTGCCTCGGGCCAGGCCGTCGCCATCATCCCCGCGGTGCTGATCAGCTTCGCCGGGCTGACAAAGAGCGCCCAGATGCCCTTCTCGGGCTGGCTTGTCGGCGCCATGGTCGCACCGACCCCTGTCTCCGCTCTACTCCACTCGAGCACCATGGTCAAGGCCGGCGTGTACATCATCGTCCGCTTCGCCCCGGTGCTCGCCGGCAGCCTTGCCGGCCTCTCGATCGCCTTTGTCGGCGCCGTGACCTTCCTGGTCGCTTCGGGGATCGCCATCTCCCAGAGCAACGCGAAGAAGGTTCTGGCCTACTCTACAATCGCCAACCTCGGCCTGATCGTGGCCTGCGCAGGCGTCGGCACACCCCAGCTCGTCTGGGCGGCGATATTCCTGATCATCTTCCACGCGGTCGCAAAGTCGCTCCTCTTCCTCTGCGTCGGGACAGTCGAGCACCGTGTCGGCAGCCGTGACATCGAGGACATGGACGGCCTCATCGTCCGTCTCCCGAAGATCGCCGCCATGATGTTCATCGGCATGGCCGGCATGTTCCTCGCACCCTTCGGCATGCTGATCTCGAAGTGGGCCGCGATCGAGGCCTTCATCGTCGCACCTCTCGGCCTCATCTTCGTCATGATCCTGGCCTTCGGCGGCGCCGTGACCGTCTTCTTCTGGGCGAAGTGGATGGGCAAGATCATCGAGGTCACGCCCTTCGGCGAGAACGTCGAAGACACGGTGTCCACAGGCAAGTGGATCGTCCTCGGGAGCCTCACGGCCATGACCGTGCTCGCGGCCCTCCTCTTCCCCCTGATCTCCTCGTTCCTCGTCGAGCCCTACGTCCTCGGCATCTTCAACGAGACGGCGCGGATCGCCCAGGACAATGTCATCATCATGGTCCTGATGATCGCCCTCCTCCTCGTCCTGCCCCTCTCCTACCTCTCATATCGGAAGCAGGGACGGACGATGCCGGCCTACATGGGCGGCAGGCCGACGACGACGGACATGAAGTTCCTCGGGTCTCTCGGCATCGAGCGTGAGATGACGACGAGGAACTACTACTTCGCCGAGTACTTCGGTGAGGCAAAACTCCTGAAAATCGGCAATCCCCTCTGTATCCTCCTGATCCTGGCGGCTATCGCCGTCATCGCGGGGGTGGCGCTATGATCTCCATATTCACCGCAGTCCTCTACCTGCTCCTCGCCCCGATCGCGGGCGGGCTCATCGCCGGTATCGACAGAAAACTCACTGCACGCATGCAGGGCAGGGTTGGGCCTCCGCTCCTCCAGCCCTTCTACGACGTGGCAAAACTCTTCGAGAAGGAGGATGTGACGGTCACGCCGTCGCAGAACTTCTACATCCTCTCGTACCTCGTCTTCATGGCGGTGACAGGGGCCCTCTTCTTTGCCGGAGGGGACCTCCTGCTCGTGATCTTCGCCTTCACCCTGGCGCACATCTTCATCGTCCTCGGCGCCTATGCGGCCTACTCTCCGTACAGCTACGTCGGTGCGGAGAGGGAACTGATCACCCTGATGGCCTACGAGCCGATGATCATCCTCACGGCCGTCGGCCTGTACCTAGTCACCGGGAGCTTCTATGTGAACGAGATCGCGGCATCCCAGGTCCCGGCCGCCCTGTACCTGCCCGGCGTCCTCATCGGGTTCCTGACCGTGCTGACGATCAAGCTCCGCAAGTCGCCCTTCGACATCTCGACCTCGCACCACGCCCACCAGGAACTGGTGAAAGGGCTTACGACCGAGTTCTCGGGCGCGACCCTTGCCAAGATCGAGATCGCCCACTGGTACGAGACCGTCGTCCTCCTCGGCATCGTGTACCTGTTCTTCGGGTTCAACCCGCTGCTGGCACTCGCCGTCATCGCCGTCACCTACTTCCTGGAGGTCTTCATCGACAACACCTTCTCCAGGATGACGTGGCAGTGGACGATGAAGGAAGGGTGGGGCGTTGCAGTGACGCTCGGGTTCATCAACCTCGCCGTCCTGTATTACTTCTATCTGGGGGTGTGAGACATGGCATATCTGAAGAAATCACCCTGGCTGCTCCATTACGACGCGTCGAGCTGCAACGGCTGCGACATCGAGGTGCTCGCCTGCCTCACGCCGCTCTACGACGTGGAGAGGTTCGGGATCATCAACACCGGGAACCCGAAGCACGCCGACGTCTTCGTGATCACCGGGAGCATCAACGACCTCAACAGACAGGTCGTGAAGAACATCTACGAGCAGATGCCGAACCCGAAGGTCGTCGTGGCCGTCGGGATCTGCGCCTGTTCGGGCGGCGTCTTTGCCGAGTGCTACAATGTCTCGGGCGGCGTCGACCAGGTGATCCCTGTCGACGTCTATGTGCCCGGATGCGCCGCGAGGCCTGAGTCGATCATCGACGGCATCGTGAAGGCGCTCGGCATCCTGGAAGAAAAGAGAGCAAACATGACACAGAAGGAGGCGACCCATGCCTGAAGACCAGCCGATGACCGAGTGCACGATCGACGGACTCCTGCCGGCGGTGCGGGCCTATCATGAGAAGGGCTACCGCCTCGTCCAGATCAGTTGCACGAAGGTGGACGAGAGCTTCGAACTCAGTTACTGCTTCGACATCGACTACCACATGGTGGTCCTCCGTCTCCTCGTGCCGGCAGGCACAGAGGTGCCGAGCATCTCAGGGATCTACTGGGGTGCGTTCATCTACGAGAACGAGAACCACGACTTCTTCGGCGTGGCGTTCACCGACATCAACATCGACTTCAAGGGGACGCTCGTGCGGACGGCAAAGCAGTATCCCTTCAGCAACATCGAATTCAGGGAGGTGGAGAAATGTCAAAAGAAATAGTCATGCCTTTCGGCCCGCAACACCCGGTCCTGCCCGAACCGATCCACCTCGACCTCGTCATCGAGGACGAGAAGGTGAAGCAGGCGATCCCGTCCATCGGCTATGTCCACCGCGGCCTTGAGACCCTGGTGGAGAAGAGGGAGTATCCGGAGTATGTCTACCTTGCCGAGCGGATCTGCGGGATCTGCAGTTTCATCCACGGGGCGACGTACTGCCAGGGCGTGGAGGCCGTCATGAACGTCGAGGTGCCGGAGAGGGCCCTCTTCCTCAGGACGATCTGGTCGGAATACTCCAGGCTCCACTCCCACCTCCTCTGGCTCGGCCTTGCGGCCGACGGTTTCGGTTTCGAGAACCTCTTCATGGACGCATGGCGCCTGCGGGAGTCCATCCTCGACGAACTCGAGGCGACGACGGGCGGCCGCGTGATCCAGGGGAGCTGCAAGGTCGGCGGCGTCCGCCGCGACATCGACGCCGAGAAACTCGACGAGATGGTCGGGAACCTCGACGGGATGCGCGGAGAACTCTCCGACCTGATGGACGTCTTCCTCAATGACAGTTCGGTGAAGGGGAGGATGAAGAATGTCGGCATCCTGCCGGCGAAGGAGGCCTACGACTACGGGGCCGTCGGCCCGACCCTCAGGGGGAGCGGCGTCGCCTCGGACGCGAGGATGCTCGGCTATGCCGCCTACGACAGGATCCATTTCGCGCCTGTCACCGAGGACGGCTGCGACTGTTACTCCCGGTGCGCGGTGCGTGCGAAGGAGCTCTTCGCCTCCATCGATATCATCAAGGAGGCGGTCCAGAAGATCCCGGACGGCCCGATCGAGGTGAAGGTGACCGGGAAACCCGAGGGCGAATACTTCGCGCGGGCCGAACAGCCCCGCGGCGAGGTGGTCCACTATGTGAAGGGCAACGGCACCCGCCACCTTGCCCGCCACAGGGTGCGGACGCCGACCCTGACGAACATCCCGCCCCTGGTGAAGATGCTGGAGGGCTGTGAACTCGCCGACGTGCCGGTGATCGTGCTCTCCATCGACCCCTGCATCGGCTGCGCGGAGAGGTGATGCGAGTATGGGATACTTTCAGATGACGAAGACAGTGGTGAAGGCGCTCATCCACGGCCCCTCCACCATCCGTTATCCGGCCGTCCCGGGCAAGAGGACGCCGATCTCGCGGGGCCATGTAACCATCGACCCCTCGCAATGCATCTCCTGCGGGATGTGCATGCGCAAGTGCCCGGCAAACGCGATCTGCGTCGAGCGTCAGGCGAAGACCTGGGAGATCGACCGTTTCCGCTGCCATGTCTGCAACTGCTGCGTGGAGGTCTGCCCGGTGAACTGCCTCACAATGGAGAACACCTACACGCCGGCGGCCACGGTGCATGAGGGACGCGAACTCGTTCAGATCACCTACGTGAAGCCGGAAAAGCCGGCGAAGAAAGAGCCTGAAGAGTAAGGCGCTTTCATTTTTTTCTATTTTTTTGGTTTTGTTGAAATCCTGTTCTCGCGTGCCTGTTCCAGGGGCTGCCGCTCGAAAATCAAAGATTTTCTCGATTCACTCCGTTCATCCCCCCAGACCCTCGAAAGCCAGAGGCTTTCTCAAGCTCGCTAAAGCTCGCACCCTGCCACCAGGATGGGGGTGGGCTGGCAATCACCCTCCTGAGAACCTCCTGCCCTGTCTTCCCCCGTCCTATCCTGCTTCGGGGGACGAGCGCCAGCGAGTTTGAGAAACCAAAGGTTTTGAGTTCCTGGGGCTGCGAACGGAGCGAGCACAAGAAAACCTTTGATCTCCGGCGTCAGTCCCCCGGCGGAGAGTGTGGGGAAGGCAATTGATCGGCGCTTCTCCTCAGGGGATCAGGGGGATGCATCGATCCCATTCATTATTGTGCCTGCATGACGGAGAGTGGGGGCGATGTCCCGCCGGACACGCCCGGGTCAAATACGCCCGCATCTGCCTCCAATCGAGGGGTCACACCTCCCATTCAGGGCCATATCAGGGAGATCCGGCGATCCTGGCATACCTGGGCCTGTGTGCGAAACAGGATGAAATCCGGCAGGACTCAACGCCCCCAGGTCGCCGATATGAGTGCAGGTAATGTCCCCCCCTTCCCGGTCTCCCTGGTGCCGGTGAAGGAGAGGGAGTGGGGTTGGAAATTGCCCGGATCCGGGATCCGTGGAAATCCCTGCTCTGACGTGCCTGTAAAGGGAGGTGCGACCGCAGGGAGCGTGAATCTTTGATTTTCAAGGAGCCCCCAGACTCCTAAGACAGGCTATCCCGAAGAGCAGGGGGATCAGCGAGGGTCGGTTGCCGGGATCGATCCGGAATCTGAGTGTGAGGTGCCGCAGACAGCAAAAGAGCCCCAAAATCACCGGGGATCCGGCACCTTGCAGGGCCCCTCTTCCGCCGTGGTGCGAGGGGTGCAATCGGCCTGTGATACGGGGAGGAAAATCTCCATATTGCGCCGGGATCCCCGATCAGGCTGGAATATGCCCGCAATCTTTATACACCCCTCAGGAGTATCATTCATTATCCCACTTCACAGGAGGTGAAGTCCATGGCAAAGAAGGGAGGCAAGAAGCAGCCGAAGGAACCCCAGGAGTAAATATATATCCCACTCCTATTTTTTTCTTTTTTATGAAATCTGCCCGAAACGGGTAGATAATGTACATATCCCCCGATGAAAACATAGTCTATCCATGGCCGCCAGATCTGCGGGTGCGATCCGGCACTACACGCCTGTTTTCCTTAAAGAGGGGTGCCAATGAGCCTCTATATCCAGAGCGTCATCTTGATGGCGGCCTCTTTCCTCATCGCGACTTCCTTAATCCATGAAACCTGGAAAAGAAAGCAGAGTGCCGGAGCAATATCATTCTGCATCTTTCTCTCCGGCATCCTTCTCTGGTCCCTGGGGTGGGGGATGGCCCTCCTCCCTCTGGGAGGAGAGTGGGCCGTTTTCTGGATCGATGTGGCCTTCCTCGGTGCGGCCGTCCTGCCGGTCGCATGGATGATCTTTGTCCTCCAGTACACACGGAGAGGGCACCTTGCCACACCTGCCATGGCGGCCGCCATCGCCACCGTGCCTGCCGTGACCGTCTGGCTGCGCTGGACAGGGCAGGCCACAGCAAACAGTTTCTTCACGGATGTCTGGCCCTGGATCTTTATCGGCTACCTGTACCTTGTCGTCGTCGCAAGCATCCTTCTCCTTGTCTCGATGCTCTTGAACGCCCCGCCCATCTTCAGGAAGCAGATCGGGTTCGTGCTGATGGGTACTCTCGTCCCCTGGATTGCGGTCATCTCTTTCATCGGCGAAACGGCAGCAGGTGACGGCACCGTCATCCCCTTTGTCATCATGCTCGCCGCACTCGCGATCTTCGCCGGCGCCTTCAGGTTCAACCTCTTCGAACATATCCCACTCCTCATGGACAGGGTGGCAAACAGCCTCAATGACGGTATCTTCCTCCTCGACCCGGAGTACAGGATCATTGAGATCAACCACACCGCGGCGCGGCTCATCGGAAAGGCGAGCGATGACGTCGCAGGGAAACCCGTTGCCTCGGTGATATACCTCTTTTCCAGACTGATCAGGGATTACGGCGGCAACCAGGAGACGGCATATATCCAGACCGTGAAACAGCGGGGCGACATGCTCCAGCACTATGAACTGCGTATCTCACCACTGAAAGACGAGCGTTCGCAGGTCTTCGGACACCTCCTTGTCGTCAGGGACATCAGCAGGCTCAAAGAGACAGAGGATGCTCTGATATCGGCGCACAAAAAGATCACCATCCTCTCGGACATCACCCAGCACGACATCAAAAACCAGCTTGAGGTGATCGAGGGATATGCCGGGATCCTCGCCGAGATCACACCGGCGGGATCGGCGGAGGCAGAGTACATGCAGAAGATCTGCCGGGCCGCAGAACTGATAGGCAGCCATATCGCCGTTTCCCATGACTACCAGAACCTCGGCGTCATGTCCCCCTGCTGGCAACCGGTCAGGGAAATCATGCTGAAATCAGCACGGGTCCTGCAGAACAATGCGATCACCCTTGATGTCAGGACAGGCGACCTCGAGGTCTTTGCCGACCCCCTCTTCGAGAAGGTCTTTTACACGCTCTTTGAAAACGCCGTCAGGCACGGCAGGGGGGTGACGAGGGTCACGGTCACATTCGAAGAGACGATGGACCAGGGTATCCTCGCCATGGAGGACGACGGCAAAGGGGTGGCCGATGCGATCAAGGGCCGGATATTCGACAAAAATGTCGGCAGCCACACAGGCCTCGGCCTCTTCATCACCAGGGAGGTTCTTATGACCACCGGGATCTCCATCAGGGAGACGGGGATCCCCTGGAAAGGCGCACGCTTCGAAGTGTGCGTGCCGGAGGACCGGTACCGTTTCCAGGGTTAAGCATTATATCATACCCTGCCCCATGCCGGGCCGCGGTGAGCATATGACCGGAGGTACGACAGGGAAGAGCGACGGGCAGACCGTCGCCGAGGTGATCGTCGATGAACTCGCACGCCGGGGGGTGAACCTGGTCTTCGGGGTGCCGGGGACCTCGTCCCTCGGGATCATCGATGCGGTGAGAAAAAACCCGGATGTCCGTTTTATCCAGGTGCGCCATGAGGAAAACGCGGCAATGGCCGCGTCGGCCTACAACAAACTGACAGGGCGGGTCGCCGCGTGCGTGACCATCGCCGGACCTGGTGCGACGAACCTGGCCACCGGTCTGTACGACGCAAAGGAGGACCATGCGTCAGTGATCTCCCTCAACGGTCAGGTCGAGGTGCAGTACACCGGGCCGGGCGGCTTCCAGGAGATCGATCAGGACGCCTTTTTCCGGCCGATCACCGTCTTCAACAACACGGTCCACGATAGGACAAAGGCATTGAAACTCGTCGATGCTGCCCTGCGGCATGCAATCGTGAAGAGGGGAGTCGCCCAGCTCTCTGTCCCGAACAATATCCAGAAAGAGACTCTCGACCCGGCCCACTGTCCTCGCGAGGGGCCGCCGCCGCCGACAGGGATCGCACCCCCTGAGTCTGAGATCCAGAGGGCGGTCGCCGCGATCGAGAGGGCCGAACGGCCGGTGATCCTTGCCGGCTGGGGGGCACGCACGGCCGCGGAGAGCGTGACCACCCTCGCGGAACGGATCGATGCGCCCATCCTCACCACGTTCAGGGCGAAGGGCGTCATCCCCGAAGACCATCCCTGGCACCTCGGCATACTTGGCACAGTGGGCTCTGGCTTTGCACGCCAGCAAGCAGAGTCGGCCGACCTCCTCCTCGTCTTCGGCGTCGGCTTCTCGGCACAGACCCATATCCCCGAGGAGATCCCGATGGTCCAGGTCGATCTCGACCCGATCAAGCTCGGGCGGAACTCTGCGTCTGTCCTCCTGTGGGGCGACTGTGCCCGCGTCATCCCCGACCTCCTCGGCCGCCTCGGGGAGAGGAGGGACGACGCACTCAGGGAGGAGGTGGCACGCCAGAAACAGACCTGGGCGGCGCAGAGGGAGAAGGAGGCCGACCCGGCCGCTGTCCCTATCCGCCCGCCCTCTATCATGAAAGTGCTCTCAGAGACCCTCCCGGACGACGCGGTCATCTCTATCGACGTCGGGGAGAATGGCTGGTGGTTCGGCAGGAACTATGTGATGAAAAAAGGGCAGGCATTTGTCATGTCCGGGTACCTGGCGACGATGGGTTTCGGCCTGCCCGGCGCCATCGCCGCGAAACTTGCCTATCCAGAGAGACCCGCCGTCTGCATCACCGGCGACGGCGGGTTTGGTATGGCGATGGCCGAGTTCCTCACCGCGGTGAAGTACGACCTCCCCATCGTCGTCGTCGTCCTCAACAACCACGAACTCGGCATGATCCTCGTCGAGCAGAAGATGGAACATTACCCGAACTTCGGAACAGAACTCCACAACCCTGACTTCGCCGCCTATGCACGGGCCTGCGGCGGATCCGGTTTCAGGGTAGAGAGGCAGGCCGACCTCGCCCCCGCGGTTCGGGAGGCACTGTCGGCCGGCGTACCGACTGTCATCGACGTGGAGACCGATCCGAAGCGTTTCTGATCTCTCCCCATTTTCGCCGGCGAAGGGCGAACACTTATCATCAACCCTGCCCATCCCGGCATGCCATCGGGGGGATGGTTATGCAGCAGATATATGCCATGCAGACAGAGTCGCATCTTGAGACCATTGCGATGCCCGAGAACCTGCGGGTCGGGCAGATGATCATACGGCAGCGGGAGAGGTGCACCAGGATCGGCTGTCATGTGAGATATTTCAACTTCGCCCTCGGGCAGTCGCCTTTTCCGGTGCCGCCGGCACTCTCCGCGGCCCTCACACGGGAGGCAGGAGCCGGGCACTACACCGACGCCGTCGGGGTTCCCGAACTCAGGGACGCCGTTGCAGAGTTCTACAAGAGACACTTCAGGGTACATGCCGAGCCAGAACGGGTCATCGTCGGCAACGGGACGAAGGAGATCATGTATATTCTCTTCTCTGTCCTCGATGTCGAGGTGGTCCTCACCTCCCCATCATGGGTCGGCTATGCCCCCATCCTCAGACTCCTCAGGAAGACCTACACGACACTCGGGCTCGACCGCAAGGACGGATACCGGATCAACCCCCACGACCTGGAGGCGGTCCTGGCAGAAAACCCCGACAGGCGCCACCTGCTCGTCCTCAACAACCCGAACAACCCGACCGGAGTCCTCTATTCCCGCCGGGAACTCTCGAAGATCGCCGACGTCTGCCGGCGGTACGGCTGTTTCGTCCTCGCCGACGAGGTCTACGCCCTCACCACCTATGCGGCCGGGGACGTCTGCTCCATGGGCGCGGTCTATCCCGAAGGAACATTCGTCACCGGCAGTCTCTCCATGGACCGTTCCGCACCCGGATACCGCCTCGGCGTCTGCGTCCTCCCTGAAGGGGACCAGGAGGCCCTCATGCAGCACCTGACGCGGGTGGCGGCGACGATGTACACCTCGGTGGCGACGCCGGTCCAGTACGCCGCGGTCACTGCGTATGGAGGCGACCCGGCCGTCGAAGAGTACATCCAGACGACGCGGGAGATCCACCGGATCATGGGGGGATACATGAGCCGCGCCTTCGGGATGATCGAGGGTGTGGAGGTGACACACCCGCAGGGCGGTTTCTACTTTCTTGCCGATTTCAGCGCCCTTGCCGGTGACCTCGCACGGAAGGGCGTGAGATATGCAAACGACCTCTCCCGCGCCCTCCTCGATCATCCCCACCATGTCGCCACGGTCAGCGGGGACGCCATCATGCTCCCATCCGACGTCTTTTCCGCCCGCGTCGCCTTCGTCGACTATGATGGCAGGAGGGCGATGGAGGTGTACAGGGAGAACCGTCCTGAGACAGGTCTGGATGAGGTCGCCTTCGTCCAGGACGCCGCGCCGCGGATGATCGAGGGGGTCGAGGCGGTGCGGAAGTTTGTCGAGGGGGTCAAAAGGAAGACCGCCGACTTCGTCTAACCCTTCAGCCTCCCTCCGGAGCAGGGATCGGAGCATGCCAGAGCGAGAGCGGCGGTGATCACGGAACGCCGGGCCCGTGTGAGAACCGGAATTTCAGGCTATCAATTCTCTTTTTCCCGTTTTTCCCGCAAAAAAATTATTTTTCCAGTGACTGGCCAGATGAAAGCTCCTTTATACTGTAACTTTCAGATCCTGAAATGGCCTATTTCCGGTCATCTGATGCGATATGAATACGATAAAGAAAGCGGGGGGCGTTCTTGCAGGACCTGTCGCCCTCGCGCTCCTCCTTCTGGTTGCCGCCAGCGGGTGTGTCGGGTCTGGCACCGGGGTTTCACAGGACCTTCAGGCCCCGGTTGATGAGGAGGAGCAGACGCCTCTCCCAACAGAGTCCCTCCCGACACCGACGACCGAAGAAGGCTATGCCCTGCCAGCAATCATCCTGGCCAAGGCGCCCGTACAGGAGACGATGACACGGGCCTTTCCGACAAAGTTTGAGAAGAAGACCTATACCATCGAGATAGAGGTGAACGGGAGCGTCTATGATGGGGCGCGGGACGTCGACAGGCGATGGCCGATCAGTGCGTCCTGGGGCGACCCCGCGGTCATGACGGCCTATTACCAGCGCTATATCGAAGACCCCGCAATGGAGGTCTTCTTCGACGATCTGGCCCGGCCTTTCCGGTACATCAAAGCGGCCGACGGCCTGAACGACGAGGAGTACCTCGAACTCCTGATCACCTTCGTGCAGCAGATCCCGTACGACCCCGACGCCCCGTCAGAACCCAGGTATCCGGTCGAGGTGGTCGGTGACATGAAGGGAGACTGCGACGAAAAGAGCCTGCTCCTCCTCGGCATGCTCGCCCACGAGGGCTATGACGCCGCCCTCCTCCTCTTCCCCGGCGAACACCATGCTGCCGCGGGTATCGGCATCACGGTCAACGGCAACCCCTCCTTCAGGGTCTTCGAGAGCCCTGACCGCGAGAAATATTTCTATATTGAGAGCACGGGCCCGACCTATATCGGCCGTTACACCGAACCCTTCGGGAGCGCGGAGGCGTACGTCGTCTCCCTCGGCAACGGGACCAAGAGTTTCGATCGGGTGAACTATGTCACCCGGATAACCGGCATCTACCAGAAGATCGATGACCGCCTCCCTTATATGAACACCCGGATGGAGGAGTGGCGTGACGAGATCGCGGAACTCAAGGAGAGTCTCACGCACGGCACCTACGAGACGCGGGAAGAGTGGGACCGCGACCACCGAAAATATACCGGCCTGATCATGCAGCACAACGACTATGTGCAGAAGTTCAACAGGTACATCGAGGTCAGGACCTATATCGCCAACCACCCCTATGACATGGACGGGGTGTACCGCTATATCCAGAACAGCAATGTGGAGGATATCACGATCTGATCTGGTGCAACCCGCACCCCCTTTCATATACTATGTGCGATACTCTCGCGGAGGTATCGAGGATGGAAAACCCTATTGTAAAGATCGGGTTCAATGTCTTCCCAACGAGGCACACCTGCGACGGCGAGGACATTTCACCGGAAATTCATATTTCCCGATTAGAGTCACCCTATTTTGCGATCATTCTCACCGACCCCGGCGCAAAGGTCGACCACTGGCTCATCTGGAATATCAAGGCGACAGATGTCATACCTGAAGGGATCCCCGGGAAAATTGAGGTATCATCCCCTATCTCGGCATTGCAGGGAATGAACGACCTCGGGGCTATCGGGTACAGCGGCCCCTGCCTGCCCGAGGGGGCAGCCCACGAGTACTACTTCAACCTCTATGGGACGGACGCTCCTCTCGACCTTCCGGGCGGCGCGACTGGAGCGGAGTTGAGAGAGGCGCTCAAGGGGCACACGATCCAGTACAGCGGGATGGCGGTGGCAGGGTACAGCCGGAAGGTACAGGAGATAAAAGCCCGGTAAAGGGGGAGACGGGTACAGACAGGGAAGGAAGGGATCATGGCGGCGTCCCTCCAGGGAAGTCTATCCCATGCATCCGAATCTCTGGAATGAGTGGAGATCGCGGTCGATCTATCAATCCCCGAAGTCCACCGTATCTCCGCAGTCCCAGGTGTCGCCCTCTTCTTCTGATTCCCCCTCCTTTTCCGGGTCCTGATAATGGTTCGGAATATACCCCGGTCCACAGCCACCGGATGCCGATCCCTTAATGTGAAGGATTCGACCAAGAAGGGTCATCAAAAGAAAGACCACGATGAGTAAAGCCCCTACTTCAAGTCCCAGGACAGAAAATTTACCATCCTCTACATAGACTTCGCCGACGGCTTCCAGCGTGTAAAAACCAAACAGCCCACTGATGACTCTCGCCAGTTCGAACAGATCGCCGAATGCCACTCTCCTCCCTCCATTCTCCTGCCGATACGGGACGACGGGCAGGCGCCGACCCTCATGCAGAGGAAAGGAGAGAGCAAAAAAATCATTTTCGAATGATATTATATATTGAATATATTCTATTGAGAATGCCCGGCGGCCGGCACCCACTACCGGCGATCCCCACTCTCCAGAGCCCGGCCGCATCTCCCAGCGGTGACGCGAAGCCGGGGAGAGACTGCAGGCGTGTAACCGGAAGAGTGCCGCGAATGCAGGATACGATGGATAAACCATTCGATATTCTCCCCATCTTTTTGTCCCGGATAATTTGAAAATATTGATACCTCGCGAGCATCCACCTGGATCCGGAGACGCACGCGTGAACGCCATACTGGATGTACGGGATCTCACAAAGGTCTACGGGGACACCACCGCACTGGATAGTGTCACCTTATCCGTCGAGCAGGGGGCGCTCTTCGGGCTTCTCGGCCCCAACGGGTCGGGGAAGACCACGATGATCAAACTCCTGACCGGCCAGGTGCGGCCGTCCGGCGGTGTGGCGACGGTGCTCGGCATGGACGTCGTGGCCGACCCTGTGGGGGTGCGCATCCGGGTCGGGATCATACCCGAGCAGGAGACGCCCCCGAGTTTTCTCACCGCGGAGGAGTACCTCCACCTCGTCGGCGCCGTCAGAAAGATCCCGGACATCGAGGAAGAGATGGCCTGGTGGTTCGAGTACCTGGAGTTCGGGGACAAGAGAGATGTGCTCTGCAAGGACCTCTCCCGCGGCACGCGGCAGAAACTGATGTTCGCCCAGGCGTTTCTCCACCGCCCGGTGCTCGCCCTGATCGACGAACCTCTCATCAACTTCGACCCCATCATGCAGGAGAGGGTGAAGGACTACCTGGCCGGGTACGTGAAGAAGGGCAACACCGTCTTCATCTCCACGCATATCCTGGAGATCGCGGAGGAGATCTGCTCGGACTTTGCCGTCCTCCACAGGGGCAAACTTCTTTCGACCGGCAGCGTGGCAGAGGTCACGGGGACGGGGCGGCACCTCAACGAGTACTTCCTCTCCCTTGTCAGGCAGGACGGCCATGTTTGAACTCTTCCGCGCCATGATGAAGGAGGAGTGGCGGGTCCACTCCACGATGTTCGGGAGCCTCAGCTTTGCCCTCTACCCGGTGCTGATCTTCGCCATCGCCTGCATGGGCTCCTTTCTCCTCCCTCTCCTGAGGCCGCTCGTCCCCTTCGGCGACCTCGCCCTTCTCACGCACGCGTTGTTCCTCCTCCTCGGCCTCATGGTCGGGGCGTTCGGCCTCCTCATGAACGAGGTGATGGAGAGGCGGTTCGGGCAGGCGAGCAGCCTTGCCTATGCGGCCCGCACCCTGCCCGTCTCGGAGAGGGTCATCTTCCTGAACTTTGTGGTGAAGGATACGGTCTACTACTTCGTCCTCTGGGTGCTCCCCTTTGTCGCGGGGTTCGCCCTCGCCGCACCCTTCTCCGGCATCCCGCTGGCGACGCCGGCGCTTCTCCTCCTCACCCTCTCCCTCTCCTTCCTCACCGGCCTTGCGGCGGCATTCTTCCTCTCGATGGCCTATGCCCGCTCGAAAGGGTTGCTCGCCGCGGCCTCTGTCCTCCTCGCCGGCGCCGGCGTTGCAGCACACCTCGGCGGCGTCTCCCTCTTCCTCCCTCTGGCCCTCTTCCGCGCCTTCTCGTGGGGGACTTTCCTTGCGGCGTGCGTCGTCGTCCTGGTCCCTGCCGCCCTCTCCATCGCCCTGCTCCAGCCCGAGTCCGCCGCACGGGCGAAGCACCACAGGGAGATGCTCGCGCCCCTCGCCAGGCGCCTCTCCCCCCTCCCATACCCCGCCCTCGCCGCGAAGGACTGCATCGACCTGCTGCGGAGCGGCAGCGCCGTCGGCCAGACCCTCTTCTCCTTCCTCATCCCCCTGGGGGTCATCTGGTTCTTCCTCTCCCTCCTCGGCCCCTTCCTCCCGGCTTCCGGCATCCTCCTCCTCTTCGCGGCCCTCAACGGCGTGGTCGCCTCGACGATGTACATCTGGCTCACGATGTTCGACAGCTTCGGCCCGTACGCCTGCCTGCCCCTCGGCGTCGCCGACGTCATGAAGAGCAAGGTCTGCGTTTTCGCGGTGCTGCAACTCATCCCGGCCGCCTTCATCGCCCTCGTCACCGTCCTTGCGGGGGAGGCGGCGTTCCTCCTCCCCGCCCTGGTGCTCTGCCTCTCCGTCTCCTTCTACGGCCTTGCGGTGACGATCCACCTCACCGGCCTCTCCCCGAATGTCCTCCTCTACGACCCGAAGGCGCTCGTGCTCTACCTCCTTGCGCTGGGCGTCCCTCTCGTCGCCCTTATCGTCCTCTCCTTCATGAACCCCTGGTACGCGATGGCGTCGGTGGTTCTGGTGGGAGTTGGGTGGGGGATTGTGCAGAGGGGGTTTGTGAAGTGGGAGGGGAGGGAGGTGGTGGGGTATTGAGAGGGATCCCTGCTGAAGAATCAGTTGAGATATAATGACCCGACATTGCCAGGAGGAAAATCACATTTTTCCATAGGGCTGCGGGAGAATGGATCTCTCTCTGTGAAAAATCTAAAATCCAACGAGAAGACCCTGTATTCAGTCAATCATGACGACTCATGGCAGCAGGGATGGCCCCGCCCCGAAACCCCTCACTACCGCAAAAAACTCTCGAAAAGACACAAAAAAAATGTCACCGATCAATCAAAGGGAAGAAGAAGTGCGCCGACCGGGACTCGAACCCGGGTTTAGGCGTTGGCAACGCCTAGTGATAACCACTACACTATCGGCGCTCTGCTGGTGTCGTATCACCGCAGTGCTCTACAATATTTGCTATACTCACATATAAGGATTTTCCACAGGCCCGGCCCGGACCGGGCTCTGCGGGGGTCAGGGACCCCGCCGCGCAGAGGAAGGCCCCCCCGGGCCACGTCGGGGCCGCGATGGGGCGGGGCGGCGATCGGACTGCATGCAGGCGACATTGGCGTATTCCAGGCAATACTCGCCGACATACAGGTGCCGGAGACAAAAAGATCCGCACCGCCCCGGCAACGCCGCAGGGGAGTGGGACAGCGCACCCCTGCCCGCGGTGCCACGGGGT
Organism: Methanofollis sp. UBA420; assembly: GCF_002498315.1. NCBI lineage: Archaea > Methanobacteriati > Methanobacteriota > Methanomicrobia > Methanomicrobiales > Methanomicrobiaceae > Methanofollis > Methanofollis sp. UBA420. The sequence goes on from NZ_DAGX01000002.1 coordinate 229,784, forward strand.
GCCGCAGAAAAAAGGGGACACCCCTTACACCGCAGCGTCGCCTTCAGGCTCTGCCAGCAGGTCGTGCGCCGGGCTGAACCGCCGCAGGACGTCGAGGGAGTAGAACCTGAAGAAGGTGACGAAGGGCACCTGCAGCAGGAGGAGAAAGGGGAGGGCGAGGAGAACGACGGCGAGGATCAGGAGGACCAGCGCCCCCAGGGTTGGGCCATCGACGAAGAGCCCTGCAAGGAGTGCGACGACAAAGAGCGGAACCCCGATGACAGCGAGGACGAGGAGACCGAGTATCCCCATGATCAGCGCTGCGACGATGGCAAGGATGACCTTCGCGATGACATAGACCGCCGCGTTCTTCAGGTCCGCGCGGAGAATGCCGTAGGCCCGCCGCCACCCCTCGATGATCCCGCAGTTGTCCGCGATCATCACCGGAACCACAAAGTCGATAGTGAGCATCAGCACCGTCCCGACGACCAGGGCCAGGAGGATGACCACCGGTATGAGGAGGAGCAGGGCGAGGACATTCGGGACGCCCGAGAAGATGCCGGTGACGACCCCGAAGACCGCAAAGCCGACCATCACCGTGATGAAGACAAAAGCCATCAGGATCTCGAAGAGGAAGAAGGACAGGCCCGGACCCATCCGCTCCCTGAAGGTGCGGGAGAGGGAGACCCGGCCCGAGGTGAGGCAGTCCACGAGCACGAACTGGAAGACCGACCCGACATAGGCAAAGAGCAGTGCAAGGACGATCACGGCCGCAAGGATCAGGAAGAAGGTCGTCGGGGCGAGACCGAAGAAGTCGGGCACCGGCATGGAACCCACCTCCCGGCCACCCCGGTCAGGGAAGGAGTAGTTGCCGCCGCCACCACCGCCGATCCCCCCGACAAAGAACGAGATCACGGCGAGCCTGAGCCAGACGCCGACATTGAATGGCCAGAGCAGCGATTTTGTCCGGGACACAGCCCCTTCAATAGCGCTGAAGGCATGGAAATCCGTTGTCATGCGCAAAGATCAGGAAAGGGAGATGATAAAGACGGTGGTCGGTCGGGTATTACGGACGTGAACCGCGGATAATACATAATCTTAATTTGCGGCCGCCACCCACAGAACAGTGATGATCCCGCTGATCCTCGACCTCACCGGGAGGCACGTCGTCATCTTTGGCGGCGGTGCCGTGGGAGCGCGAAAAGCGGCATATTTCTGTCGCGAAGCGAGGGTCACCGTTGTCAGCCGGAGTTTCCTGCCCTCCCTTGCCGGCTCCGGCGCCGCGTGCGTCGAGGCCGACATCGGGGCAATGGACAATCGTGCAATCCTCGCCCTGCTGGAGGGGGCCTTTCTTGTCGTCGCAGCCACGCCCGACGCCGCCCTGAACGACAGGATCGGGCGCCTGGCGCGGGAGACGGGCGTTCACTTCAACAACGCGCACGGGGAAACCGGCGACGTCCTTATCCCCTCGGTCCTCCGGGGGGAGCGCTACCTCATCGCCGTCAGCACCGGGGGGACGAGCCCGGCCGTCCCGCGGTTCCTCAGGGAGCACCTTGAGGAGGCCTTCCCCAACCTCGACACAATGATCGGGGTCGAAGGGAGACTGCGCGAGGACCTCAAAAGCTCCGTACCCTCCCAGGACGAGCGGAGCCGGATCCTCAGGGCCGTCCTCCGCGACCCCGACGCATGGGCATGGCTTGCCAGCGGCGAAGACGAGGCGTACCGCAAAATAAGGGAGCGATATATCAGTGGAAACATATCTCTATACTGACCTGGCCATGGCCGGCCTCAACCACCACGCGGCTGGCCTCGCCGACCTCGAAGCGTTCAGGTTCGCCGACGAGGAGGCCTTTCTCACTGCAGCCAGGGAACGGTTCAAGGGCGTCTTTCTCCTCCAGACCTGCAACCGGATCGAGGTGCTCGTCCACGGGACCGCGGGGGACCTCGCCGACTTTCTCCACGACCTCGGGAGAGAAAGGTTCGAGGTCCGCGAAGGGGTGGACGTCCTCCGCCACCTCCTCCAGGTCGCCGCCGGTATCGACTCAATGATCATCGGCGAGGACCAGATCCTCGGTCAGATGAAACGCGCCTGGGCGGCCTCGCAGGCGGTCGGTACCAGTGACCATGTCATCGATCTCTGCATCAAGAAAGCCGTGCACGTCGGCGTCGAAGTGCGGAAGAGGACGAAGATCAACAGGGGCGCCGTCTCCATCGGTTCCGCGGCCGTTGCCCTCGCCGAAGAACTCTTTACGAGTCTCAAAGGCCGGCATATCCTCGTCATCGGCAGCGGGGAGATGGGAATGCTCGTCGCCCAAGCCCTCGCCGCGAAGGACCTGACCGCAATCTACGTGGCAAACCGGACGTACGAGAGGGCGGTCGTCCTCGCCGAGAAGATCGGGGGGAAGGCGGTCAACTTCGGGGAACTGAAGCGCTACATCACCCTCTCCGACGTTGTCATCACCTGCACCTCCGCGCCCCACCCAATCCTCACCAGGCCCCTCCTGGCCGAAGTGATGAAAGGGCGGTGCTGGCCCCTCGACGGCCACCCGCGGCCCCTCGTCGTCATCGACATCGCCCAGCCGCGGGACGTCGAGGAGGGGGCCGGGGAAGTCGACGGCGTCAACCTGTACACCATCGACAACCTCCGCGACGTCAACGAGCACACCCTGACCTCGCGGAAGGCCGAGGCCGACCGCGCCCATGACTATATCGAATCCGAACTCGACCATTTCCTCACGATGCTCAACGCCGCCTCGGCCGACGACGCCCTGCGGGGCCTGTACACCTGGGCCGAGACGATCCGCGTCAGGGAGCGCGACCGGGCCTGCGCCCGCCTCCAGGGAGGCGACGCCCAGACCGCGGCAATCATCGACGACCTGACCAGAGTGCTCGCAAAAAAACTCCTCCTCGACGCCACCTACTCCATACGGGCATGTGCGGAGCAGGGGCAGACCAGAGAGGCAGAATGGCTGGTGAAGGCAATCACCAGAGGTGACGGACTATGTTCCCGGAAAGACGACTGAGACGACTGAGAAAGAGAAACCTCCAACCTCTCTTCAGGGAGACGAGGATTGATGTAAGCGACCTTGTGATGCCGCTCTTCTTCGACGAGACGATCGAACAACCCGTGGCCATCACGTCGATGCCGGGCCAGTACCGGTACCCGGTCGGGGACGCAAAGACCGTGGCAAAAAGACTGAAAAATGCGGGGATCTCCGCAGTCCTCCTCTTCGGCGTTCCCGCGGAGAAGGACGCCGCCGCCCACTCGGCCTATGCCGAGAACGGCGGACTCCAGCAGGCCGTCGCCGCCATCAAGAAGGCCTGCCCGGAGATGGTGGTGATCACCGACGTCTGCGCCTGCGAGTACACCGACCACGGCCACTGCGGGATCATCGGCGAGACCTCGTCAGGAGAGATAGACCTCCTGAACGACCCATCCCTTGCCCTGATGCAGAAGATCGCGGTCTCGCACGCCCGCGCCGGCGCCGACATGGTCGCCCCCTCCTGCATGCTCGACGGCCAGGTCAGTGCGATCAGGGCGGCCCTCGACGCCTCAGGCTATGCCGAGGTCCCGATCATGTCCTACTCCACGAAGTTTGCGAGCGCCTTCTACGGCCCCTTCAGGGAGGCAGCACACTCGGGTTACTCCTTCGGCGACCGGACCACCTACCAGATGGACCCGGCGAACGGCCGCGAGGCACTCCTCGAATCCGAGATGGACGCGGACGAGGGTGCCGACATCCTGATGGTGAAACCGGCCGCCCTCTACCTCGACGTGCTGGCAAAGATCCGGGAGATCGGCCTCCCGGTCGCTGCCTACCAGGTCTCGGGCGAATACTCCCAGATCAAGGCCGCGGCAGAGCGGGGATGGATCGACGAGAGGCGGTGCGCCCTTGAAAGCCTCACCTGCATCAAGAGGGCAGGGGCCGACCTGATCATCACCTATTACGCAGAGGACGCAGCGAGGTGGCTCCATGAAGAGCAGTGACCTCTTTGCACGGGCACAGGGCCTGATGCCCGGCGGGGTCTCAAGCCCGGTGCGGGCAATCAAGCCGTACCCCTTCTACACGGCCGGTGCGCACGGCCCCTTCCTGCGGACGGTCGAGGGGCAGGAGTTCGTCGACTGCTGTCTCGGGTATGGTCCCCTCATCCTTGGCCACGCCCATGACGTGGTACGGCAGGCGATCGAGGTGCAGCTTGCCGAGGGCTGGCTCTACGGCACCCCCTGCCCGCACGAGATCGCCCTTGCAGACAGGATCTGTGCCGACCACTCCTCTATCGAGATGGTCCGCTTCGTCTCCAGTGGGTCCGAGGCGACGATGGCCGCGATCAGGCTTGCCCGCGCTGCCACAGGAAAACCCGACATCGTGAAGATAGAGGGCGGCTTCCACGGCGCCCACGACGCCGTGCTCGTGCAGGCGGGTTCCGGGGCGACGACAATGGGCGTCCCCGACTCGGCTGGCGTCGTCGCCGACCTGGTGCGCCACACCCGGCAGGTGGCGTACAACGACCCCGCGGCCCTCGACGCCGTCCTCTCCTCGTCGGAGGAGATCGCCGCCCTCATCATCGAACCGGTGATGGGCAATGTCGGCCCCGTCCTCCCCGGGGAGAACTATCTGCAGGAGGTGCGGCGGATCACAGAGGACCACGACGTCCTCCTCATCTTCGACGAGGTGATCACCGGCTACCGCCTTGGCATCGGCGGGGCGCAGAAGCGCTTTGATATCACACCCGACCTCACGACCCTTGGCAAGATCATCGGCGGCGGCCTGCCTATCGGGGCCTTCGGCGGCAGGCGCGACCTCATGGAGATGGTCGCCCCGCAGGGCCCGGTCTACCAGGCCGGCACCTTCAGCGGGAACCCCCTGACCATGGCCGCGGGGGCCGCGGCCCTCGGCTGGCTCCACGGCCACCCGGAGGTCTACCAGCATCTCGACGAAGGGACGAAGGCCATCGAGGACGCCTGCGAGGACGCAGATGCCGGCGGCTCCTTTGTCAGGCTCGGCTCCATGTTCAAGTACTTCTTCAGGGCCGAGCCACCGAAGAACTATGCTGAAGCGAAGGAGAGCGACACCACAGCATTCAGAAGATTCTGGGAGAAGATGTTGGCGAAGGACATCTTTGTCCCGCCGTCGCAGTTTGAAACAAACTTCCTCTCGGCAGCGCACACAGAAGAGATCATCGAACGCATCGCGGACGCATACAGGACATGTCTCTGAGAATAGGAACACGCGGGAGCCAGCTCGCCCTTGCGCAGACAGAACGGGTCTGCAAGGCGCTGGCGCAGATAGGCATCGAAGTTGAAACGGCAGTCATCAGGACGAAGGGAGACACCAACACCGGCGTCCCCCTCCACGAGATCGGTGGGCAGGGCGTCTTTGTCCGGGCCCTCGACGAGGCGATCATCGACGGCACCATTGATGCCGCCGTCCATTCCATGAAGGACATCCCGGCAAAGAGGCCGCGGGGCGTCGTCACCGGCGCCGTCCTCACCAGGGACTCGCCAGCCGACTATCTTGCCTATGAAGGGAACATCGCCGATGTCCGGGTCGTCGGCACCTCCTCGACGCGGCGGCGGGCGCAGTTGCTGCGGCACGACCCCGAGATCGATGTCAGGCAACTGCGCGGCAATGTGGACACGCGCCTCCACAAGATGCGGGAGAAGGAGTACGACGCCATCGTCCTCGCCGAGGCCGGCCTTGAGCGCCTGGGCTACACGGTGAAGGGGCAGCGTCTGCCGACATCCCAGTTCGTCCCCTCCCCGAACCAGGGTACGATCGCCGTTGTCTGCAGGAACAGCCCGGAGATCATCGAAATGATCCAGCCCCTCGACGACCCACAGACGCGGATGGATGTCGGGATCGAGCGGATCATCATGGAAGAGGTCGGCGGCGGCTGCTTCACACCGCAGGGCATCTACTGCCGGGACGGCCACCTCATCGCCGAGGTGCTCGCCCTCGACGGGAGCAGGAATGTGAGGGTCGAGGAGGAAATCACGACCGCGGACGAGGCCCGGGAATGCGGCAGGAAACTTCGCACCGACGCCGGCGACCTCATCAGGGAGGCCTACAAACAGCTGGGGATCATGCCATGACAGGAAAGGTAATCCTTGTGGGATCGGGGCCGGGCGGGCTCGGCCTCATGGCGGTGCGGGCACAGGAGGCGATCGCGGAGGCCGAGGTCATCCTCTATGACCAGCTCCCCGGCGACGAGATCCTGGCAACCTTGCCCGAGAGTGCGGAAAAGATCGACTGCGGCAAACACGGTGGCGACCACACCCTCGAACAGGACGATATCGAGGCCTTGATGGTCGAGAAGGCCCTAGAAGGGAAGAATGTCGTCAGGCTGAAGGGAGGCGACTCCTTCCTCTTCGGCCGGGGTGGGGAGGAGATGGAGACCCTCCGCACCCATGGCATCGCGGTCGAGGTGGTGCCCGGCATCACCTCGGCCATCGCCGTCCCCGAGTCTGTCGGAATCCCTGTGACCCACCGGAAGTTCGCCTCCCAGGTGACGATCATCACCGGCCACGAGGACCCGACCAAGGGTGAGTCTGCCCTGGACTGGCAGTTCCTGGGCAGGACGCGGGGGACGATCGTCGTGCTCATGGGCGTCAAGAACCTGGGGAAGATCGCGGAGGCCCTGGTCGGGAACGGCCGCGACCCGGCGACGCCTGTCGCGGTCATCGAGCGCGGCATGCGCCCCGACCAGAGGGTGACGGTCGGGCCCCTCGCGGAGATCGCGGCGATCGCCCGTGCACAGGGCGTCAGGCCGCCCGCGGTCATCGTCATCGGCGAGGTCGTCGGCCTGTACGACGGCACGCCTGTCTACCGGCCCTGAACGTTCTCGATAGTGCGAGCGGGAAGGCGTCTTCCCTCTTTTTTCAGCCATCATGACGATGGCCGTGCCTCTCACGGCGTGACCCTGCTCCCTCCGGGCAGAGGGTTGATATACTCTCAGGCAGTCTCTTTGTGAGAACCATGAGGAGCGATCTCGTCAAGAAAGGGTACCCGAGGGCACCGAACCGCGCCCTCCTGCGGGCGCTCGGGATCACCGACAGGGAGATGGACCTCCCCTTCATCGGCATCGCCAATGCCTGGAACACAATCATCCCGGGACACACCCATCTCAGGTCTGTCACCGAGAAGGTGCGGGAGGGGATCGCCGCGGCGGGCGGTGTCCCCTTTGAGTTCGGGGTCATCGGGGTCTGCGACGGGATCGCGATGGGCCACGAGGGGATGCGTTACTCCCTGCCGTCGCGGGAGAACATCGCCGACTCCATCGAGCTGATGGTCCAGGCCCACCGCTTCGACGGCCTGGTCTGCGTCGGCACCTGCGACAAGATCGTGCCCGGCATGCTGATGGCCGCGGCACGCCTGGACATCCCGGCCATCATGGTCACCGGCGGGCCGATGCTGCCGGGCAACCTGGGCGGGCGCGACCTCACCCTCACCGATGTCTTCGAGGCCGTCGGGAAGGTCGCCGCGGGCGCGATGGGCGAGGGCGAACTCCATGGCCTGGAGTGCGCCGCCATGCCCGGCTGCGGGAGTTGCCAGGGGCTGTACACGGCGAACACCATGGCGTGCATGACCGAGGCGATGGGCATGTCCCTGCCCGGCTGCGCCGCCATACCGGCCGTGGACGCCGCAAAACTGAGGGTCGCGCGGGAGAGCGGGGAGACGGCCGTCCGCCTGGTGCACGAGGGCGTCACGGCACGGAGGATCATCACCCTCGAAAGCCTGCGGAACGCCGTCAGGGTGGACATGGCCCTCGGCGGGTCGACGAACACCGTCCTCCACCTGATGGCGATCGCCGCCGAGGCCGGGGTGCCCCTCACCCTCGCCGACTTCAACACGATCTCGGACACCGTGCCGCACATCAGCCACATGCAGCCCGGCGGGCCCCACTCCATGGTCGCCCTTCACCGCGCAGGAGGGATACCGGCCGTCCTCCACGCGGTCATGGAGCACCTCGAAGACACACCGACAGTCTCCGGCAGGACGACACGGTCGATCGCGGCCTCGGCCTCGGTCCTCGACACCGCCGTGATCAGGCCAGCCGAGCACCCGGTCCACGCGGCGGGCGGCCTGAAAGTCCTGCACGGCAGCCTCGCCCCGGCCGGCGCCGTCGTCAAGGCGGCCGCCGTGGACGACGCGATGTGGCGGCACACCGGCCCCGCCCGCGTCTTCGACGGCGAGGACGCCGCCATGAAGGCGATCCTCGGCCAGAAGATCAGAGAGGGCGACGTCGTCGTCATCAGGTACGAAGGGCCCCGCGGCGGCCCGGGCATGCCGGAGATGCTCTCGCCGACCGCCGCCCTTGTCGGCTTCGGATACAGGCAGGTCGCCCTCGTCACCGACGGACGGTTTTCCGGCGGGACGCGGGGGCCGTGTATCGGGCATGTCGCCCCGGAGGCCGCGGCAGGCGGGCCGATCGCCCTCGTCAGGGAAGGGGACCGGATCGCGATCGACCTCCACAACCGCCGCCTCGACCTCCTCGTCGACGAGGAGACCCTGAAGTCCCGTCGCCATGAGTGGAAGCCCGTGAAAAAACAGTTGTCAGGCATTCTCGCCCGGTACGCCGCGACAGTCGGCGGGGCTGACACCGGGGCAGTGCAGAGGTGAGGGGCTGGGCTTAGGGTATGAGAACGTGGTGAGAATGGTGGTCTAAAGACTTTCCCATATATTCACCCCGGATTTCACCCGCCAGAAGCTAATTTAGAATAGGACCGGGGAAGAGAGAAAATGAGATCCATAGGAAGGCGATTGCCATCCCACTCCTATCCTGATGGCAGGGTGCGAGCTTTAGCGAGCTTGAGAAAGCCTTTGGCTTTCGAAGGTCTGAGAGGATGAACGAAGTGAATCGAGAAAATCTTTGATTTTCGAGCGGCAGCCCCACTGTGGAGAGCGCCGATTCGTCACCTTCCTCACAATCTAGACTGGGGGACTAACGTCCCCAGACCCCCGATCTAGGATAGGACCGAGGAAGACAGAGCAGAGATTCTGAGAAGAGGAGTGCTTGCTATCCCGTCCCTATCCTGTACCACGAGCAGGGGGCCGAGAACAGAGGGAGTATGAGAAAAATGTTAGTTTTTCAAGCAACAGCCCGCAACACAGTGTTCAATCCACTGCTTTCCCCATACCACCCTCACCGCCCCTCCCGATCAGATCCTCTCCAGAATCGATTTCGGAGGGTTCAATACCTCTCACGGACATTTTTTACCATCGGCAGCATGCCTGCCGGGAGTTAGGTATGATTGACAGGTTCCTTGAAGGCAATAAGACATTCATTGAGGGCGAGTTCACCGAACACCGCGACTACTACCGCGACCTCGCCACGGGACAGAGCCCCACCGTCCTGTGGATAGGCTGTTCGGACTCGAGAGTCGCCCCGGAGAGGATCACCGGCGCAATGGCCGGCGAGATCTTCGTCCACCGCAATATCGGCAACATCGTCAGGGTCGGTGACTGGAACTTCGCCACGATCCTGGAGTACGCCGTCAAACACCTGAAAGTCTCCGACATTGTCGTCTGCGGCCACTCAGACTGCGGCGCGATGAAGGCACTGATCTCGGACAAAGAATCGAACGAGGCCTACATTCCCCTGTGGCTCTCGAACGCCGCCGTGGCACGCAAAGAGGTCGAGAAGAATACGCCGAAGCCCTCCGACCCCGCGGGCCTGAAGAAATGGGGGCAGATGATCGAGGAAGAGAACGTGAAACTCCAGCTTAAAAACCTCCGGACCTACCCGATCGTGAGGGAGGCGGAGAAAGAGGGAAGGGTTGCGGTCCACGGTCTCTACTTCAACCTTGAAACCGGAAAGCTGGATCAGATCGCCTGACCAAGGGCGGAATCAATCTCTTTTTTTATCTGCGGTAGAGAGACGCGGCCGACAGGGGTGAGTTTCCCGTTCACCAGGACGATCGGGATAGGGGGCTGGTGCTCTTCGACGATCTGCTGCACGTAGTCGGGGACGCCCTTGTCGAGGAGAGTGAGCGTCACGTCCACCTTCCCGCCATACTCCTCTAAAAGAGCCTCTTTCAGGGCCTCAGTTGCGTCCACGAGTTTCCCCGAGAGGTAACATTTTTTGAGGCCGCAAGAGCGCTCCTCATTGCAGGGGAAGGGGCTGCACTCCCCATACGAAAACCCGATGATCTCGATGTGGGCATGGTCTGCCATGCCTTCAGTGTTTGATCCGGGCCAATATGAGCATTTGTTCTGTGCCATGGGCAGCGGCCCGGATCATCTCCCCGCTCTGGCGATCAGGGCCCGCAACTCCGCGCGCACGCCCGCCTCTCTCCCGGCCGTCGCTCTGATATCGCTCACCGCGTCGGCCCCGTCGACACGCACCTCCCCGAGCATCTCCGCACCGATGAACCGAAAAAACGACCCGACCACCCGGCTGACGCAGACGAAGTTCTCCGCGCCTTTCCGGCCGGCGACAGCGCAGAGGATGCCTGCCTGCCTGCCGGTTTCCCCGCCGGCCAGCACGCGCCCGGCGCGGTACGCCTGACACCGGTCGATCACCACCTTCAGCGCGGCCGGCACAGTCTCGGTGTACACCGGCGTGCAGACGATGACCAGCCCTGCCTCTGCGAGAGCGCGGTCTATCGCGGGCATGTCGTCCGGGATCACACACCTGCCGGCATTATAACACCGGAAACATCCCGTGCACGGTTCGATGCGCATCTCAGCCGGATAGAGGGTCTCGCACCGCATTCCCGCGTCCCGGCAGGCATCGGCCGCCCACCCGGCCAGGATGGCCGAGTTCCCGTACAGCCGTGGACTCCCCTGGATGATCACCGCCGCCTCAGGTCTATGGGGCGGCAGAGGCCGAACCACAGGTTCGGGTGGATGGAGGACGAAGGTGTCAGGACGCCCGGGCAGTTCCTGCCTGAGGCGGTGGAAGGCCGTGAGCGCCACACTCTCCGCGGTCTGTGGGTTGGCCGGCGGGTACTCGTAGGTATTTGTCAGGTAGGTATAGAGGACAGTGTCCCCTCTCCTGAACTCGAGGGTGTACCTGACCATGCCGGGGTATGCCGCCGAGAGATCCTCTCCTTTCAGGACAAGCACGCCAGGCGTCCCATCCACGACGATCTCAGCCGAACGGAGAACCCATGCGCCGTGCATCTGCTACTCCCGGTGGAGAAAAGGACATGACCATATATATGCCTTCCCGGAAGGGAGATGCCGTCACGGTCACTAGCGTTAATAAGGTACGCGGCGCATTGAATATGGTAATTCATGAAGGCGGTTCTGGGTCTAGAAGACGGCGAATTTGTTGTAGGAGAGGGATTTGGTGCAGAGGGGTCCTGTTCCGGGGAATTGGTCTTTACCACCCAGATGACCGGGTATATGGAGGCACTGACCGACCCGAGCTATCAGGGACAGATCCTCATGTTCACCTTCCCGCTCATCGGGAATTATGGTGTAGATCACCATAATTTCCAGAGTCCGATCGTGCATTCTCTCGGGTGCGTCACCCGGGAAGTCTGCACGCATCCAACAGTAAAACCATCAATCATCGACTTTTTTGAAGAAAACGGCTTGTATGGGATCACCGGCGTCGACACCCGGCGGCTCACCATCAAGACACGGCAGCACGGCACCATGCGGGCGGCCGTCATCGTCGGGAGCGACGACGGAGAGGAAGCGGTGAAGATGGCCCGTTCGGCCCCGGACATCGCGGCGCAGGACCTCTTCCCTCAGGTCTCCTGCAAGGAACCCTTCCACATCCCGGGTCCCGGGAAGCGGATCGCGGTCATCGACCTCGGTATCAAGAAAAACATCGCGGTCAGCCTGCAGAAACGCGGCGCCGACCTCTATGTCTACCCGTACAATGCCACGCCGGCCGAGATCGACAGGTGCGACCCCGAGGCGATCTTCATCACCAACGGCCCCGGCGACCCGAAGCAGGCGAAAGACGCCATCGCCGCGGTGAAACACTACCTCGGCGAACTCCCGGTCTTCGGGATCTGCATGGGCAACCAGGTCACGGCCCTTGCCCTCGGTGCTGAGACCTACAAGATGAAGTTCGGCCACCGCGGTTCCAACCAGCCGGTCAGGCATATGAACGGCTCGATCTACATCACCACGCAGAACCACGGCTTTGCCGTGGACGGCGACACCCTGCCGGAAGGCTGCCGCGTCGCCTACGAGAACGTGAACGACGGCACCCTCGAGGGCTTCTGCAACGACGACCTCGACGTGCTCTGCGTCCAGTTCCACCCCGAGGCCCATGGCGGGCCGCACGATACCGAACGTCCCATCTTTGACCTGATGTACAGGAGGATTGCCTGATGCCGAAGAATCCGAAGATTAAAAAGGCCCTGATCATCGGGTCAGGGCCCATCCAGATCGGACAGGCCGCCGAGTTCGACTTCTCGGGCTCGCAGGCCTGCCGCGCCCTGCGCGAGGAAGGCGTCGAGGTGGTCCTTGTCAACTCCAACCCGGCGACGATCCAGACCGACCCCGAAATGGCGGAGCGGGTCTATATCGAGCCCCTCAAAGCAGAGATCATTGCAAAGATCATCAAGAAAGAGAAGCCCGACGGGATCCTCTCGGGCATGGGCGGCCAGACCGGCCTCAACCTCACCGCCGAACTCGCTGAGATCGGCGCACTCGACGGCGTCGAGATCCTGGGCACCCCCCTCGAAGCGATCTACCAGGGCGAGGACAGGGAGAAGTTCAAGGAACTGATGAACGAGATCGGGGAACCCGTCCCGAAGAGCATGATCCTGGAACATATCGAGGATCTGGACGCGGCTCTGGCCGAGGTCGGCCTCCCCGCGATCATCAGGCCTGCCTACACCCTTGGCGGTGCGGGCGGCGGCATCGCCCACACCCCCGAAGAACTGCGGCGCATCGTGGAAGTCGGCCTCAACCGCTCCCGCATCCACCAGGTGCTCATCGAAGAGTCGGTGATGGGCTGGAAGGAGATCGAATTCGAGGTTATGCGCGACGCCGCCGACACTTGCATCATCATCTGCGGCATGGAAAACGTCGACCCCATGGGCGTCCATACGGGAGAATCCGTTGTCGTGGCCCCGATCCTCACCCTGCGCGATGACGAGTTCCAGATGATGCGTTCCGCGGCGATCAAGATCATCAGGGCCCTCAATGTGCAGGGCGGCTGTAATATCCAGTTCGCCTTCAAGGAGGGGGACTACAGGGTCATCGAGGTCAACCCCCGCGTCTCCCGCTCCTCTGCCCTCGCCTCCAAGGCGACAGGCTACCCGATCGCACGGGTCGCCTCAAAGATCGCCATCGGCCTGCGCCTCGATGAGATCCTGAACTCGGTCACCGGCATGACCCCGGCATCCTTCGAGCCCTCGATCGACTATGTCGTCGTAAAAGTGCCGCGCTGGCCCTTCGACAAGTTCAAGACGGCCGACAGGACGCTCACCACGGCGATGAAGTCCACCGGCGAGGTCATGGCCATCGGCAGGAATCTCGAGGAGGCCTTCAAGAAGGCCCTCCGCTCCCTGGACTCGGACATGCGGGAGCACACCAACCAGAACGAGATCAGGATGATCCTGACCAGCCCGACAGACGAGCGTTTTGGCTGCCTCTTCGATGCCTTCAGGCAGGGCATGACCGTCGACGAGATCGCGGCGATGACAAAGATCACTCCCTTCTTCCTGGAGAAGATCGAGCACCTCGTCAGGACCGAGAAGAAACTGAAGGAGAACTTCGAGGAAGGGGACATCAGAACCGCAAAGAGGCTCGGCTTCTCGAACACAGAGATCGCCGAACTCACCGGCCTCCCCGTGGACGAGGTCGAGAAAGAGGCAGGCAGGCCCACCTACAAGATGGTCGACACCTGCGCCGCCGAGTTCCCGGCAAAGACGCCATACCTCTACTCCACCTGGGAGGACGAGAACGAAAATCTCCACGACACACGCAGGAAGGTGCTCATCCTCGGTTCGGGCCCGATCAGGATCGGACAGGGGATCGAGTTCGACTACTGCACCGTTCACGCGGTCCAGGCCGTCAGGGACGAGGGCGTCGCGGTCCACATCGTCAACAACAACCCTGAAACTGTTTCCACCGACTTTGACACCTCGGACAGGCTCTTCTTCGAGCCGATGCAGCTCGAAGACGTTGTCAATGTCCTGGTCAACGACGACTACGACGGCGTGATGGTCCAGTTCGGCGGCCAGAACTCGGTGAACCTGGCCATCCCCCTTGAGCAGGAGATCGCAAAGCGCGGCCTCAAGACGAAGATCTTCGGCACCTCCCCTGACGCGATGGACATGGCCGAGGACCGCGACCGGTTCAGCGTCCTCCTCGACCGTCTCGGTATCCCCTCGGCTCCGAACGCCTCCGCACATTCGGAGACCGAAGCACGGAAGATCGCACGGGATATCGGCTACCCTGTGCTCGTCCGCCCGAGTTACGTCCTCGGAGGCAGGGCGATGGAGATCGTCCACGACGAGGTCGAACTCGATAGTTACATGAAGGAGGCTGTCAGGGTCTCCAGGCAGCACCCGGTGCTCATCGACCGCTTCCTCCAGGACGCCTACGAACTCGACGTCGACGCGGTCTGTGACGGCGACGAGGTGCTCATCGGCGGGGTGATGGAGCATATCGAGGAGGCCGGCGTCCACTCGGGCGACTCGGCCTGCGTCATCCCAACGCAGTCCCTCTCGCAGTCGGTGATCGACCGCGTGAAAGACTACACCCGGCGGATCGCCCTGGAGATGGGAGTCGTCGGCCTGATCAATATTCAACTTGCGGTGAAGGACGACACCGTCTATGTGCTGGAGGCGAACCCGCGGGCAAGCAGGACTGTGCCCTTCGTCTCGAAGGCGACAGGCCTGCCGATTGCAAAGATCGCCGCAAAGGTGATGATGGGCAGGAAGTTGCACGACCTCGGGTATCAGGAAAAGACCATCTCTCATGTCGCCGTCAAGGAGGTGCTCCTCCCCTTCAACAAACTCCCGGGCGTCGACACCGTCCTCGGCCCTGAGATGAAGAGCACCGGCGAGGTCATGGGCATCGACTACGACTTCGGCCGGGCCTACTACAAGGCCTGCCTGGCCGCGGACAACGACCTGCCCCTCAGGGGCAATGTCTTCATCTCGGTGCCAGACGACCAGAAGGAAGCGATCGTCCCGATCGCAAAGAAACTCTCCGACCTCGGGCTCGTCCTCTACGGCACCGGCGGCACGGCCGAGTATCTCATCCAGTCCGGCATCGACGTGAAGATGGTCAGGAAGGTCCAGGAAGGTTCCCCCAATGTCATCGACATGATGCGCAAAGGTGAGATCAGCCTGATCATCAACACCCCGGCAGACAAGCAGTCCCGGCAGGACCACTACGCGATCATGCGGGTCGCGGTGGACTACTCTGTGCCCTATATCACCACCCTCTCTGCGGCCGAGGCTGCGGCGCGGGCGATCGAGGTGATGAAGCACGAGGAGATCACCATCGAGCCCCTGAACCACTACCTGGGGAAGGCATAAACTCCCCTTTTTTCCCGCGGCCCCAGGCATAATGTTTAAAAATATTTGAATTGCTGATTGTGCAGGTAATCTGCACCCATAATCAGAATGACGGCATAATCTCCACAATTTTGCCTCCGGACACAGCGCAAGATTTATCATTTTTCATCCCCTATGCCCGGCCGTAGGGGCGGCATATTTCACGCTCCATTCGTCATAACCCCCCAGAAAAGAAGGAGGGACAGAATGAAAGATAGATCAAAGGATAAGAGGGCACATCGCCCTCTGGCGATCTGTATCGCCATCCCGCTGCTGCTCATGCTGGCCGGGACGGCCGCGGCAACAGGCATGCCCGACGTCCTCTGGGAGAGGACATTCGACTCAGGGCTGAACGACTTTGGCAACGGCCTCCAGGAAACCGGCGACGGCGGTTTTGTCCTTGCCGGGAAGGAGCAGAACTGCACGACGAGCGACATGCTCCTGCTGCGGACCGACAGAAACGGCACCGTCCTCTGGAACAGGACCTATGACTATGGCATCTATGATACGGCGAACGCCGTGCGGGTGACGCCGGACGGCGGGTACATCCTGGCAGGCTATGGACAGACAGAGATCGGGGGCGTGCAGGCCGACGGCATGATGATGGTCAGGACCAACAGTGCGGGGACGCCACTCTGGACAGGACCGACCGGGAACATCAGCCCCACATGGGAAGAAGCGAAGGACATCCGGGTCTGCGATGACGGCGGTTTCGTCCTGACCGGACGGGACAACCCGGAGAGCGGGCCGGGCGCGGCATACCTTGTCAGGACCAACGAGACCGGGGAGGTGGAGTGGTCGGCACGGTTCCTGAGGATGTATGACGACGCCGGGTACTCGGTCCTCCAGACCGACGACGGAGGTTATCTGGTCGCGGGCACATCTGCCGACCCGGTCAACGGGACCGTGGACGCATTCCTGAGAAAGACGAACGAGACCGGCGCTCTCCTCTGGGAGCAGTATTATGCGGCGCGCGATCTGCAATGGCCCGCACAGGGTGCAAAGGGAGACTTCCAGGCCGTGAAGGTGCTCCAGACCGCCGACGGCGGATACGCCCTCACGGGCAAGACCGTCTTCGAGCGGCCTGAGACGGCGGGCGCAGCACTCATCAAGACCGACGCCGAGGGCGAGGCCGCATGGTCGCGGTTCTACAACACCACCTGCACGCAGGCTTTCTGGGCCGAGGACTTTGTCGAAACCTCCGACCGGGGCTTTGTCCTTGCATGCCACTTCGACCCGGTGGCAAACCCCCAGAACGTCATCTACCTCATAAGGACGAATGAGACGGGAGAGATCACATGGCAGGACTTCTACTCTCTCGGCCTGCTTGAGAACGACCCGCACGCGATCATCCTGACCGAAGACGGGGGATACGCGATCGGCGGGGAGAGCGGGATCTGCAAGGGACCGACCCTCTTCACAGGGTGCTCTCTCGACGCTTTCATCCTCAAGCTTGGAAAGGAACCGCCCGGACCTCCGCCGTCGCAGCCCTTCTATGCAGACTTCGCAGCCTTCCCGCGGAGCGGCACCGCACCCCTGACCGTGCAGTTCATCGACCGCTCTGCCGGCGGGCCGACGACCTGGTCCTGGAACTTCGGGGACGGGGCAAAGTCGAATGAGCGTTACCCCGTCCACACCTTCACCAGGGCCGGGACGTACACCGTATCCCTGACCATCTCCGACGGGAAGAGGAGCGACACCGAGACAAAGACCGGGTATATCACCGTCAGCGAGGAACACCTTCAGGCGAACCTCTCCTTCATTCCCGCGGAGTCCGCATTCCCTGAAGGGGAGAACAGGACCTTCGACGTGGTGATGGACAGGGCGGACAAGGGCGTCGCCTTCTACTCGCTGGCCATCGACCTCACCGACCGCCGCGTGGGCGAGATCGTGAAGGTCGAGATGCCCAAATGGCTGGGTACCAGGTTCATGGTCTCGCCGGTGCCTGCCGATTCGATTGTCGTTTCCGGAATCCGGGGCGGCACCGATCCGGGGACAGAGAGTATCACCCTCTGCAGGATCACGGTGCGCGGGGACGCCGGCGGTCAGAGCGACCTCGTCCTCGGCGGTGCGCAGGTCGTGGGACCCGGACTTGAGGACTATGTCCTTGAGACCGGGAAGGCGCGCCTCACGGTGACGACCACGCCGACACCACCGGCTGCACTCGGCGCGAACTTCACGGCCGAACCCCTGAACGGCACCGCCCCGCTGGAGGTGGCCTTCACCGACACCTCGACGGGCACGCCCATCTCCTGGGCCTGGGCCTTCGGGGACGGGAACATCTCCACAGAGCCCGACCCGACACACACCTACGAGACGCCGGGGCTGTACACGGTGAACCTGACAGTCTCTGACGGAACGGCATTCTCCTCCCTGGAGAGAACCGACTACATCAATGTCTCGGCACCGCTCAGGGCAAACTTCACGGCCGAACCCCTGAACGGCACGGCCCCGCTGGAGGTGAACTTCACCGACACCTCGACAGGCACGCCTCTATCCTGGGCCTGGGTCTTCGGGGACGGGAACGTCTCCACAGAGCCCGACCCGACACACACCTACGAGTCGCCGGGGCTGTACACGGTGAACCTGACGGTCTCCGACATCGACGAGATGGACAACGAGACAAAGGTCAATTTCATTAACGTCACAGCATAGGGTCCGGGAAACCGGCCCCCTCAACGATTTTTTGCTGTCATTCTCCGGAGGAGGGACAGACAGCGCTCTCCCAGCGGGGCGACAGACCATTCCGCGGAGACGCACGGCCGGGAACCACAGGGCATTCCCCTGTCCAGAGATTTAAAAGTCTGGGAAGACCAACGGGTAGTAGGTATCTGCATACCATTTCATCATGGGAGCATCAGCAATGGGAAAGGGAAAAGTTGTACTCGCCTATTCTGGCGGTCTTGACACGTCTATCTGCATCCCGCTCCTCAAGGAGCACTACGGCTACGACGAGGTCGTCACCGTCGTCGTCGATGTCGGCCAGCCTGCACATGAGATCGAGGAGGGGTCGAAGAAGGGTGAGCGGCTCGCCGACCACCACTACACCATCGACGCGAAGGACGCCTTCGTCGCGGAGCACATCTTCCGCGCGATCAAGGCGAACGGGAACTACGAGGGCTATCCGATGGGCACCGCCCTCGCCAGGCCCCTCATCGCCGAGGAGATCGTGAAGATCGCGAAGAAGGAGAATGCCGTCGCCATCGCCCACGGTTGCACGGGCAAGGGCAACGACCAGCTCCGCTTCGACTTCATCTTCCGCGCGAACGGTTTCGAGGTCGTCGCCCCGATCCGCGAGATGAACCTCACCCGTGAGTGGGAGATCGAGTACGCCGAGGAGCACGGCGTCCCGGTGCCGGTGAAGAAGGAGAAGCCCTGGTCCATCGACGAGAACTTCTGGTCCCGGAGCATTGAGGGCGGCAAGCTGGAAGACCCTGCCTTCCACCCGCCTGAAGAGATCTATGCCTGGACCGTCTCCCCGAAGGACGCACCGGACGAGCCCGAGACGATCACGATCGGCTTCGAGCAGGGCGTGCCCGTCTCCCTCAATGGGAAGGCGATGAAGGGCGGCGACCTGATCCGCGAGCTCAACGTCATCGCCGGCCGCCACGGCGTCGGCAGGAACGACATGATGGAGGACCGCATCCTCGGCCTCAAGGCCCGCGAGAACTACGAGCACCCGGCCGCGACCGTCCTCCTCACCGCCCACCACGACCTCGAACGTCTCGTCCTGACCCGGCAGGAACTCTCCTTCAAGCACGGCGTCGACGAGAAGTGGTCTGAAATGGCGTACATGGGCCTGGTCCACGAGCCCCTCTATGCCGCCCTCAACGCCTTCATCGACACGACGCAGGAGCGCGTCACAGGCACGGTGGACTGTGTCCTCTTCAAGGGGAGCGTCCATGTCGCCGGGCGGAGTTCGCCGATGGCCCTCTATTCAAGCGACCTGGTCTCCTTCGACTCCCACACCATCGACCAGTGCGATGCGGTGGGCGTCTCGAAGTACTTCGGCATGCAGGCCCGCCTGCTGAAGCAGATCAGGAAGGAATAAATTTTCTTTTTTTTGAAGGGGGTTCAGGGAGTGGACCCTCAAGAGGATGCACGGATGCACGGATCCACTGCCTTCCCCATACTGCCGCCGGCGGACTACGCCACCGGACCCCCGAATCAGGATAGGATCGGGGAAGAGAGAACAGGAAATTCCCGATGAGGGACAACGAGGTGCGGCCATGTGTGGGCCTGCAATTCGATCCCACAGCGATCCATTGTCGTCGCCGGCCGCACAGAGTCTCACGAAAAAAAGAGAGGCGATCCCCTCACAGCATCTTCTTCCCTGCCCCGTCTCCGGGTGAGCAGGTGAAGACGTCGGTGACCTTGAAGACGATCAGGGACTTGGCCGGGTACTTCTCCGACTTCGCCTTCACCATCGCCCGCATCTTCTCGTAGTCCGGGCCAGAGGTGAGGACCGCGGTGTCCCCCTTGACCTGAAGACACCCCTTCGTCTCCGGGCCCCAGAGGAATATCGCCGCCCTCGCGTTCTCCTGCAGGTTTGCAAGGGTCTTTTCCATGTAGTTGTCGGCGATCCAGACGGTCTCGTCGTCGACAAGCCAGACCGACTTCATCGGAACGACATTCGGCTCGCCGTCCTTCGAAGCGGTCGCAAGCGGATAGACGGGCGCCTTCAAAAAGGCCTCTTTCATCTCAGGTGTCAGTTTCACCATAGGAACCATACCCCTCTCTGGCCCTCATGCAGATGAACCTGACGGGTGGCAGGCAAAAAAGGAAGATCTCGGGCACGAGATCAGGGGTTGTAGAGGTGGATCCGCTCCCCCGCGCCCGGTCCGGGAGCACAGGAGTAGGCCTCCGTGATCTTCATGACGATCAGGCTCTTTGCAGGCGCCTGGGACATCTTGGCCAGGACGATCTCCCGCATCTTCTGGAAGTCGTCGCCCTCGGTGAGGACCGTCACATCGCCCTTCAACTGGAAACAGCCCTTGATCTCAGGCCCCCAGACATAGAGAGCGATATGCGGGTTCTCCTTCAGGTTCGCAAGGGTCTTTTTCATGAAATTGTCCGCGATCCAGATCGTCTCGTCGTCCATGAGCATGCAGAAACCGATCGGGACAACGTTCGGGATGCCGTCTTTCGAGGCGGTCGCCACCGGGAAGACCCTGACCTTCGAAAAAGCCTCTTTCATCTCGTCTACCAGTTTGACCATGATGATCATATCCCTCTCGCACTCAGCAGATATATACCTGCGTGTTACAAAAGTGTACTCTGGAATGCCAGATACAGAATTCTATAGCGGTGAAAGCCCCACAACCGCACCAGACGATCCTGTGCGCGAAATCAGGGACGAAGTAAGGGCGCTCAGGGAAGAGGTGCGTGCCCTCTCTGAAGGGCGCAGTCAGACCGGGGTCACCGGCCTCATCGCCGCCATGCAACGCGAATTCGGAAAGGTCGCCATCGACGCCCACCTGGAGAGCGCACGGGCAGGACTTGAGCATGAACTGGACAGGGCATGCCCGGAGCGTGAGAAGTGCCTTGAAGTCTTTTTCCGCGAGATCATGGAGAGTGCCGGGACGATCACCGACGGACGGGCCACCCGCGAGGCACTGGCCGGTTATCACCGCCGGATCCGGGAACTCAAAAAACAGGCACAACCAACCTGCACCCCCTGCTTCGAGGAGGCGACCAGAATACTCGACAAACAGGAAGAGATTGCCGGGTCTCTCGGGATCCTCAGGGAACGGGAAGACGATCCCTCCATCGGATCGATATCGGTGGAGGAGACGGTAAAGAAGGTGCTCGAACCCACAGCAAGCATCCCGCGCCTCGGCATCCTGATGGAACTCGCCACGGACTCCCGCACCTTCTCGGGCCTCTCCGCGATCACCGGCCTACGGGGAGGAAACCTTCTCTTCCACCTCGAAAAACTGGAAGGCGCAGGCCTGATCTCCCAGAGGTACGAACGGGGCGAGTACGAACTCACCGCTTCAGGATACCGTGTCCTGAGAGGCATCGCCCGGATCTCCGCATCCCTGCCGGGTTGCGGACAGAAGAGTGAACACACGGACAGAAAGATATAAACAATTCAGGAGGAGAGATAAGATCCATGTGCGCCCGTTTTCTGGACCGCTTTTTCAAACCAAAGCCGTATATCGTGGAAAGTATCCCGCCACCCTCGATCTCCCACGGCGCCGGGATGGTGGTCCCTGAATACAAGACCAAACCGTACTTCATCGTCGCATCGGTCGAGATGGGGAACACAACGACGAAATGTATCCTCACCGGCACCGACCTCGACACCGGCATGACCTATGTCATCAACAAGACGGTGAAGATGAGCCGCGACGTCAGGCCGCCAAAAGCCGGGGAAGATGTCTTCGGCGCAACCCTCGACGGCACAGAACTCACTCGCGAGTCTGTCACCGAACTGGTGCGGGACACCCTTATCGAGTGCCACAAGGAGGCCGGTCTCTCGATCAAGGACGACCTCGACTTTGTGGTGCGGAGCACCGGCGTCGTCGCCGCCATGGACTCCCCTGACCAGGTGGGCGATTTCGTGATCGCTCTCGCCAATGGCTGCCTTGCCGCGGGAGTCCCGCCAAAGAAGATGACGCCCCCGATGTCGAAGGAAAACCTCACAAAAAAACTGCAGCACTACAGTTTTGCCGACAAGGTCGTCTTTGTCGGGGCGGTCGCCGGCGTGATCCCCCCGGTCGGGAGTTCGGGGGTCGAGATGGTCGCCAACGAGATGGAGGGCGAACTCGCGATGGCCGGGATCAAGGAAGGCGCAAAGAGCACGTCGGTGGATTTCCGCAACCCCTGTCTCTCGATAGACTTCGGGACGACCCTCGATGGAAGGATCACCTCTGACGTCGACGCCGCGGCCGAGAACCCCTTTGCCCAGACTATCGGAAACTTCTGCGGCCTTGCAGGGGCGATCCCCGACTCCATCGTCAGGGGGACCGGCCAGGTCGAGGGGAGGACAGGCACGGCCCTCGACATGTTTGGCGACAAAAGTGTCATCGAGGGGCTGTCGCGGATCGGGAGGAGTGCGGCAACCGTCGAGGACTATGTGGAACAGGCACACCGTCACATCGACATCAGGATCGTCCCGTCCGACCGCGACCGTTTCGGCCGGGTGCCGGTCAGCGCGAAGGTCGCCCATGACTCGGGAGTCGCCCTGATCGGGTGCGATGTCGGGGTGAACGGGAGCGAAACCGGAGCACTCAATACGATTGGTGCAGAGATCTATGAGAAGTACGGCAAAGGACTGCTCGTCGATGTGATCGACCACGTCTGCGCCAGAATGGCCCTCAGACTCATCGATGTCGCGGTCGAACACACCATGGTCCCGGAAAACGCCTCCATCGGTTTCACCGGACGGGCGGCGATATCAGGGAGAAAACCGCAGTATATCCTTGACGGTATCACCGACCGCGGCCTCTTCAAAGACCCGCAAAATCATGTGGTCTTTGTGGACGACGGGCTTGCACGCGGCGCCGCCCTGATGGGGCGGTGCATGAACTCCCTCGGCAAACCGAAGAACCCCCTGGGCGGCGTGAGAGGCGGACCGTGCATCATGGGCAGGCGTATCAAAATAGGAAAGTGAGGCAATCCAATGGCAGAAGAAGAACTCTATGATCTGGTCATCCCGCCGGGCGTCCCGAGAAGCGTGATCCGGGACATCATCGGCAAGTACGACGTCGAACTGGTCGACAGCCCGCAAAGGCTCTCCTTTGCAAACATGGACGGCGACATGAGAAACCTCCTCGCCTTCCGCGGCAAACTGGACGTCATCCAGAAAGCGGAAAAGGACATGGTCACACAGGTCAAGGATTTCATCGGCTCAGACTAATTCTTTTTTTTTGCAGGTAAGGGGTGCGGGGCTCGAATATCTGCAGCCCACGGTGCATCATAGATCTGCTTTAACGAGAAAATCAGGCTCTGGAGAAACTCTCTGAGTGAACACGGATCCACTGCCTTCCCCCATACCACACCCTCCGGGGGACTCCGCCCCCGGACCTCGAAAATCAAAGATTTTCTCGACTCCCCCCGGTCGTCCCCGCTCAGGATTGGGCTTCGAATGGGTAAACCCTGCATTTTGAAGAGGAGACTACTCTCCACCCCTATCCTAATAGCAGGGGGTCTGGGGGGCGGCAGCCCCCCAGTGGAGGATGCCGCTCAACCGCCTACCCTAAAAACAGTCGAGAAAATCTTTGACTTAAAAAAGATAAAACGCGGTCGCCACCCAGAGGTGCGGCCCCGTTCACCGGATCAGTTTGACGAGAAGCGCCTTCTGGGCGTGGAGACGGTTCTCGGCCTGGTCCCAGACAATGCTCTGCGGCCCTTCCAGCACGTCTTCGGCGATCTCCTCGCCGCGGTGGGCGGGCAGGCAGTGCATCACCACGGCGTCGGGTTCGGCACGCGCCACGACGCCGGAGGTGATCGTATAGCCCTGGAAGGCCCTGAGGCGCTCTTCCCGCTCGGGCTCGTTGCCCATCGAGACCCATACGTCGGTGTAGAGGGCATGGGCGTCCTCTGCCGCCTCTTCAGGCGTGGAGAAGAATGCAACCTTCGCGCCCCGCGCCCTGGCCTCCTCCAGGATCCCGGCGTCGGGGTTATATCCTGAAGGACATGCGATCCTCAGTTCCATGCCCGTGTAGGCCGCGGCAAGGAGCATCGAGTTGCAGACATTGTTCCCGTCCCCGATCCATGCAAGCCTCAGCCCGTCCAGGGAGGAGAAGC
Organism: Methanofollis sp. UBA420; assembly: GCF_002498315.1. Classification (NCBI taxonomy): domain Archaea; kingdom Methanobacteriati; phylum Methanobacteriota; class Methanomicrobia; order Methanomicrobiales; family Methanomicrobiaceae; genus Methanofollis; species Methanofollis sp. UBA420. Next base: position 253,998 of record NZ_DAGX01000002.1, read on the forward strand.
GTTCGCGCAGAGTCAGGAGGTCGGCAAGCACCTGGCAGGGATGGGCGATGTCGGAGAGACCGTTGATGACCGGCACCGACGAATACTTCGCGAACTCTTCAAGGGTGCTGTGCTTGTAGGCCCGGATCATGATGGCCGAGACATACCTGGAGAGCACACGCGCCGTGTCCCTGAGCATTTCGCCCCGGCCGAGCTGGAGGTCGTGGGGGTTGAGAAAGAGGGCATGGCCCCCGAGGTCGTGCATCCCGGCCTCGAAAGAGACACGCGTCCGTGTCGAGGCCTTCTCGAAGATCATGGCAAGGCTCTTCCCGGCCAGAAGGGGGTGGGGGGTACCCTCTGCCCTGAGCGCTTTGAGCCTCTCTGCCTCGTCGAGGATCTCCTCTATCTCGGTGGCGTCCGCGTCAAGAAGTGTCAGAAAATCCTTCTTCATCGTATCCCCTTCATGTGTGCAATCCTCTTGTCGAGGAGGGAGGTCTTGCCGATATCGTGACGATACCACACACCGCCCTTCACCGACGCCGCCGCCTTTTCGGCCTTTGCCTCGGCCTCTTCAAGACTGTCGCCGACCCCGACGAAGGCCATCGTCCGTGAGGTGAGGGTCATCAGCTTCCCGTCCTTTTCGCCGACATTCGCATAATACAGCAGGGCATCGCCATAGTCACCGACCTCGATCGGCGCTCCGGCGACCGGTGTGTCAGGATAACCCTGAGGCACGAGGTACTTGCAGACCGTCGCCTGCTTTGCGAAGTCTACATGCGCGGGCGAGAGCGTCCCGTCGATGATCCGGCAGAGAACTTCGGCAAAATCGCTCGTAATGAGGGAGAGGACATTCATCGCCTCGGGGTCGCCGAAGCGCGAGTTGAACTCCACGACCTTCGGGCCGTCCCGCGTGTTCATGAACTGACCGTACAGGATGCCGCGGTACGGCTGCCCCTCAGCGATCATCGCCGCAACGGCGTTCCGCATGATCTCAAGGGCATCGCGGTAGTCTGACGGCGTCACAAAGGGCAGGAGATGGTCTTCAAGGGAGTAGGTTCCCATTCCCCCGGTATTCGGGCCGGTATCCCCTTCGTACGCCCTCTTGTGGTCCTGCACAAGGGGCATCGGCACCAGGTGGTTCCCGTCGACAAAAGCCTGGAGGGTGAACTCCTCGCCGATAAGCCGTTCCTCAAGGACGACGCCGCCGTGGAGAGTGCGGGCATATTTCTTCGCACCCTCGCGGTCCACCTGCTCGCCCATGACCTTGACTCCCTTTCCACCGGTCAGACCGATCGGTTTGACCACAAGGTCGCCGTCATAGGCGTCGATGTACTCGCAGGCCTCCCCGGGATCCTGGAAGACGCGGTAGTGCGGACACCCGGCGATGCCGTGCTTCTCCATCATGGTGCGGCAGAACGCCTTGTCCGTCTCAAGCCGTGCCGCCATCCGCGTCGGTCCGACACAGGGGACACCCTGTTCCTGGAGAGTGTCGGCAATGCCGGCCTCGAGTGGTGCCTCGGGCCCGATGATGGCAAAGTCGACACCACTCTTCTTTGCAAAATCCGCGACAGCCCCCACATTGGTCTCTTTTTCAAGGAGAACGCCCTCAGAGAGAGACGCAATGCCGGGGTTATGCCGGGCCATTGCCGTATAGAGTTTTACACCACTGTTGCAGGATAGGGCCCGTGCAATCGCGTGCTCCCGGCCGCCACCGCCCACAACAAGAATCTTCATGTCCATCATTATATGCCTCTCCCCCATAAATGGTTACAGGTTCATCATCTCAGAGGCCGTCGTCAGCGGGACGAGGGGCACGCCCTCATGTGCAAATGCATCGGACGCCCCGCTCTCCCGGTCCACGACCGAGGCCACGGCAACGACCCGTGCTCCGGCATCCCTGAGCACCCTGACCCCGAATAGTGCGGACCCCCCGGAGGTGGTGACGTCCTCGACAAGGAGGACCGCCTTCCCCTTCACGTCGCCGATGACGAGGTCGCTTTTGCCGTGGTCTTTCTGCTCTTTCCTGATGATGGCGTACGGCTTTCCCGATGCAAGGGAGGTGGCGACCGCAAGGGGCACCGCACCCACCGCAACGCCCGCGACGACATCGAACACGAACCCCTCTGTAAATGCCTCGCCTATCCGGCGGAGGAGAGCGGGGTCGGTGATCGCCGTCTTGATGTCGAGATAATAGGAACTTCGTGCCCCGGATGCCAGGACAAAGTCCCCGATCTCGATGGCCCCGTGGTCCTTGAGCAGTTCTGCAATTTCTTTTACCATGGTACTTTCTTCACTCCGATGAGATATCCGATGATGTTTGCAGCACGGTGGAGGAGGGGAGTGAGGATGATAATCCAGACAAAGACCCCGAGGGTTACGTTCTCCACGACCCAGCCATACTGGAAGACAAGCAAGAGGCCGAGAGATCCGGCAACGAGGTCGTACTGATCGGCGATGAGCCATTCCTCTCCACTCTCCTTTCCAAGCCGCCTTTTGATAAAACTCTTTACCATATCGCCAAGAAGCGCCCCGAAGGCAAGGAGGAACACTGTTATGAGCGTATGCTCGGGGAGAGAGGAGAGCCCGAAGGCGTCCCTCGCCACAATCTGAACGATACCGACGGCGACACCGCATGCGACCCCGAGGACAAAACCACGCCAGGTCTTACCGTCGCCAAGGATCCTACGGCCGTCGCTCCAGGTTTTCCCCATGTCCACCGGTGCACCGCCTCCAAGAGCGGCAGCGGCCGAATTAGGCACATAGGCAGGCAACATCACCCAGATCGCCACGACCAGACTTGATATAATCGAATCGATAATAATAATTATTCTCCCCACAATTTCTACTTAAGTTTAAATCTCAATTCGCTCTAAACATTGTGTCATCACTGTATGGCGCAGGTAACCAATATATGAAACGCTATTGTAAAGATATGCCGGTGGATGAGATATGCTTCTGAAAAAAACCAAGAGTCTTTGCCCCATTTGCAAAAGGGTGCTTGACGCAGACATTTGCGAGGAGGACGGGAAGGTCTGGATTTCCCGCACCTGCCCGGAGCACGGAGAGGCGAAACATCTCTACTGGTCGGATGCAGAGATGTACAGGAGGTTCGATGCATTCGAGGAGATGGGAAACGGTGTCTCCAACCCCCAGAAAGAGACCGTACCCGACACCTGCCCGGCAAACTGCGGGATCTGCTCTGGCCACAGGTCAACCACACTCCTTGCCAACATCGACCTGACAAACCGCTGCAACCTCCACTGCGACTTCTGCTTCGCCAATGCACAGGCATGCGGGTTTATCTACGAACCATCCTTCGACGAGGTCGTCGAGATGATGAAGATGCTCAGGAGTGAAAAGCCGGTCCCCACGCCAGCCATCCAGTTCTCGGGCGGCGAACCGACGATGCGCGACGACCTCTTCGATATCATCAGGAAGGCAAAGGAACTCGGTTTCTCGCAGGTCCAGATCGCGACGAACGGGATCAAGATCGCAATGGATCCCGAATATGCGAAGGAACTCAGGGAAGCCGGCCTGAGCACCGTCTATCTTCACTTCGACGGCGTCACCCTGGAGACGAACCCGATCCTTCAGGCAAGCCTGAATGCCGTGAAAAACTGCGCGAAAGTCGGCCTCGGCGTCGTGCTTGTCCCGACGATCATCAATGGGAGGAACGACCATGAGATCGGCGCAATCCTCGGGTTTGCCGCAGACCGCGTGCAGGTCGTGCGGGGCGTCAACTTCCAGCCGGTGGCCTTCACCGGTGCCGCAAGCGAGGACGACATCAAAAGAGAGCGTATCACCATCCCCGACCTTGCCGAGAAGATCGAAGAGCAGACCGGCGGCATCATCAAGAAGAGTTACCTCTACCCCGTCCCCTGCGTCGTCCCGATCTCCGATCTCGTCGAGACGTACACCGGAAAGCCGCAGGTCAGGTTCACCACCCACCAGCACTGCGGCGCCGCCACCTATGTCTTTGTGACCGAGGAAGGGCTTGTCCCGATCAACGAGATGGTCGACGTCGACGGGTTCTTCGAGGCCATCAGGACGATGACAGACAGGCTGAAGGACGGCGGGACCATCAACAAGTATCGGGCGCTCATCGAGGGCGTCAGGGACATGAGCGTCTCCGCATCGAACGGCGAACACGGCGGTGCGACACAGTTCTGGACGCTCCTCGGGAAGACGCTTGTGTCCCAGAACTTCGACGCCCTGCGCGATTTCCACTGGAACGCCCTCTTCATCGGCACGATGCACTTCATGGACAACTACAACTACGACATCGACCGTGTCCAGCGCTGCTGCATCCACTATGCCACGCCAGACGGCAGACTGATCCCCTTCTGCACCTACAACTCGGGGCCGGTGTACAGGGAAGATGTCTGGAAGAAGTTTGCCCGGCCCCTCCCGAAAGAGGAGTGAGTCAGGGAAAAGGCAGGACAATCCCGTCCCCCGTCTTCATCACCAGGGCCGCGATGGCAAGGTCCTGGATCGCAAGGCCTGTCGAGTCAAAGAGCGTAATCTCATCTCTCCTCTCCCTCTTTTTTCTCCCGCAGACGATCTCCCCGAGAGTGCCCGCGATCCTCTCCGCAGTGAAGAGTCCGGAAGAGACCGGCACATTGATCTCGCCCGAATGAAGGGCCTGTGTGGGATCGTCCACGAAGACGCGTGAGCGGAGGAGGATAGCCGGGTCGAGTTCTTCCTTGCCGGGTGCGTCGGCACCGATGGCATTGATGTGCGTTCCCTCATGGACCCACTCTGACCTGATGATCGGCGTCCTGACTGGCGTCGTCGTGACGATGACGTCGACGTCGCAGGCCATTTCGAGGGAGACGGCCTCGCAGGTATGGCCCTCGCACCGGCGGCAGAAGGCCTCCGCATTCGCAGGGGTTCTGCTCCAGACCCTGACCTCCGTGATCTCCAGGACGTCGGCGATCGCGTTTATCTGGGCGGCGGCCTGTCTCCCGCTCCCGATGACGCCGAGGACGATCCGGCGTTTCGGGGAGAGGTAGCGTGCGGCAATGGCACCGGCCGCACCTGTCCGCAGGTCGGTGAGGGCCGTGGCATTCAGGACCGCATCAGGCATCCCTGTGGCGGGGTCGAGGATGACGGTGAGGGCCATCACTGTCGGCAGACCGATCTTCGGGTTTTCCGGGTGGACATTGACGATTTTGACGCCCGCCATGCCGATGCCAGGCAGGTACGCGGGCATCGTCCTGAAATCCCCCTTTTCAAAGGTCACATAGATCTTCGGCGGCATCTGGGCCCGCCCATCCCCGTATTCCCTGAACGCCTCCTCAACGACCAGGTTGACCTCGTGCGGGGAGGGGAGGTCTGCTCCTGCAGGATAGTAGCGCATGGCCGGCACATCGATCCGCCGGGATAAAACCCTTGTGCGGTCCTCCACCAGGTATGCCGGGATGATGACGGCAGACCCCGGGCGGAACGCTTATCATCTAAAGGGATATTTTAGGATCGGGGGATGTCAATGTCATATATCCACTACGCCCGAGGCCTTGCCGGTGCCTATTCCACTTTCCTGGATCGCCTTGCCGAAGATCTGGAATCAAACGGCATCAGTGTGCTCTTCGAGAGGGAGAAGGCCCGTTCGCCAATGACCATCAGTTGTGGGAAGGAAAAGGGGCAGATCGCGGTGAGACTCTCCGGCCCCGACCTCGAGGTCTCTTTCCAGGGCCAGGGGCTTACGACAGGAGAAGCGACATCGCTTGCCATCCTCGTCGCCGAGAGGGTCACCGACATCGACGAAGAGATGAGAGCGATGCTTGATGCCAGAGATGAAGGTCTGCCTGCCACAGCAGATATCGGCATGGAACTCCATGATATCTTCAGGGAGCTCCTGGTTGTCAGGGAGGAGATCGACCTTCTCAAGATCGCGGGGGAAGATGTGGGGAGACCGAAAAGGCGAGTGGAAAGGGCTGAGAAGTTGTACCAGGAAGCATCAGATGCCCTGAAAAAAGGAGAAACACTCACTGCCCGGGCGAAGATCCAGGCCATGCAACTGATGGTCGAGAAAGCCGAGGCAAGTCTGGGCGAGATCGGCGGAGAAAAAATATAGATATCTTCATCCCCTCCCCCGCAAGATTACTCTTACTGAGAGCGGCCGACATCGCCGCCCGACCGGGGATAGATCATGATTCGCATTGTACCCAAACCGACAGACACCCACGACGACAACTCGACTGCTGCGGTGCTCTCTGAACTCAAACGGGCGGGAGCCGAATATGCCCTCCTTGACCTCGACGCTATCGATCCCCTCTCGGCGTCCATCGCCGGTGACCTCGTCTGGGTATGTGGCATGAAGCAGGATATTCACCAGTTCGAGTGCCTAGATGTCCTCGCCCTTGAGAACCTCGTCGTCAACTCGCCCGACGCGATCGCGACCTGCGCAAGCAAGGTCAAGACGACGGCGCTCCTTCTCAAAAAAGGGATACCGTCACCTGAAACGCTCTTTACCGCGTCCCGGGAACTTGCCGCCGACTTCCTTGCACGGCATGGGAAGGCGGTCTCCAAGCCGGTTTACGGTTATGACGGGATCGACGTCCGTCTCGTCACCACGCCCGACGAGTTCGGCGAAGCCCCCTATTATCTCCAGGAATATGTGCAAAACGACCGGGACTTCAGGGTCTTCGTCATAGAAGGAAAGGCCGTCGGTGCCATCTGCCGGCAGTCGGCCCATCTCACCCACAATATTCACCAGGGAGGGACCGGGACGCCGATCGAGATCGATCGGGAGATGCAGGAGGTCGCCGGCGGTGCGGCCGAGGCAGTCGGTGCCGATTACTGCGGCGTCGACCTGCTCGCCGAGAATGGAAGTTATACTGTCCTTGAAGTGAACGGCACGCCGAACTGGCACTGTATGGCGGCCCCTATTCCAAAAATGCTTGCCCGCCACCTGATCGAAAAGGAACAGGCGTTGAGGTCATAAACTGGCCCGGGGGTTCGGGACATGCCCCCCCTTTACGAAAAAATCAGGCAGAGGGCCCCTCACTGAAGGTGGGGGAGCGGTCACTGCTCAATACTCTTTTCGAGTTCCCGCTCGGTCTTCTCGGAGAGTTCCTTCATTCTGGCGGAGATGCGGGACGAGGCATTATAGTCGATATCTTTCATTGCATTGGCGAGTTCCTGCCCGAGGACGAAGATCGCGTGTTTGTGCTCAAGTTTGCTCTTATGAATCTGGGACGGGTTGATCTTGAGCGCGTAGTACTGCGGGAACTTCAGTTCGGCATTCATCGTCTCGAAATAATCCTTGATCTCGACAAGGATCTGATGCAGGGTAATCAGTTCTTCTTTATGCATGTCCAAACCCCGAAAGAGAAATAGGAAATTTTATTATAAATATATTTGCTCCGTTCTACGCCTTCCGAATTTTCATGAGCCTGAGAGATAAAGGCCTCTTCACGATATCCCTGAACTCCGGAGCGGCAATGAACTCCAGTCCTTTCGCAAGGAAGACATCGATGAGTTTCTGATCGACCGGGCGGTCGATGATCACGCCGGCCGTGTCCGAATCGATCTCTTCAACGGCGCGCTCGACATCGCCGGCCTTCGCCTCGCTCACCAGCGTATAATCCGAGGTCAGGAAACGTGCCATGCCCCTCCCTTCGACCTCCTGGATCTGCTGCTCGAGGGTCATGACAGGCTGTGCCGGGGGTATGCTCGCGGCCGCCTCTTCGGGCTCTTTCACCTCGCTGACAATGACCGGCATCGTCTCCTGGAGAGGGATCGTCTCTGCAGGGGCCTCTTCCTTTGTATCGGTCAGCTGATCCCTGATGTACTCTGTTGGGACCTTGTTTCTCAGGGACTTGATGACCTCTTTCCGTGTCAGTTCCTCGACGCTCTTGCCCCGCGGACAGAAAGCGACATAGTCGACTTCAGCGACCTGGAGGAGTTCGCGCAGGATGAGGTCGCCGCCGCGGTCGCCGTCGAAGAAGGCCGTAGCCGTCTTGATCTCACAGAGTTTCGTAATAACTGCCGGGACCTTCGTCCCCTCCACGGCAACGGCATTCTTGATCCCGTACCTGAGAAGGTTGATCACGTCGGCCCGCCCCTCCACGACGATGATCGCATCCGAGTCAAGCACATTCGGGCCTGCAGGCACCCGTTCCTCGCCGAGGACACTGATCTTCTCGATCCGCAGCGACTCCCTGACAGTGTCGAGCAGTTCGGTGGAGTCGATCGCCGACTCATCAAAGTGGGTGATCAGCAGTTCCTTTGCCCTTTCCACGATCTGCTTCCTCTTCGTCACGCGGATGTCCTCGATCCGCTCGACTGTGGCATGCGCGACGCAGGGGCCGACCCGGTCGATCGTCTCCAGGGACGCCGCAAGGATCGCCGTCTCTGCACGGTCGAGGGAGGATGAGATGAGGATCTCTCCCCGGGTCTCGCCCTTCTTACTCATGATATGGACATCAATCCTGCCGACCCGCCCGGTCCGCTGGAGATCGCGGAGGTCAAGGTCTTCGCCGAGCAACCCTTCAGTCTGGCCAAATATGGCACCGACTACGTCGGGTTTCTCGACCACCCCCTCTGCATAGAGATTAATGTGAATGAGATACTTGGTCGTATCTGATGAATACATGATAAGCCTCCGGAATCTGTCATATGAGAAATACGATGACGGCCCATAGACAATGGTAGTAGATATATCCCGGAGTACTTATATATCCACCTTTGGGTATGCGCGCACCTGTGTGGACGGATCCCGAGAATTATCCGGGAAGAAGAGAGGATAAACGCTGTATTGCCTGATCTCTTGATATACCCCTCACCTCGACCCGCTTGATCGTCGAGGTGGCACCGGCAACAATGCCGACTGCAGACTTCGGAACGCCGATCGTCTCCGCAACCAGAGCGACGATGGCACGGTTTGCCTTCCCTCCCACTGCCTGAGCGGCGACCTGACAGACAAGGGCATGCCTCCAGGGGTTGTAGCCTGCAGGAAAAGAGTCCTTTTTGCTCCCGGCAGAGACGTCGAGAGTGAGCACGACACAATTGTCCGGGCCTGTTACTGCGTCGTCAAGAGAGGTCACGGGTATCACCGGTGTGGCCCGGTGCTAACGACCATGGATCATCAGTGGCATGTGCCGTTCTTCACCTGGTCTTAAACCCTCGCACCGGGCGCGCCTGTCGCACATCCGGGTTGTCCCGAAGCTCATATCCAGGCTCTGCCAATCGATCGCCCGGGGACCTATGGATGTGCATGTATCGGCCTCTATAGTTTAGCGGTCAGCGTATATAGCCCTTGCCCGGCATCCAGGAGCCGCCGGTTCCGGCGGCGATCTCGCCGTCCCGCACGACACAGGCGCCTTCCATGACGACGATCTCAGGGAAGACCGCCTCCATGCCTTCGTACGGCGTCCAGGTGCATTTTGTATGGAGGGTTTCGGGGTCGATCTTCCTGGGTTCTGCAGGGTACAGGGCAAAGTCGGCCCTCTTGCCCGGCACAAACCCGGCCGCAGGGATGCCGAGGATCTGTGCGGGTTTTATCGCGGTCTTCTCGATGACCGATGAAAGGGAGATCCGGCCCTCTCGCACCGCGGCCATGAGAAGGGGCACCATCGTCTCGACGCCCGGCATGCCCGAAGGGGCGTCGGCGAAGGGCGCGGCCTTTTCTCCGGCGGTGTGCGGGGCATGGTCGGATGCGACGACGTCGATCCTCTCCCACCTGCTCCAGAGACGGCGGCGCTCCTCCTCCGACCTGAGGGGGGGGTTCACCCGTGCATGGGTGTCTTCGGGCGCGAAACGCTCCCGCGAGAGGAAGAGGTGGTGCGGCGTCACCTCAACGGTGCCGACAGCGGCATCGACGGCGGCGGCCGTGCTCATATGGCAGAAGTGGACCCGCCCACCCGGCGGGAGGAGAGAGGAGACCGTCCTGACGGCCCTGACCTCGGCATCGGCCGGCCTCAGACGGTCGTGGTCGGCAAGGGTCGCGGGAGTACCCGGGAGGGGATCTTCGGCATGGACCGTGGCCAGGGCGCCAAGGTCCCTGAGGGTGAGAAACGCATCCTTCAGGGTATCTTCAGGGACGGCAGCGCCGTAACTGGACGGGCCGGCAAAGATCTCGCCGAAGGCCATCGCCCCTTCCTGCCAGAGCCCTGCAAGGTCGGCGCCGGGGACGATCCCGGCATTGATTGCGAAACGGCAGAGGGCATGGTCGCGGGCCTCGCTGACACGGGCGCGGAAGGCCTCGTGCGTCGTGAGGGGGGGTACGGTGTTCGGCTGGTCGACAACGACCGTCACCCCGCCAGAGAGCGCACTCGCGGTCCCGCTTGCCCAGTCCTCCTTCGCCCCCTGCGTGGCCCCGCCCCGCAGATGGGTGTGCATGTCCACCGCGGCCGGGATGCAGAGGAGGCCGGCCGCGTCGATCACCTCGTCGGCCCTCCCTGCGGCGCCGACATGGACGACTCTTCCGTCGCCGAGGGTGAGGTCTGCCACCCTGCCGCCCGGCAGGGTGACGCCCTTCAGGACGACCGTCTCCTCCCCGATCATATCAGCAGACTCTCGGCACAGGGTCGCCGACCGGCGGTTCGATGAAGCGCTCGCCACCGATCGAGGTCTTCATGACGACGGAGGAACCCTCGGTGACGCGGCCGATGACCGCGGCGTCTCTCCCATAGTGGTGCGACTTCAGGGCGGCAAGGACCGCGTCGACATCGCCGGGTGCGACGCCCATGACGACCTTCCCCTCGTTTGCGACTTCGAGGGGGTCGATCCCGAGCATGGCGGCGGCGCTCCTGACGCTCTTCCGGATCGGGAGGGCTTCTTCATCGATCTCGACGTGGACGCCGCTCTTTCTCGCCATCTCGTTGATCGCATTGGCAAATCCGCCGCGGGTCGGGTCCTTCATCGCGTGGATATCGCCGGCGGCAAGGGCGCGCTCGACCATGCCCCAGAGGGGGGCGGCGTCGGAGAGGATCTGCTCGCCGAGGTCGAAACCCTCGCGGTGGGAGAGGATCGCAAGCCCGTGGTCGCCGATGGTGCCGGAGACGATAATAAAGTCGCCCGGCCTGAGCCCGTTGTCCCTGACGACGTGGTTTACGACGCCGATACCCGCAGTGTTGATGACGATACCGTCGAGGGCGCCCTTCTCCAGCACCTTGGTGTCGCCGGTCACGATCGATGCCCCGACCTCGCCGAGGGCCGCGTCCATCGAGGCGACGATCCGCTCCAGATCGGAAACCTCAAAACCCTCCTCAATGACCATGCCGCAGGAAAGGGCGATCGGGCGACCGCCCATCATCGCAAGGTCGTTGATGGTGCCGGATACGGCAATCCTGCCGATATCCCCGCCAGGGAAAAATATCGGGTGGATGACATGGTTGTCGGTCGTAAACACGATCTGCTGGTCCCCGACCGGGAACACCGCCCCGTCGTCCAGGGACTCAAGGCCTATCCCGCCGGCATTGTTGTGGGTGAACTTCGTAAGCACCTTGAGAAGTTCGCCCATCACCTCGCCGCCGGCGCCGTGCATCAGGTTGACTTTCATGAATCGTTCACTTCTATCTCAATTTTGGTGACTACAATCTCTTTTCCCTCGACAATGTGGGGGAGACCTCCGCACGTGGGGCAGACGAACTTCTCGTCGCCCTCATAGCCACAGTCGCAACGGGTGCGCACCTTCACGGTTCGGCACTCCATAGAGACGCCTGCAAAGATGGGGTCGTCCTCGGCGATGACCTCAAAGAGAAACTTCACCTGTTCGGGGTTGACCATCGCAAATTCGCCGACGTCGACCTTGACCGCCTTCACCTGCGTTGCATGGTTCTCGACGGCAGCGCGCTGGGCTGTGGCAAAGATGTCGTACGCGATGCTGTATTCGTGCATTACTCTTCCATCGCTGCGTAGACTTCTTTAAAGAGTTCTCTTGTCGACAGGCCCTCCTCGCGGCTGAGTTTCTGGATAGCAAAGCCGACATGGACGAGGACGAACTCGCCTACTTTGACATCGACGAGATCAAGCCTTACCTCCTGCCTGAGGTCGCCGTAGTCGACGACACCGGTCTTGTCGTCCTTGATCTCGATTACTTCGGCAGGAACTGCAACACACATTCAGCATTCCCTCTGGTAAGGTGTAGGGTGCTGATCATAAAAACACCTTCTGAAGTGACATGGCCGGGATCAAAGGGAAAATCCCCGGTTGGATGGGAAAAAGACGCCCCTATTTCCATGAATCAAGAGACGGCACGGGAAGGGGGAGATCGGTCCATGGCAGATCACAGATTTGCCTGAACCGGAAAATGCCCCACACTTTCCACTTTCTCGACACGGTTGTCCCCGCTCAGAATAAGGGCAGGGGAAGATAGAGCAGAAAATCCCGAGAAGGAGATTGCCATCCACACCTATCCTGTACCGGGGGATCGGGGGCGGCAGTCCCCCGGTGCGGGGCACCGATCAACCGCCTTCTCCTATTCTGTTCGCCGGGGGACAAAGCCCCCGGACAGTGAAAATCATAGATTTCTCGAACTCGCTATCGCTCGTTCCCCGCTCAGGATTGGTCCGGGGAAGAGAGAACAGGAGGTTCTGTGGAGGAGATAGCCACTTCATCTAAGAGTCTAAAAAAAATTATTCCCCGGAGAGGAAGCGACGGTAGGCCTCAGGGATCTCTTCGGCAGACTCGGCGACCGCACGGTCGAGGTCGGCAAGGTTCTGGAGGATCTGGTCGAGGTGGGCCTTCTGCACCCGGAGAATGGTGGCCGCGTCCTCGGGCCGGATTTGTCCCGAGTCCAGAAGGGGGGCGACATTGCCGATTTCATGCGCGACGCCGCCGAGCGGCACCTTCATCCGCAGGGCGGCCTCGGCGACATAGGCGATAAGGGCACGTTCGGCCTTCCTCTGGGGTGTGAGGTCGTGAATGAGACAGGAGTAGCCAGACACGACACCACGTTCATCTCGGATGGGGGAGATGCCGACCGAAACCTCATGGTTCGTGCCGTCCAGACGGAGGACCTCGGACTCAAAGCGCCGTCCTGCCCTGCCCCCGACGACGGCCTGTGCCGTCTCCTCCCATGTCTTGAAAAGGGGGTCGGGGACAAAATGCGAGACCGGCAGGCCTATGGCCTCGTCAGGCGTAGTGCCGAGGAGACCGACGGCTGCAGCGTTCAGGGAGGTGATCCGGCCCTCCGCAGAGGCGCCGATGATGGCGTCCTCGCTCGTCTCAAGGATCGATGCAAGCCTGGACCGCAACTCATCGACCCTCTTGATGTCGGAGACGTCGGTGATGATATGGATCGCACCGATGACACCGCGCTCAGGGTGGAGGATCGGGTCGATCGAGACCCTGAACCACCGGCCAAACATCCAGAGGGTGTAGCTCTCCCTCTTTCCCGAGGTCTTCGACCTGACAAAGGGACAGCCCTCGATGAATGTCGGGGTCTGGTGGATCACGACATAACAGGGTTTCCCGACAACCTCTCCGGCATCGACGCCGAGAAGGTCACCCACGGCCCGGTTTGCCAGGAGAATGATGCCATCTGGATCTTGAATGAAGACAGGGTCTTCTATGGCGTCAAATATCCGTTGCCAGAGTAACCCCTGGTCAGAAAAGCCAAGGGCCCCTGCTGCGGCACTGGCCCTCCCCTCATCACGCATCTCCATACAGATCGTCTCTCCATAGATTATTTGGAAACCATTATTAAATATTTGTATTTCTGTTTGTTTTGATTTATTCTCAAAGGGGTAATATATGCTATCATATTAGAGATACGGAGAGAGATCGGGAATTGACACACGAAATACTCGCTGCCAGACGGAGAGGATCCCCGGGTCTACAGAAAAGCCGTACCGTCGTGAGAGATGGGGGTAGAACCGGTGGTTCGGTTCAGCACCAGATCAGGTTACTGGACGGGAATCTCAATGCCCCTTGCCCGGGGCTTTTTGTACGGGACATCCACGGTCAACAGCCCGTTGTGATAGGATGCCTTCGCTTTCTCATAATCGATCGGACAGCAGGTGGCATAGGAGCCCGCATATCTGGTCCCCTCCTTCGATGCCTGGACAAAGAAACTATCGTCGTGCATTCTGAGCGTGATGTCCTTTTTGTCGACGCCGGGTAATTCTATCTCGATATGGAGATTTTCGTGGTTTTCGTCCGGCATGGCGTACACCGCCGGCGCGATCCGGATCTCGGTCATGATACCATCCCACGCCAAAGAGGGAATCATGTCATATATATCCTATCCCGAAGAGGCGATGAAGAGAGGTTCTATCCCTCTGCTCCTGCCGGGGTTGCCGCGGGCATCAGCACCCGTTGCAGCAGCCGTGCCTCTGCAGGATCTGGTCCAGGGCCCAGGAAGCCCACCACCTGACGTCGGCGTCCTCGTCCTTCAGCACCTTTCCGAGTGCAACCTCGGCCTTGCAGTGCCCGATGGCGCCGAGAGTGTAGGCCGCCCACATTCTGGTGGCGGCGTCCTCCGCAGAGAGCGCAGCGATGAGACCGTCGATGGCCGGCGTCCCGATCGCGGAGAGCCCCCACGAAGCGGCCATCCGCAGGTCGCGGTCATCCTCGGCGAAGAGTTCGATAAAAGGCCCGACCGCCTCCGCACCCATCAGCATGCCGATGGCAAGGGCGGCGTCTTCCCTGACCTTCTGCGTTTGTCCGTGGAAGAGGATGTCGGTGAGGCCGTCGAGATCGTCGGCGACGGCGCGATCGAGCACCTCAGGGGAGGGTGCAACGTCGTTCTCGACGGGGAGGGTGTCATCGGAGAGGTCCGGTCCTGCAGAATTGTCCATGCATGTCTGGTAGGCAGGGAGGGTATAAGAGAGGCGCGGGCCGGTCTTTCCGGCGGCGATGCATCACAGTGGGCATGCTGTTCACCTCGCTGGCCGGCAGCCTGCATCAGATGAGCACGATGACATGGGTGCTCTGCCAGGTATCACCACTCATGCTGCCCGGTTCCTCATCAAGGAGGATTCCGTGCGCGTATATCCACGAGAGCCGTGGCAGGGAGGAAAAATCCCCGAACATGTAGAGAGAACGGCACAATATGTAATGTCAACTTAACACAAAGATCGATCAGGCATCTATTATGAGTATATTTCTCATCGTCTTCTGGTTCATCATGACGGCATTCTGGACCGTCCGTATTGAAGACAGAACACTGAAGTTCAACCACCCCGGCCTCATCGCCCTCGGCGCCATCTTTTCAGGGGCCGCCCTGTACCTCAGGACGCCGGCACTTGTCCTGGTAAATGTCCTCCTCTACCTCGCGGTCTCTCTTGCCGTGAGCGGGATCGCCGCGTCGTACGTCCATGGCGCCGAAAAGATGCGTGTTGTCGGCGGGACCATCCTGACCCTCGCCATCCTCGGCATCCCGATGCTCACCACCGGCGCCGAGGTCATCGGAGCACAGGACCTTGCTGCCATACCGCAGGTCAAGACCGTGGACAATGCCACCGACCTCATCAGTACCAACCACATCAGGCTAACCTCGGCCAAGACCGCCCTCTGGCGGGCAGACAAGGTCATCGGAAACCTGGGATACAAGGTCGGCGTCTTCACGCCCGACGTCCAGTTCCTCAGGGGCGAACTGGTCTGGCTGGTCCCCCTGGACTACACCACTCTGGACAAGGCCCTCATCTATGCCGGCGAAGGCACGGACGGCTACGTGATCGTCTCGTCAGAGAACCCGAAGGCAGAACCCGAACGGGTCATCGGCCTTCAGATGCACTACACCCCGCATGCCATCCTGGAATACGACCTGACCCGCCATATCTGGGAGGACTACCCCACGTACGTCATCCACCAGCCCGTCTTCCAGCTCGACGAGGAGGGAAACCCCCGCTGGGTCACTCTCCTCTCCCGGCCCGCTCTCTACGGCATCATCGGCGAGACGCCCGAGGGCATCGTCGTCACCGACCCTGTCACCGGCACCAATGAGTTCTTCGACATCGGCACACAGCCCGCCTGGATCCAGCGGGTCTACGATGAGGATCTCACCGAGACCTATCTTGGCTGGTGGGGCACCTACTCGGACGGCTGGATCAACTCCTGGTGGGGCCAGCGCAACCTGAAGTACCCGACAGGCGAGGTGTACGTCGAGCACGGCGAGGCCGGGGCGACCCTCTCCTCGGGCGACCCCGACGTCTACCTTGTCCAGGGCACCGACGGCAACCAGTACTGGTTCACCGCCATCACGACGCCGGGCAAGGACTCCTCGATGGTCGGCTATGTCCTCTGCGACGTCCAGGACGGCACCTTCACCTTCTACAACGCCCCCGGCTACTACAACGACTTCGGCGCCGCAGCTAATGTCCAGCAGCACCAGAAGGTGGCGATGGCCACGGGCCTTGAGGTCGTGCAGCCGATCATGTACGTCCTCGACGGCCAGGAAGTCTGGATCATCCCGGTCATCTCCCAGACCGGCGAGATGATGGAGATCGGACTGGTCGTGGCCCATGGCGGCGAGACCTTTGTCGGTACCAGCCTGGACGACGTCCTCTCCCAGTGGCGGGGGATCTCAGGCGAGACGCCTGGCCCGGATGATGGCGAGGTCACGGTCCAGGAGATCGAGGAGATCAGGAAACTCCTTGACAGGCTTGAAGCGCGGCTGAAGGCGCAGAACAGGACATAACCGGCTCTGTAGGAATCCTATTCTGGAGTGTCTCGTCCGGGGGGCTGCCGCCCCCCAGTCCCCCTGCCATTAGGATAGGGGGGGTGGAGGGCAGTCCCCTCTTCAAAATGCAAGTTTGCCCTTTGAGGTTCAATCCTGAGCGGGGACGACCGGGGGTAGTCGAGAAAATCTTTGATTTTCGAGGTCCGGGGGCGTATTCCCCCGGCTAGATCGTGAGGAAGGCAGTGGATCTATGTACCTCTTCATAGGATCGGGGCTACATCGGCTAAAGTATGAGAATTTCTACAAAGCCACATAAACTTATTTTATACCGTTCTCCGTGCATGCCGCGCCTGTCCCGGATACACCAGAGCCTGCCGGATTCTGCCGCACGCTCCCCTGCCCGGTGACGCACCCTTATATCCTATCCGATGATACGCGATCTGATCCAGAAAAGGATCAGAGGCCCCTTCCCCCCAGGGAGGCCCCTTCAGAGTGACCGGAAACTATGTTTGCAATCCGTTTTTACCGAATCTACGATATCGGAAAAGAGATCGACCTCGCCTCCCTCGAACGGGCTCTCTCGGAGAGCATGACCATCAGCCGGGCGCGGTTCGTCCGGGTGAAGCCACGGGCGATCATCATCAAGCATGCCCCCCTCCTGCTCAGACTCGATCCCGTGACCCTTGAGCAGGACGGAAAGGCCTACACCTTCCGCATCGACGCACGGGTGTACGATATCGGTGCGATCAGCATCTGCCTCATCCACGAAGAGTTCGAGGGCACCCCGCGGGAGCTGGAGGAGACCGCCCTCCGCTTCGCAGGCCAGAGGGGCCTGGACGCCACCTTCACCGCCACCATCGCACGTCTCCTTGCGACACTCAGGCCGGCGATCGGCGAGAGGACGGTCGACGAGGAGTTCTATGAGGACTACGCCATCTTCATCACCCACGCACTCGACGATTCCCTCGACCCGACACGGGTACTGCTCGGGGATACGGTGACATTCTCCGCGGAGACGCGGCAGGAGACCCTCAAGAATGCCCTCAGTTACAGCGAGGACGACCGGGCGATCCTCACACGGGACAGCGCCATCCTCGTCAACACAGAGCCGCCTTCAGACCTGATCGAGTTGATCGAGTACGCCAATGTGCAACTCCTCGAACTGCGCTTCTATGACGGCGAACTGACGCGCCAGATGGAGAAGATGTACGATGACATCGAGATGGCCGACCGCCTCTATTTCTTCTATCGGATCAGGCAGTACCGCGCGATCATGATGGGGCTGATGCAGACGCAGGCCGAGATCTCGGAGATCACAGAAAAAGTCAACAACCTGATCAAGGTGACCGAGGACGTCTACTATGGCCGCATCTATGCGATGAGCCTCAGGGTCATGAACTGCCAGCAGTGGAGCGACAGTGTCGGCAGGAAGATCGCCATCATCCGCCAGACATACGCGATGCTCTCCGATGGGGTAAATCTCCAGCACTCGAATTACCTCGAGTGGGTGGTGATCATCCTGATCGCCCTGGAGGTCCTGCTCTTCGTCGTGCCCATGGTCCCGCACTGAACTGTCAGGCAGGAATGGGATGCATAGCGATGCCGAGACTGGCGGGCAGTCTCCCGGTCCACACCCGGATTGCCTCCCAGTCCCGGGCGTCCTCGGTCTTCGCCTCGTCATATCGCATGAAAAGGCCGAGCACCGGGATATAGGAAGGGTTCATCCTCCCGGCAAACATCCCCATCTCCCCCCTGATGCGGATGCGAGCGGTGATGGGCTCCATCGCCGCCTTCACCTTCCTGCGATTCTCATCGGTCAGGTCTTTGCAGCTCATACCGACGACAAAGGCCGCGACCGGTTTTTCCTGGAGGGCGTCGGCGAAATGGTCGACAAACTGCTTTGCCTCCTTCAGGATCTTCCCCATATAGATAGGCGAGCCGATGACGACGGCATCGTATCCGGCAACAGATGTCACCTTCCCGGCAGGCACGGCCTCGACGTCGAGGCCCTCCCCCCGGAGGGTGTCGGCGATGGCGTCGGCGATCTCCCGCGTGGTCTCATGCTTTGTCGCATAGGCGACGAGGATGCGTGGCGGCATGCGGGATAATCGGTGCCCTGCCATATATGTGTGGTGGAACGCGACCGCGGCATTCTGGTATCTCTATCCAGAACAATAGCGTCTGATGGCGGAGAGAAAGTCGGGGCCATATTTTTCCAGCCGCTTCGTGCCGACGCCGGCGATGTTTCCCAGGCTGTCACGATCGCAGGGGCGGAGACGGGCTATCTCAATCAGGATTTTGTCAGGGAATACGACAGAGGGCGGCACACTGTCTCGGCCTGCAATCGATGTGCGCAGGGCCTTCAACGCGACGAACAGTTCCCGGTTCTCGGCACTCAGGGTGTCCTCGACCCGCCTCTTCTTCGCACCGCCTTCAGGCGCCGGGAGCATGACCCTGACCTCTCCCCTCATGACCGCGGCGCTCTTATCGGTCAGGCAGATGACCGGAGATCTGTCGCCTGTCCGCCCCAGGTATCCCTGCCTGACAAGGTCCGGGACCCATATCCGGTACTGCTTTTTGCTCTGCTCCGCACCTGTCGCATAGACGGGAAGGAGGTTGAAGCGGTTATCCCTGACTTTTGCGTTCTTCGAACCTCTCAACACGTCGGCAATGAGATCGACCCCGAAGTGCGCCGGCAACTGCCCCACGCACCCGATGATCTTTCTCGCGTATTCGGTGCCGTCGATCGTCTCCCCGGAGTGATCGCAGGTGTCGCACATGCCGCAGTTTTCTCGGGCATATTCCTCCCCGAAGTAGTTCAGCAGGTATTTTCGCCGGCATCCGGTCGTCTCGCAATAGCCAACCATGTCATCCAGTTTCTGGACTGCAATGCGGATGTGACGCTCGTCCTGTCCGCCGTGCTCGAGCATGGACCTGACCCTGCCAGACTCTTCCGGGTCGTAGAAGAGGATGCACTCGCTGTCCTGACCGTCCCGCCCTGCCCGGCCTGTCTCCTGGTAGTAGGACTCGACAGTCTTTGGCAAGTCGTAGTGGACGACATAGCGGACGTCGGGTTTGTCTATGCCCATGCCGAAGGCAACGGTGGCGCAGACGACCTGCACGCGGCCATAGAGAAAATCGTCCTGGACATTCTCCCTGACACTGTTCGGGAGGCCTGCATGGTATGCGAGTGCCCTGTACCCATATTTCCTGAGGTCCCGGGCGATCTCTTCTGTCTCTTTCTTGCGAAAGCAGTAGACGATCCCTGACTCCTTCCTGTGCCGGTTGATACAGGAAAGAAGCAGGGCCATCGGTTTCTCTTTCGAGACGACACTATACCGGAGGTTTGTGCGGTTGAAACTGCCGACGAATTCACGGGGCTCCGAGAGGCCAAGCTGCCGGGCGAGATCTTTCCTGACCTCGGGGATGGCAGTGGCCGTCAACGCGACGATGGGAACATCGGGGAAGTGTTTCTTCAGCCGGGACAGTTGCCTGTACTCGGGCCTGAAGTTGTGGCCCCATTCAGAAATGCAGTGCGCCTCGTCGATGGCGATAAGGCGGACGGGATATCGGCCGAGGGATTTCAGGAAACCTGACTGCATACACTTCTCCGGCGAGAGGAAGAGCAGTCTGAGGGTGTTTTCCGCCAACTGCCTCTCGACCTCCGTCCTCTCCTGGTACGTGAGAGTGCCGGTGTAGGCGGCCGCGGGGATCCCCCGCAGGTTCAGGTCGTCGACCTGGTCCTTCATAAGCGAGATGAGAGGGGAAACGACAAGGGTCAGGCCGCCGAGGTACAGGGCGGGCACCTGATAGCAGAGGGACTTTCCGCCCCCTGTCGCCATGATCGCCACCGTGTCCCGCCCCTCCAGGACCGATGCGATGATCTCCCGCTGGTGCGGCAAAAATGAGGTATAGCCCCAGTATTTTTTCAGGAGTGCGTCGATGGCAGCCATGACGTTTCTCTTCTTAGTGGGGGGAGAGGGGTGTTGAAGGTTCGGTTCGGGTGGTGAATGTGTGTCATCTCCTCTGTTTCATCGGGTTATTTCTTTCCCTCATTCCAGAGGCCGCACACTTCGTTGAAGATGAATTCCCTTGTATGCAGCAATCTGTTGCACATTCATCATCAGGCTATGATTCCACCTAACCATCTCTCCCGATATCTTTTTCCAACCAGGAACTATATTGCCACTCCATGACCCGCTGGCTTGCCACCTCCACACGTGAGAATGCAGAGATCGTGATAAAAAAACAAATATGGGGCGTCCCGAAGAAGGACGTCAGCCAGATCAACAGGATCAGGCCCGGCGACACCCTGCTCCTCTATGTCGGGCACGAGGAGATTGATAGGGACATCACCCTCCCGCCCGCGATCACCGGGTGCTTCGAGATCGTTTCCAGCGTCTATGAGGACACAGAGCCGATCTTCACCGCCCCCAGAAAACTCGGGAACGAGGTCTTCCCCCTGCGGTTCAGACTGAAAACGATCACGATCTTCGACCCACCCGTGGAGTTCACGCCCCTGATCCCTCGCCTGAAATTCATCGCCGACAAAAAGCAGTGGTCAGAGCACATCAAGGGGCAGGCGATGCGGGCGATCACCGAGGAAGACCATGCACTCATCATGAAGGCGGCCATGAAAACGGCAGAGGCACCGCGGGGCTGAACACCCCATCATCTTCCATCCTCAGATCCTCATACGGAGGTATCTCCAGAGCCCGATCTGGACAATTTCCACCCCCACTCCCTCCCCCTCCCCGGCACCAGAGGGGGCGGGAGAAGGGAGGGCATTACCCCCAATCATATCGGCGACCTGAGGGCGTTGAGTCCTGTCGTATTTCATCCTGTTTTGCCCACGGACCCCGGTATGCCCGGATCGCCGGATCTCCCCGATATGGCCCCGAACGGGGGGCGTGATCCCCGGATTGGAGGCAGATGAGGGCGTATTTGACCCGGGCTGTCTCTCGCGGGCCCACACCCCCATGCTCTTACATGCAGGCACCACAGGGATAGGATCCGGGGGATTTACCATGAAAACCCCTGAAGTGGTTTTCAAAGAACCACCAGAAACTTCGTTTCACGAGCGATTCTCCAGGGTTGCCATAACACAGAGAACCACATAGGGACAGGTATGACCGAAAAAGAAACCGACACGAACAAAGAGCGCCGGGGGGGAGATTTGAACTCCCGAGGTGCGAGCACCAGCGGCTTTCAAGGCCGCCGCCTTCCCGGACTAGACTACCCCGGCACGCCAGTACCTATTGTACTGCCACTTAAAAAAAGATGCTGTGGTTGAGGAGGTTTTAGATCTTCCTGAAAAGGAGGAAGACTGCACCGAGGGCAAGAAGCACAAGGCCGAGGGGCATCGGACTCTGGGCCGTCGTCGGGACAGGGTCGCCGAACTTGCCCGCCACCGTGGCATCGACCGAGATCTTCTTGATATTCTCGGCCGCGACCGTCACCGTTCCGGTCTCGGTGTAGAGCTGGGGGGTGACCTTCACATAGACAGTGCCGCCTGTCGTCTGGAGGGTGACGCTCTCCGGCGCCGTGGTACCCTGACTATTCACCAGCGACCTCTCGCCCTTCTCGTCGATGTACTCGAGCACCCAGTCGATCCCGGTGGAGGTGCTGATCGTCACCGGGCCGCCGAGGGTATCAACGGCAAAATATGCCGGGTTCCCGCGGGAGGCCGGGGCCGAAGCCGAATAGGTGGGCCCGGACGTCTGCGTCACCGCCGGCGTGACCGGTGCCTCGCCGCCAGTCACGGTGAACTGAGTCGTCCAGACATAACTGGCGTTGTCAGCAATCTCGGCCGTATAGGTGCCCCCGGAGGTGATAGGGACAGAGGCAGAGAAAACGCCCGCATCGGTCTCGATCCACTTCGGGCCATAGACGGTCTCTTTCTCCGCGTCGGTCACGGTGAGCCTGAGACCGGCATCACCATACTTTGCAAGCGTGCCTGCCACCTGGAGGGTTCCGTCATAGTCCTGCGTCTTCGGGGAGGTGACGGTAAGTTCATCGTTCCTGTTCACTATCTTGAAGATTTTAACTTTCTTCGAACTACTACCAAAGATGTTCTCGCCGCGTGACTGGACCTCAACCGAATAGGTGCCAGACCTGAGATCTTCGGTCTCGAAGGTCACCGTAAAAGTCCCGTCGCCCTGGATCACGACGGCTTGACGGTCGACCTCGCTCTTTGAAGATGTCGTGTCATAGAGGACGATGTCAACGACATAACCGGGCTTCACCGCAATGGTCTCCCCGGTCGCCTCAAGGGGCTGGCCCGCATTGATGGAATCGGGGGTTGTAATCTCGATGAATGCCGCCGCTGCCGGAGCTGCAAGACAACAGAGGAGGCAGAGCAGGGAAAGTGCAATCCTCATCATAGATATTTTCATAACAATATAGATCAACGAAATAAGTGTTAATGTTATCTATACAATCTATCAAGCCATTGGCCGCGTGGAAAGGAAAAGACCGTTACGAAGATGATATCCTCGATTCCCTGACCGTAATCTTTAAAAGCGGAGGATGCTCATACCGGCGCTGTCTGATGTGCGGTTACCGTTTTGAGGGCTATTTCGGGGCTCAAACCGAGGAGGTCCTTGCCGCTCTCAGGGGACAACTCGCCTGGGTGCAGGAGAACTTCGACCTCTCACAGGTCGGGATGGTGAAGATCTTCACGTCGGGCAGTTTTCTGGACCCTGTCGAGGTGCCGCCGACTTTCAGGGAAGAGATCGCGCGGGCCTTTGCCGGGAAGGTTGTCGTCGTCGAGACACGGCCCGAGTATGTGGAGACCGAGGCGCTCGCGGAGATGGCTGAGGCTCTCGGTTCCCCCATCCACGTAGCGATGGGGCTTGAGACGACAGACGACGCCATCAGGGAGAAGTCGATCCAGAAGGGGTTCAGCTTTGCCGACTTCATCGAGGCATCGAAGAGAGCGAAGGCGGCGGGCGCCGGAGTGAAGGCCTACCTCCTCTTAAAGCCGCTCTTCCTCACCGAGAAGGAGGCCATCGAGGACATGAAGACTTCCATCATGGACGTGGCGCCGTACTGCGGCATGATCTCGATGAACGCCTGCACCGTCCAGAAAAGAACAGAACTGGAACATCTCTGGAAGGAGCAGGCCTACCGCCCGCCGTACCTCTGGAGCATCCTTGAAGTGCTTGGAAACGTTGATCCCGGCGTCCCGGTCTTCTGCGACCCGGTCGGCGGCGGCCATCTCAGGGGCCCGCACAACTGCGGAAAGTGCGACCGCGATATCATCGACGGCATCAACGAGTACGCCCTCACCGGCGACGTGGAACTGATCCGCGCCCTCGCGGAGATCGAATGCGCGTGCAAAAAAGAGTGGGAATATGTCCTCGGGCACGAGAAGCCCTGGTCTATGCCCCTCACCCGTTGATTTTTTCCGAGAGTTCGTCCAATTTTTTCGCAAGCATCGGGAAGAAGGTGCCCGCGTCGGAGACGATGCCGATCGCCTGCGAGGTGCCGCGGTCCATCAACTTGGTCAGGGAGGCCGGGTTGATATCGACGCAGAGCGTCTTCACGCTCGAGGGGAGACAGTTGCCGACGGCCACCGAGTGGAGGAGGGTCGCCACCATCAGCACCATCTTCGCGCCCTTGAGATGCTTTCTCATTGCGTCCTGCGCCTCCATGACATCGGTGATCACGTCAGGGAGGGGACCGTCGTCGCGGATCGAACCGGCGAGGACGAAGGGGACATTGTTCCTGACGCACTCGTACATCACGCCGCCGGTGACGATGCCCTGCTCGACGGCGTTCTTGATCGAGCCCGCGCGCATCACCTCGGAGATCGCATAGATGTGGTGCTTGTGCCCGCCGGTGACGAGTTTTGCGGTCTTGATGTCCATGCCGAGAGAGGTGCCGAAGAGGTTCGACTCGATGTCATGGGTCGCAAGGGCGTTCCCGGCGAAGAGGGCGTCGATGTAGCCGTCATGGACGAGTTTCGCAAGGGCCGGGCCGCCTCCGGTGTGGATGATCGCCGGGCCGCCGACAAGGACGATCTTCCCGCCCGACCGCTTCACCTCGACGATCTCCGTTGCGATCTTCTCGATCAGGGTCTCTGACGGGCGCTCGGGCGAGACGGTTCCCTGCATGAACTCAAACCTGCTCTTCTCACGGGGGCGTTCGGGATAGTCCACCTTGACGCCGTCCTCGCCAACGACGACGAGGCTGCCCTTCGTCAATTTGGAGAGAGGAGTGCAGCAGGCGCGCTGTGTGACCGGGTCCACGACAACGAGGCAGTCCATTTCGATGTTCTCGACAGAGAGCCATTCACCCTCATACTTCACATAGGTCGGGTGGTTGGTCGTCGAGTAAAAGTCCTTGGGGACGATACGGTCGCCTTCGGCCGGGACCAGCCGCGCGTCGGCCACCACAGAAAGATGGGCACCAAGACGGTAGAGTTCGCTGAGGATCGCCTCAAGCTGCGTTTCGTCGGCAGCACTCACCTTCAGGCAGGCATAACTCGTGTCGGTCTTTTTCTTCCCCACTTCAAAGGTAAGGATCTCGAAGTTCCCGCCCATATCCATGATCCGGTCGAAGACAAGGGTCATGATACCTGAATCGATAATATGCCCTTCCAGTTCTATCTCCCGGGAGATCTGCATGGTAAGAATATCGGCTGCGGCGGTTAATATGATTTCCTTTCTGGCATTTGCGGGGAATCCGGGTGAATTCAGGCAGAATGCCGCTTTTTTCCGGCGCAGATAAAACGCACCGCACGGGCAAGGTCGTCCTGTGTATTGACATTGAAGCCGAGCGCGGGTTCGTCGAGGAGAAGGCGGGATTCTTCCTGTTCTTCCTCGATCCGCGCACCGAGGAGGATGTTTACCCCGGCAGGGCAGGCAGGGACGCCGTCGACCGTCTCCTGGTAGGCGGCGCGAAAAGACGAGCCGCGACAGAGGGCCGACGGCACCCAGGTGGAGAGGGCGTCGGTGCCTGCAGAGATGTACGCCTCCTGTATCCTCTCTACGATCTCTCCCCTGATACAGGGGATGTCGGAGACCGAGGTGAAGACCGGCCCCTCTTCGCCGAGTGCGGTCACCGCTTCGACGATATCTGCGACATATCCGCGCGCCCCGGTGGCATAGAGATCGATCCCCTGCGCCCGGCACCAGTTTCTGGTGTACGGGGTCCGGGGCGATGAAACGACCATGATCTCAGAGCCCGCGTCGGCAAAGGCGTCGATGACATAGGCAATCATCGGCCGCCCGCAGATGGTCACGAGAGGTTTTTCTCCCATATTGAGGCGGGAGCCCTGGCCCCCGGCAAGGATCAGGGCAAGCATGCCGCAAGTGCCTCCACAAGGCGCATGTTCTCATCACGCCTCCGCACCGCAACCCTGATCATCCCGGGCAGGCCGAAAGAGGTGCAGTCACGGACAAGGATGCCATAGGAGAGGAGGAGGCGTTCGGTAAGCCCGTCAGCAGGACAGGGAAGGGGAACCAGAATGTAGTTTGCCGTGGACGGCAGGGGAGAGAGACCGAGGTCGCGGAGTCGCCCTGCAAGCCAGGCCCGCTCGATCTCGATAAGCCTCCGGGATTCGCCAAGATCAGCATACCTGTCCAGTGCGGCCAGGGCAAAACTCTCAGCATAGGCATTCACCGTCCAGGGGAGGCGGCGCGCCTCGATCTCCGCGACAAGGTCGGGGTCACCGAAGCCAAAACCGAACCTGATGCCGGGGACGGCAAAGGACTTGGTGATCGAGCGCGAGACGAAGAGCGCGGGATCCCTGACGTCAGAGACGCTTGCGGTCGGGTCGGCAAGTTCGATGAAGGCCTCGTCGATAAAAAGGCGCTGGCCGGGTTCGAGGGTGTCGAGGATCGCGAGCACCGCCTCCCGCGCGGTGAGCGCACCGTCAGGGTTGTTCGGGTTGCAGAGGAACCGGACAGCCGCGCCGGCCGCATCGCCGGTCACCCTGCCCCCGCAGAGCCTGACTGCCATCTCATATTCCCCGAAGGTCGGAGGCCTGATCGCACCGCTCTCACCGGGCCTGATGGCGGCGACACAGAACGCGCGGATCACCTCGACAGACCCATTCCCTACCGTGATCTCCGCGGGATCCCGGTGAAACACCTGCCCGATCGCTTCTTTCAGGGTTTCATATCCGTCATCGGGGTAGGACGCAATCGCCTCTTCCGGGGGCGAGAAGGGGACATGCGGAGGGAAAGGGTTGATGCTTGCACTAAAATCAAGAATATTTTCTCTCGAATGCCGCCTGTGCCACCTGAGTCTGCCGCCGTGTTCAATCCGGCGGGGATACGTCCCTGACATATTGACGAATATCACGCAAATTTGGCATTCCATGGCATATAAGAATACGCTTTCAGAAAAAATCAATTGAGAATCTTTTTATAGGATGCTCGTATTAGTTCATTCATCTGGTGCAGGATCAGACATAGAGCATCCCCCCGTCTGGCATGAGACAGACAAAAGTCTGACAAGTGTCAGACTACTAGAGGCGGAAGATGGAGCGGATCACGATCAGACTCCCCAAACAGCAGGTCGATATGCTGCAAAGGCTTGTTGACGGCGGCGAATTTCCCACCGTGTCAGAGGCGGTACGACACGCGGTACGGGAACTCGTCGAAAAGCGTGGAGACCGCGTAATGAGGGAGAGCGACCAGGTGTCATTCAAGGTTTAGGAGGCACATGATGCAAACAATCATCAACGAGGCAATGAAAAACGCTGAACGCGAGAAAACGCTGAATATTCAGGACGGGATCATCGGTGACGAGGACGATTTCCTCGGCCAGCCGCGCATCGTCATCGTCGGTTGCGGAGGCGCC
Source organism: Methanofollis sp. UBA420 (assembly GCF_002498315.1). Taxonomy (NCBI): domain Archaea; kingdom Methanobacteriati; phylum Methanobacteriota; class Methanomicrobia; order Methanomicrobiales; family Methanomicrobiaceae; genus Methanofollis; species Methanofollis sp. UBA420. Next base: position 281,359 of record NZ_DAGX01000002.1, read on the forward strand.
GGCAACAACACGATCAACAGGCTCTACCACATGCAGGTTTGTGGAGCCGAGACGATCGCGATCAACACCGACAAGCAGCACCTCGACATGATCCAGGCCGACAAGCGCATCCTCATCGGCAAGTCGCTCACCAAGGGCCTTGGTGCAGGCGGATTCCCTGACGTCGGCAAGAGGGCCGCGGAAATGGCGCGCCCCACTCTTGAAAAACTCCTTGAGACAGCCGATCTCTGTTTCATCACGGCCGGCATGGGCGGCGGCACCGGCACAGGCGTTGCCCCGGTCGTTGCGCAGATTGCCAAGGAACAGGGCGCCATCGTCGTCGGCATGGTCAGTTACCCCTTCCAGGTCGAGAAGGCACGCCTGCTCCGCGCGGAGGACGGCCTCCAGCAACTCGCCAGCTACGCTGACTCGGTGATTGTCCTCGACAACAACCGGCTCATCAACTATGTCCCCAACCTGCCCCTCGGCCAGGCCTTCTCGGTGATGGACCAGCTCATCGCAGAAACGGTGAAGGGCATCTCCGAAACGATCACCCAGCCTTCTCTCATCAACATCGACTACGCAGATGTGCGGGCGATCATGAGTAAGGGCGGCGTCGCCTGCATGCTCGTCGGCGAGAGCAAACAGCAGAACAAAGCCGAGAGCGTCGTCCACGAGTGCCTCTCCCACCCCCTGCTGGACATCGACTACCGCGGCGCCACAGGCAGCCTCATCCACATCACCGGCGGCAGCGACCTCACCCTCCAGGACGCTGAGGAGATCGCAAGTTCCCTCACCTATGAACTCGACCCCCACGCCGACGTCATCTGGGGCGCACGCGTGAACAACGACTACGAAGGCAAGGTCAGGGTCATGGCAATCATGACCGGCGTCAAGAGCGCCCAGATCCTCGGCGGCAGGCAGAGCAACTTTGTCCCCGCGAGCAAGCCCGCCCCCATGCCGTCCGGCAGGTCGGCCGCCCCCCAGCGGAGTTTCGCACGTGACCAGACAAGCGGCCACCTCATCGATTTCCTCTGACATCTTCTTTTTTTCACGTGCACCATGTCCAGGCCGCCCCTCACAGCTGGCCGGATCGGTTCATCTCTCAAAAGACACACCAAAAAATACGCCTGAACCGACACCGGTCCGGCGAAATGCTTAATACCAAAGATGACGCAAACTATTAGAAATCCTGGTATATCCACCGCGGATCACCACGGTGCGGCGGGTGCGTCGGCATAGCCGGATGCGCCAGAGGGTATAGGAGTTGAATATCATGAACAGCGCTACGAACACAGATATCAGAGAAACAGTCTCTGTTCTGGACGGCACTTTTGTAGTATCATTTCCCTCTGTTTCCTCCCATTCTGCGGCATCTCCCGTGCATCATCAGACCCGGTGGCCTATACAGCGGTATCAGAACTCAAGGATTGGTAAAGCATGTTGGATGAACTGATCGAAAAGAGAAAAAAATCACTTTCCGAGTCTGAACAGCATAAAAATCGGCGCAACGAGCTTAACGCCCTTGCGAGCACCCATGCCCGTGAGCGGAACCAGCTCAACACCCAGACCCGGGAGTTTGTCGAGGAGGCCCAGAAAAATAAGGAGCTCCGGGACCAGTCCAATAATGAGGTCCACCGGCTGAAGGACGAGCGAAACAAGCTCAACGCCAAGGCCAACGAGTACTTCGAAGAGATCGAGTCCTTCAAGAAGGACCACTCCGCCTTCCAGAAGAATGCAAGCATCAAAGAAATCCAGCGCCAGATCGAAGCGATGGAGTTCCGCCAGCAGACCGAGGTCTTCTCTACCGACAAAGAGAGGGAACTGATCGACAAGATCAAGCACATGAAGGCCACCATCAAGGAGCAGGAGGACGAACTTGAGCAGAACAAGGACCTCAAGACCAAACTCCAGAGCGCCCGTGACCTTCGTAAGGAAGCCTCAGACATCCATGACAGGGTGACCGAAGTTGCCGAACTCGCGCAGAAACACCACGACATGATGGTCGAGTTCTACCGGAAGGCCGACCAGTCCCGTGAGGCTGCCGACACCGAGCACAAGGCTTTTGTCGAGGCGCAGGAAGCCGCTGACGAGGAACACAAGGCATTCATCACCTGCCAGAAGGAACTCCGCGACTATGACAAGGTCATCTCCGGTCTCCGCAACAAGAAGAAGAAGACAAAGGTCACCAAGGAGCAGCGCGAGGTCAGGCAGGAGGCCGAGCGCATCTTCCAGCTCTTCAAGGGCGGGGAGAAACTCACGACCGAGGACATCCTCCTTCTGCAGCGGTCCAAACTCCTTTAATACTTTTTTTTGTGTATGCGCAACCATTTATTAGTTTGAGTGTAATTTTCTAATCAGATGGCTGAGGGCACTACACTGATCCTGTGCATCGACCGGGACGACGACCTCGGGTACAAGGCAGGTCTCGCAAGTCCGGTAGTCGGACGTGAGGCGTGCCTGAACGCAGCCAGCGCACTTGCACTCGCCGACCCCGAAGATTCAGACGTCAACGCCATTTTTCAGGCCGTAAAAACCTATGACGAACTAAAAGAGCGGGGCGAAGAGGTCGAAGTTGCGATCCTCACCGGCAACCATATGCATATGCTTGAGGGGGACCGGAAGATCGGCACAGATCTCGACGACGTGATCGCCCGGACCGATGCAGATGCCTGTGTTCTTATCTCCGACGGTGCTGAAGACGAGTACATCCTCCCGATCGTCCAGTCAAGGCTCTCCGTGACGAGCATCAGGAGGGTGATCGTCACCCAGATGCCGAACCTCGAAGGGACCTACTATATCATCAAAAAACTCCTCGACGACCCGAAGGTCTCGCGGATGGTCCTGATCCCTCTCGGCCTTGCGATGCTCATCTACGCCACCGCCTACCTCGTCGGCTACCCGGAGGGGGCGACGATCGTCGTCGTGGGCGCACTCGGCATTTATCTCCTCCTCAAAGGGCTTGGCTTCGACGAGTTTTTCAGTTACTCGGTCAACTCCCTGCAGGTCGCACTGAGACGGGGCAAGATCACCTTCGTATCCTATATCACGGCGATCCTCTTTTTCATCGTCGGGGTGATCATCGGACTGTACAGTCTGCTTGTCTATTACACCCAGGAAGGGATACTGCTCTACCTGCTGACCTTCTTCTACGGCGGGATCGGGTGGTTCACTGCGGCAGGGATCATCGCTTCGGTCGGCAGGATCATCGACGTCTACATGAATGAGATCGAAGACCTCGGCAGGGTGATCGTCCTCCCCTTTTTCATCAGCGCCATCGGCATCATCGTCTACGGCACGAGCATCTACATGCTCTCCCTCTCGCACATTGAAAAATTCCCGTACCCCGAGTTCAACGGGCTCAATGTTGCGATGTACGCCATGGTAGGGGGGCTGTTCCTCGCCTTTGTCGGCGTCTACATCCAGTCGCTCGTCAACCGCTGGATCGAGAAAAAAGGAGAGAATACTGCGATTACGCCCTGAGGCAATCACCCCTCATTCATTTTCCCTATCACTGCAGAATCTCTCATTCTTGGATCGATTATCCCCTGATTCCATGAAGATCGGTCCTGGCCGGTCAGAGGAGGACAAGGCTCCCCGTATCCACAGCCTCTCTGTCGCCCTCCTTGCAGGAGACGGTTCAATGGCAGGTGCCCGGACTCTCCGGCTCCAGCCCGAACACCGGCTCCAGCCTGCAAGAGCACATCTGCGGCGTCCTGATACTTATACCCCAACACGAATCGTAGCATTCGCCCGGACGGTATGTATGGTGGAGATGCGGATCGATACGTAGCAGGCGGTGCCGTGGTGCTGGGAGAGCGTCGTGACCAGCAGCCGGTTCCCGGAGGCCATGCAGTCGAGGTTTGTCGCGACGATGAGCCGGTCGTGGAGGTCAGGGTTGTCAGCCAGACCACCCGCCTGCACCGTATCGATCATTTCCCGGCCGGCAGCAGGAGGTTTGAGCAAGCCGGAGGCTTCCATCACCAGCGTAAAAAAAGGGATCTTAAAAATAGGCAACGAGGGTTCAGGACTTGAAATATCCCATACCCTCGGGGAACACCGCTGTGTTCTGGAACTCCCGCCGGTCCTGGGGCGACGCAACGATCAGAGAGGGAATCTTCACCGGGAATTCATGCTCAGGGAACCAGAATGTCCCGCGGCCATAGTCCAGACCGACACCAGGGACCGTCAGGACGGCATGATCCATCGTAATCTCCTCAATGGTCGCTCCCTCGAAATTCACGACTTCAAGCACCTTCTCGCGAAGGTCGCTCATGCCAAGGAGGTGGACGAGGATCTGGACGCCGTCGTCGACAGTATAGGTGACATTGACCTTCGCATCATGGTTATCAAGCTGGATCTCAACGCTCTGAACCGTGAGATAACTGTACTTGGTATCGTCCGCCGCCGCGACAGGCACGACGATGACGAAGAGCAGGAAAAGCATCGCAAGGCCGTGCGCCAGGAATTTCATACTTAGGATCTTGAAACGGGATCATATATGCTTTCTGGTCGGGGAAAAAAGAGTATAATTTCTTTCATTTTGGATTTTGCGAGAGAATAATCTCGATACTGGACACATTCGTCTTGCCCGTGTCCGTATCGATCATCTCCGTCGAGGTGAGGATCTCCTTTTTGTTTACGCCTTCCAGGAACCGGTTGATCGCGATCTCGGCGGTGTCGACAGCCCGGGAGATCGCCTTCCCCCGCGCCTTGATGGCCACTTCATCCGCGCCATTGTTGAACTGGGTCACAACTGCAAGTACATAGTTCATGACCGGTTTGTTTCCGACGAATACTGTGTTGTCCTTTAACATAGTCCACCTCTGTTCGTGGTCTATCAGAGATACTTCTCCTTATAGATTAACTCAGCGTTTAGTACCGATGCCCCGGCAGCCCCGCGAATGGTGTTGTGGCCCATAGCGGCAAAACGGAGGCCTTCCCGGAGCCTTCCCACCGAAACAGTCATGCCATTGCCACGGTTGCGGTCGAGCCTCACCTGCGGGCGGTCGGGCTGATCGAGGTACTCGATCGACCGTGCCGGTTGAGTCGGGAGACCGGAGAAAGGTGCCCGGTATTCCTGGTATGCCTTCCGGACCTCGTCAAGCGGACGGTCGACATCTACCCAGACCGAGAGGGTGTGGCCGTCGATGACAGGCACACGGTTGCAGCAGGCACTCACCAAGAAGGTGGCCGGCTCCACTTCGGAACCATTGAAGGTGCCCATGATCTTCCTCGGTTCGCTGGCCATCTTCTCCTCCTCCCCCTTGATATAGGGGATGACGTTATCGTAGATCGCCATGCCGGCCACGCCCTCGAAACCGGCGCCCGAGATCGCCTGCATCGTCGCCACGAAGACCTTCGAAAAGTTGAACTGCCGCAGGGGCTCAAGGGCGAGGGTGAGCATGATCGTCGAGCAGTTCGGGTTGGTCACGATAAAACCGTCCCGCCCATGATCGTGCTGGAGATCGATCATGCCCAGATGGTCGGGGTTCACTTCGGCGATGACCAGGGGGACGTCGGGGTCCATCCGGTGCGAACTGGCGTTGGAACAGACGCCGACACCGACCGCCGCAACCTCCTCTTCGATACCCTTCGCAATATCGGCCGGCAGGGCTGAAAAAACGATATCACAGTCGCGAACCGCCTCGACAGTGGTCGGACTGACGATAACATCGGCAGCCGAATCAGGGAAAGGCACATCCAGCCGCCAGTTGACCGCGTCGCCGTACCGCTTTCCGGCACTGCGCTCTGAAGCCGTCAGGGTCTGGAGGTTGAACCAGGGATGATCAGAGAGCAACTGTACAAACCTCTGGCCGACAGCCCCGGTAGCACCGAGAACTCCAACATTTATCATAGGTAACTCTACCTATATGCAACAGTTTATTAAAAGATTCCTTTTCCTCCTCTAGCCGGCTCTATTTCCAGTATCAGGAGAGTAGAGAGCAAAAAATACAGTATAAAGGAGCGGGAGAAAGACTTCCGGACACGAGAGGCATGCACGTAGACTCCGGAAAATACAGCGAGCAGAGACACTATCTCTGAACAGAAAGGAGAAAGAGAATAATGGGGGATATTTATTCCATGTGGATGGCGCCCGCAGGGCAGACGTCAACACATGTGCCGCAATCGGTGCAGGCGTCCTTGTTCACGACGGCGATACCGTCTTCCATCGAGATCGCCTCTGACGGGCATTCATCCACACAGGTCTCACAACCGACGCAGAGATCAGGGTCAACAACTGCAACCATAGTAATTACTCCTCTTTACTATTCTGTAAAAATAGAGAAATATCTTTCGATAGCGCCCCTCTCAGGGCAGCCCGAGGACGTCTGCCATCGAATAGATGCCCGGGGCCTTTCCCTTCACCCATGAGGCCGCCCTGATAGCGCCGCTCGCAAAGACCGCACGGTCGTAGGCGCGATGAGAGAGTTCGATCACCTCATAGTTCCCGGCAAAGAGGACCGCATGGTCGCCGACGATGTCGCCGCCCCGGATCACGTGGACGCCGATCTCGTCTTTCCGTTCGGTCATGCCCTCGCGGCCATACTGGTGGGGGCGGCTGCCGAGTTCCTCGTCGAGGATTCCGAGGATCGTCTTCGCGGTCCCGCTCGGGGCGTCTTTCTTGTAGCGGTGATGGGCCTCTGTCACCTCGACATCATATCCTTCGTTGAGGAGACGGGCAGCCTCCCTGATCAGGCGCCAGAAGATGTTCACCCCGACAGAGAAGTTGCTCGATATCACCGCGGGCACATGCCCCTCGACTGCCATCCTGATCTCCTCCTGCTGTTCTGGCGTGAAACCGGTCGTGCCGACGATGAGCGCAACGCCGTTGTCGGCGGCGGCCGTGATGTTCCCAACAGCCGCGTGCGCCACGGTGAAATCAATAAGGACGTCGGGCTTTGTCGCCTTCAGAAATGAGTCGATATTTTTCGCTTCGACAACAGGCGCACCATAGAAGGTCCCGGCATGGACGTCGATGCCACCGACCAGTTCGAGGTCAGGCGCCTCGGAGACGAGACGGCCGAGGATCGTGCCCATCCGCCCGAGGGCCCCTGATATGACAACTCTAATCATAGTGCCCGAGCACCTCCGCGAGTTTTTCTGTCTTTGCAGGGTCGAGTTCGTCGAGAGGGAGTCTGACCGGCCCGGCGGCCATGCCGCGGAGTTCAGCGGCCTTTTTCACCGGGATCGGATTTGTATCGATGAACATCGCCCTGAAGAGAGGGGACAGGCGGTAATGGATACGCCGCGCTTCTTCCAGGTCGCCCTTTTTCACAGCCTCGTACATCCCGACCATCAGTGCCGGTTCGATATTCGCGGCCACAGAGATCACGCCGCTCCCGCCAAGGGTGAGGATGGGCAGAGTCAGGGCGTCGTCACCGGAGAGCACCTCGAAGTCCCGGTCCTGCGTATCCTCGATGATCCGCGAGACCTGTTCCAGGTTCCCGCTCGCCTCCTTGATCCCGACGATGTTCGGGTTGTCGGCGAGTTCGACGACAAGGTCGGGCAGGATATTCTGTCCGGTCCTGCCGGGAACATTATAGAGAACGACCGGGAGATCGAGATCGGCAAGGGCGGAAAAATGTTTCACAAGACCAGAACGGTTTGGCTTGTTGTAGTACGGGCTGATGACCAGTGCGCCATCGGCACCGATGTCCCGCGCCGCCTTCGTAAACCTGATGGCCTCGGCGGTGTTGTTTGACCCGGTCCCTGCAAGCACCGGCACCCGGCCGTTCACCGTATCGACCGTCGCCCCGATCACCTGCTCGTGCTCTTCAAACGTGAGTGTTGCAGATTCGCCCGTAGATCCACATGGAACAATTCCATGGACACCCCGGGCGATCAAAAACTCAATATTCGATCGGAGCCCCTCAAGATCAAGGCGGTGATCCGGGGTCCGCCTAAAAGGGGTAATGACTGCTGGAAACACTCCCTCAAACATGAGGTAGTGTTTACGCAGATACTCTTTTAGTATTTTGCTTTCTCGTGATGTAACCGCTGACCCTGTTCCGCACGCGCTTCGATTCGATGACCGAAACTTCGGCAACGATCTGCTTGTTTTCCGCGAAGTCGCCGGTAAAGCGGCCGGGGTTTTTGTTTCTGATATCGTTACCAAGGCTCTTAATATACGTCGGCTTTATTCCCATTCGCACCTATCCCTGAGATTTGTATTTTTAATGCGTCTTGACAGTTTAAGAATATTATGTGCGACCTCGTCCGGATCCTCGCCGAGGATCCGGATCATCGGTTCCTTGCCTGAGGCGCCGCGGTCATAGATCACGTCCGGAACGCCGGTCTTGCAGCACGAGGCGACGCCCCAGTCCATCGTCTTGATGCCAGGTGGTTCCTGGTCGCGGTCGAAGTACCTGATGTCGAGCATCATCTCCTCAAGTTCGTGGAGGATGGGCTCGGCAAACCTGATGTTTGCGGCCGCACGCACCCGCGGGTCGTAGCGCATCGCGGTCAGAACGATCCGCGCCACATGGTCGCTTGCGCCGAAGGCGACCTCCCCGACAGGGTGGACTGCCTCGCCGAGGCGGACGATCCGGCCCCTCACTGCTACGACATCCCCGGGTTCGCGCGCCTTCTCCAGGGCATACGTGATATTCGTGCCGACTTCTGGGACGAGGCAGGGGTCCATCCCCTCGCGCAGCAGGTCGACGGCCGCAGAGAGGGCCCTGAGAACCTGGTCCCGTTCTTCATGGCTCATGGCAGATCCTCTCGCATCGCGGGGAGATAATCCTAACGCAGGCCGAGTTCGTCCTTCCGTGCTGCAAGAGAGGCGATGGCGATGCGATAGAACTCCTCAGGCTCGACGAGACCGTTCACCGCGGCGATCCTCTCCCTTTCGCACCCGGCGGCAAAGGCCTTCTCCTTCAGTTTCTTCTTCACGGTCTTCGGGGTGACATCGGTGATCGCCCCCCCTTTGACGCGGGCGCAGGCAATGAGAAAGCCACTGATGCTGTCTGCGGACTGGAGGGCGAGGTCGAGCCTTTCTGTGTACGGGCCGTAGAGGATATGGTTGTGCCGTTCGACTGCCAGACAGATCACCTCGGGTAGGCCCTCCTGCCTGAGGAGAGCGGCACCCTCGATACCGTGCCTGTTCATGTCGCCGCCGATGGTCTCGTAGTCGATGTCATGGAGGATACCGATCACCTCCCAGAGGTCCGCGTCCTCTCCGAAGGTTTCGGCAAGGCCGAGGAGGACTGCCGCCGTGGCGATGCAGTGCATGCGAAGCGAGTCAGATGCCACATGCCGATTGAGGAGGGTCAGTGCTTCGTCCCTGTCCATGCGGAGAGGTAGGGCCCTGGCCGGAAAAAGATGGCGGAGAAGAAGAGATATAGAGGTAGGGAAAGAACAGGTGAGTATTATGGACGCACGTATACTGGATGTGCTGACCGGAGCCGCGAGCCTGCTCGTCTTCATCGTCCTTCTCATCGCCCTGCCAGGAATGTTTCAGGGCATCGATCCGGGGAACAACAACCTGATCGGACTCGCCTATATCGTTGCCCTCGTGCTCTTCCTCATCACGATGAGCGGCGCAGGCTATGTCATCAACGAGAAGATTTCCTGACCTTATACAGATTCTGCTTCTTTTTCCATTTGTAGTATGAGAGGGGGTGGCTCACCTTCTCGCAGGCCTCGTCGCGGCGAACGCAGAGGCCGTGTGTCCGCATCGTCGCACACGACGGGGCGGTGTACTCGGTCCCGGCCCGGCCGGAGATGTGCTCCACCTGGTACATCGTCATCGAGAGGTCGAAGTCTGGCGCCCTCTGGAAGACCGCGACGATCTGTGTCGTCGACAGCCCGATGTTGTGGAGGAAGGCAGTGAGGGCGAACCTGCCGACATGGGGGAGGTTGGTCCCGGCGGTGACCGCCTTGATGAGGGCCGCAATGCAGGGCGGGAAAGATGACTCGTCCACCTCACCGAACTCCTCGAGGGCGCGCTGCTGGAGAGCGGCGGCGATCTCATCGGTATAGGGCCGTAAAATTCTGCAGACTTCCTCGGGGACGGTGAGCGGAAGCCTTTCTCTGATGATCGCCCGGATCCGCTCCTCGACCAGTTCCTGCATCTCCTCGGGCAGGAGAGAAACATGACCGTTTTCGACTCGTCGGTTGACGAGCCGCCAGCGCTCGTCATTGAGCGGGCCGATCAGCCCGACATAGGCAACCACCGGCAGGGTAGGCCGCTCAAGGTCGATCCCGACCCTTTCGGCGATACGGACCATCCGCTCCCTGTCCTCCCGCACGAACCAGGAGTATGCGCGCCGCGCCTCGAACTGCGAGAGCCGCTCTATGAGCATCCGGTCGTTGATGCAGGAGACGAGCATCCGTGCAAGGACATAGGTGAAGATGTCTTCCTTTGCGTCCCTGCCATAGACCCCGCACTCTGCGGGATTTTTCTGGGCAAGCGTGTCCCTGACCCGCCGGGAGGCGTGTTCAAGGAGGGACTTGCCCAGTTCAGACCTGAGGATCAGGTTGAGGGTGCCGGACTCGTTCCTGACGTAGTCCTGTGCCTCCTCTAAAAAGGGATATCTGGCCAGGTCCTGGACATCAACCATGTTCAGTCAGCTTCGATGCGCGGCGCGAGCAGGTACTCGACATGCCCCTTCCCGCCGGCGAGGTCAAAGGCTACCTTCACCGGGTGGTCAATGCCCAGGGCAACGCAGACCTTCTCTGAGCGGCCCATGACCTTGCCCATATCCTTGAGATAGTCGAGGGAGAAGAGCGAGCGCGCCTCGGCAGGCTGGAGAGAGATGAGCTGATCGCGCCCGAGCTCGAGCTTGATATGGTCGGTGTCGCCTTCAGCCATCATGTAAAATATCTCGGCCTTCGGGTCGATGCCAAGGGCGATCTTGTCTGAAATGACGTCCGCGGCCTTGATCGCAGTGGAGAGCGCGCTGCCGGGGAGCTCGACCTTGCCGGGGAGTTCGATGGCAGGGGGGTTCGGGTCTTTCCTGATCGTATTGATGTCAAGGAGCGTGACAGAATACTGGTAACTCCCGAACGCGAGTTCCAGCCGGCGGCTGCCCTCAGGGAGGTTCAGAGATAAAATATCGCCTTTCCCCATCATCCCGAGGATATTTTTCATCTTTGCAATATCGATCCCGAGTTCATCGGGAGTCGCTTCGTAGGTCTCGAAGGCGTCCTTGCCGAGGTCCAGAGAGACCATGGCAACATTCGCGGTGTCGACGGCGCAGGTTTTCACCCCGCTTCCATCGACGTGGAGCCGGCATTCGGTCACCAGCGCGGCCAGGGCGTCGATCGACTCCCGGAAGGTATCTGCATCAATCGTTGCTTTTAACATTACAAACCCCTTATATGACTCTATTATACATTATATCATGATATTTTTTATTCTATCCGGTATCCCAACAGAGCCCTGAGGAGACGAGGCAAAAAAATCATGACATCACAATGGACACGGGACAAATACTATACCCGGGCAATGAGGGAGGGTTTCCGGGCACGGGCCGCCTACAAATTGCTGGAGATCCAGAAGAGGCACACGGTGATCAGGGACGACGACAATGTCGTCGACCTCGGCGCCGCGCCGGGCAGCTGGCTGCAGGTCCTCAAGACCTTCACCAGGGGGACGATCATCGGCGTCGACCTCAACTCGATCGCCCCGGTGGAGGGCGTGAAGACGATTGTCGGGGACTTCACGACGCCTGAGGTGCAGGAAGAGGTGCGCAGACTTGCCGGAGGAGTCGTATCGGTCGTGACCTGCGATGCCTCTCCGAAGCTCTCCGGGGCGACGAGTTACGACCAGGCGCGGGCAATCGCCCTCGGCGAGGATGCCCTCGCCTTTGCGGTCACGATCCTGAAGGACGGGGGAAACTTTGTCTGCAAGTCCTTCCAGGGAGAGGACTTCCCCGAACTCTATGCTGAGGTGAAGAAGCACTTCCTGTCTGTACGCACTTTCAGGCCGCAGGCATCCCGGCGCGGGAGCAAGGAGATCTACATCGTCGCCAAGAACTTCCGGAGGCAGAAGGATGGTGCTGAAGGATAACTCCGGTCGCCCGGTAACAAACCTGCGGATCAGTCTCACGCCGCGCTGCAACCTCGACTGCATTTACTGTCATGCAGAGGGGGAGGTGAAGCCGCGCGAAGAGCTCAGCCTTGAGGAGATCAGGGAGATCCTCCGTGTCGGTGCAAAGATCGGGATCAAAAGCGTGAAGTTCACGGGGGGCGAGCCACTCCTCAGGAAGGATATTCTCGATATCGTCAGGGCTGTGCCGCGCGGGATCGAGTCGTCGATGACCACGAACGGCACCCTCCTCCCGGGCCTTGCCCATGACCTGAAGGAGGCGGGGCTCGCACGGGTGAACGTGAGTCTCGACACCCTCAGGCACGACAGGTACCGCCAGATCACGAAAAAAGACCTCCTCGACCATGTGCTCGACGGGATCCGCGAGGCCGTCGACGCCGGCCTGACGCCGGTGAAGTTGAACACCGTCATCCTGAAGGGGTTGAACGAGGACGAGATCCCGGACTTCCTCGCCTTCGTCAGGGACAGCGACGCCCTCATCCTCCAGATCATCGAGTTGATGGAGTTCAACAACTGCACGATGCACGGCGACGTGGATCGCCTGGAGAAAGAGATCGCCGACAATTCGACAGAGGTCCTCACCCGGCGCATGCACCACCGGAAGAAGTACTGCGTGGACGGCGCTGAGGTCGAGGTGGTGCGGCCTCTCCACAACACCGAGTTCTGTGCCTTCTGCAACCGCCTGCGCGTGACGTCTGACGGCTACCTCAAGCCCTGCCTCCTGCGGACCGACAACCACGTCGATATCAGGGGGAAGAAGGGAGAGGAACTGGAGGCCCTCTTCGAGAAGGCCGTCCAGAACAGAGAGCCCTTCTTTAAATAACTGTTTTCCACTCTCATTTTTGATCTGCCCAAGTTGATCCCGGGGACGCCTTGATGGGCAGTGTGGGGAAGGCAGGGATTGGCGCCGGTGCCGGGGGGCTGCCTCGAAAAACAGACGGACAACCTTTCTGGAGCCCGGATGCCATTTTAGGGCGTGCCCAGATAAACCCGGGCACAGAGAGACAGATGCCAGAATACAATGATTTTTAGTGTGGACGGGCAAACTGCTCTGTATGATGAACGAACTTATGCAGGACGAGCATTTCAGGGCCCTGCTGAAGTACTATGAGAAGTCCCTCATCCTGGAGGAACCGAGCGACTTCCACCCGACCCTGTCCTTCTATCTCATGGACGCCCTCGCGCACATCGAGTACACGCTGAGCACCTATGTCTTCAACTACCAGTCACCGAAGAACATGATGCACCGCGAGTACCTCCGCTGGCGGCTTGACGAGGAGAAGAAGGACGAGCGCGCCCTCTTCCCGGGATTTATCATGTGGCTGAAGGAAAACCAGCCCGAGAAGTTCGCAAAGCTCCCGATGGTCTGGAAGGGCGTGTACGACAGGGGAAACCCGGCCGCCTACCAGAGTTTCAGGATCGTCCTTGACCCGGAGAGCAAAAAGCCGGTGCCCGCGGCGTTCTTCTCCGACGCCATCGATGAGTTCTTCTCCAGACCGTTCTTCAACAGCATCTACAACGGCGGTTCACTGGCGACCCTCTTTGAGGAGTACAAAAAAAGCGTGAGCGCCTGAGACCATGGACGTTTCCGCTCTCTGCAGGGACCTTGTCAGGATCAGGAGCGAGAACCCTCCCGGCGATACCCGCGACGTCGCCGACTACATCCATACCTTTCTGCTGGAGAGCGGGATCGAGAGTGTCGTCGTCTCCCGGGACGGGCAGCGCTGCAATCTGATCGCACCCGGCCGGAACCCGGGCCTCCTCCTTGTCGGCCACCTCGACGTTGTCCCGGCCATCCCGACAGGGTGGAGCCACCCCCCCTTCGAGGGCGTCGAGGAGGAGGGGTATATCTGGGGGAGGGGATCGAGCGACATGAAAGGGGGGTGCGCGGCCCTCCTCACCGCCCTACGGCGTGTCGCCGGCGAAGGGGACGCACCCTCCTGTCAGGTGGTCTTTGTCTGCGACGAGGAAACCGGGGGGTGCCATGGCATGGAATATCTCCTTGCAAAGGACGTGCTTCGGCCCTGCGACACACTCATCGCCGAACCGACGCCCCGCCTCTCCCCCTGCATCGGGCAGAAGGGACTGGCGCGGCTCTCCCTCTCTTTTTCCGGCGAACCCGGACACAGTTCCCTGTACCCGGAGATCGGGCGGAGCGCGATCATGGAGGCGCACGCGCTCATCTCTTTTCTCCAGAAGATCCATGAACAGGAGTACCCGGTGAGCGGCGAGATGGAGGAGATCATCGCCCGGTCGTCAGGGGTGCTCGAAGGGATCTTCGGGACACAGGGACTCGACCGTGTCCTGCGCCGCGTGATGTTCAACCCGGGTGTCATCTCCGGCGGGGAGAAGGCAAACATCGTTGCCGAACGCTGCGACCTCGACCTCGACCTGCGCATCCCGTGGGGGTGCACGACCGGGGAGATCGTCTCAGAGATCGCTTCGCATGCGCCCTCAGCGAGGATGAAGGTGACCTCGACCTCCGAACCCTCCTTTACGCCGCCGTCGGCCATGATTGCCACGCGCATCTCTTCGGAGATCGGGCGCGTGTATGGGAAAGAGGCGGTTCCCATCTTCCAGTGGGCGGCGAGCGATGCCAGGCACCTGAGAAAGGCCGGGTTCCCGACAGTGGAATACGGCCCGGGAGAGATAAAAACGATACATGGCATCGACGAGCGGGTTTCTATTCCTTCACTCAGGTGCGCAGAAGAGATCTACAGAGGCCTCATTCTCTCGTATTGTTGATTTCATCCAGGTTGAGAAGAGGAGAACATCTATATAGCACAAATTTTGATGCCCGTTCTCGTAGATATAGGGTCGTCCCGGGCAACCTTATAAACCCATATATACCGGGAGCAAGTACTCGTATTTGATGAAGTCCCTCCACATGCTGCTCGCCTTTCTTGTCTGTGCCGCCCTTCTGGTGGCGGGATGTACCACCGCGGCCGAAGGTGGGTCACAGGAAAAACCATTCTGGGCCAAGGATACGCCCGCCCCCACGCCGACCACACCAACCCCGACTGTGGACAGCGAATATGTCAGTCCTGCGACGCCATATCCCGCGACGACCAACCGCCCGAGTCCGCCGGCACAGCAGAACCCCACTGTCACGCCAGCAGCGCCCTCATATCTGGAAGTGATCCACGAGAAGGTTGTGCTGGACTATGGTCATCCTGCGGCTGCATGGGTAATCAATGTGACACAGGCACCCCTTATTGTGGACTTCTCCGTTCAGCCGAAGATGACCACCCGGACGGTCGTCTATGAGAGCAGTTATGGAAGCCATAAGGAAGAGAAAAAGACGGTGACCACCATCAGCGACAGAAGTCGGCTTGAGGTGACCGTGCGCGACGGGGACGGGAATATTGTGGCACAGGACGGTTTTGCCGGCCTGTACTCCGTGGACGAATCAAAGAAAATCCTTGTCATGAGCCCGGGAAAATACCATCTGGACATCCGGGGCACAGATGTCACCGTCGATCTCTCCGCGATGATCGGGCAGACTGGGCAGACAACAGGGGAGGTCTGACCTCTCCCCGGTCTGCTGAAGGGGAATGAATATATGGGAGAACCACCAATTTTATAGAGCACATCTGCAGTGTCCCGGTAGGGTAGTGGACATCCTAGAAGCCTGCGGAGCTTTTGACCCGGGTTCAAATCCCGGCCGGGGCGTTTTTCCCTTTTTCTGGTTCTTTTGTTGCTGCTCTCCACGGTTTTCCAGAGACAGCACCATAACGAAAAACCTGGCTTGTTGCCATCGGTTTGGGTCTTATAACTTTCATGTTCATCCAACAGCAGGAGCGCAGATCTTTTCCATGATCTCTGGACAGGTTAGAGGGATCGATTCTCCAGAATCGCACAATCCCCCTGCAATATAAAATAAGATCTCCAAATATCTGCCAGGATAATACAGCTGGTATATATTGTACTCCCTCAAAATAAGAGGAGCGGCGCGGGCAGATTTTCAGGCCTAGAATATGCTGAAATCCGCCAGAGACGCCCTTGAATGCCGTGAGACTATGAAGCTCCTCACATATACCATCCTTGTTATCGTGTGCGTGACCCTTGCCCTGATCACCGGCATCTTCGTAACCGCTCATCTGGTGCTCGACCCGCACATCGAAAAAATCGAGATCTCGGCGATGACCGATGACTGTGACCTCGTCACGGACATTCTCCAGACCGAACTGGACGGCATCGCCATGCTCTGCCGGGACTATGCAACATGGGACGATGCCTGCTCTTTTGTGCAGGACGGGCACCCTGCGGGCCATGCCTCCGACGTTGCCCTCGAAATCTTCGGGACGGCACGTCTGGATACGATCCTGCTCTATGACGCCGGGGGGACTCTCGTCTATGGGACAGACATTGAACGTTCAAACATGAACCTCACGTCCCCCTCTTCTGCTCTCCTTACCTACCTCGACGACCATGACATCTATGCACAGATCTGTTCTTCCCGACGCGAGGTCACGGGTATCATCCCCCTTCCCGAAGGACCGATGATGGTTTCCGCTGCTCCGGTGCTCAGGAGTACGGGACAGGGCCCCTCACAGGGGATGCTCCTCTTTGGGCGGTATCTCCGGGGAGACGAAGTTGTACGAGTCCAGGACATCACCAGCCTCCCAGTCTCGTTCTACTCCCCGGATGACCCTGCGGCATATGCCGGCATCGTTGGAAGCGGCCGTACGGACGGGGTAGAGTCCCCGGTCATCGCACCCTCTCCTGACAGGAAGACAGTCTCCGGGGTCACTGCCCTCGACGACATCGAAGGCAGGCCCGCAGTCCTCGCCCGTATCGATCAGCCACGAAGCCTGTATTTCCAGAGCATTGAACCATTTTTCCAGTTCATCCTTGTCATCGTTGCGACCTGTGTATCTGCCGGCATCCTTATCCTCATCCTCCTCCACCGGACCCTTTTTCGCCATTTCGAAGAGGTGAGCCGTACAGTCGCGGCGATCCGGCATGACCGGGACTATTCCCGCCGCCTCCCCCGGGGCCTGACAGACGAGATGAACATGCTCTGTGGAGCGATCAACGACCTCCTCTCTTTTCTGGAGGGGCACATTGCCGAAAGGAACCGGTACGAAGAGTGCCTCAGGGACTCCCGGGAGAAGTACCGCCAGTTGTTCCATTCGGCCAACGACGTCATCTTCGTCATGCAGGACGGACACATATCTGACTGCAACAAAAAAGCCCGGGAAATGCTGGGTTACAACCCTGAAGACGTGAAAGAACTTTCTATCCTTGATGTCTCACCGGATTGCCAGCCCGACGGCAGGTGGTCGGCCGAAGCCCTGAAGGAGTATTATGCCATGGCCGAAAGAGGTGCAGTCCTCTGCTTCGAGTGGCGGCACCTGAGAAAGGACGGGACATTTCTGGACACGGAGGTCGCTCTCAACCGCTTTGACCTGAAATCAGGGCCCTATCTCCTTGCCATTGCAAGGGATATCACCGAGAAAAAACAGACAGATCGGCTCAAATCAGAGGCATTCGTCCGGATAGAGCAGAACCTCCAGCAGTTCGCCACTCTCAACGACGAGATCAGAAACCCCCTCCAGGTCATCCAGGCTGTTGCCGAGATGCACTCTTCCGACGACACGGCGATTGTACTGGAGCAGGTCGGGCGCATCGACAGGCTTGTGGACGACCTGGACCGGGGCTATATCGCGTCGGAGAAAGTGCGTGAATTCCTCAGAAAACACTACCAGTTCGGAAAAAAGGAATGAGGGACTCTGAAGATATCCTGTTCTTGCATGCTGGTTCCGGGGGGCTGCCGTTCGAAAACCTACGGTCACCGGCAAATCAAAGATCTGTCAGAACAGGAAAATCTTCGATTTTCCCGTATCTCTCAAGATCGCTTTGCTCACACTCCCCACCCCCTACCATCAGGATAGAGACGGGATGGCAATCCCTCTCAAATTTTCTGCCCTGTCTTCCCGGGATCAATCCTGAGTTGTGGGGTCCGGGGGCAACGAGAAGACAAAGTCTTCGAGGTCAGTCCCCCGGTGGAGAGTGAGGGGAAGGCGGTGGATCCGCGCTTACCCTCCGAGATCGGGGGGATAGGGGTACATGATCCGAGCAGGGGGGTTCTACAAAGCCGACTGAGGCCCCGTCAGAGGTCCCGGAGCATATTCCCGAACTGCGGGAGGAAGTCCTTCTTCCGTGACATCACGCCCGGAAGCCGCCTGGGCTGCTCCGTAATTCCCAGTTTTGCCAGGTGGCCCTCCTCTGCCGCGGCAAAGAGGTCGCTGCCGTTTTCGAAGACATTGGTGAAGAGGGCGAGGAAAAAGTCGCTCCCTGTTTCTTGGCGGAGGGCGTTGACCTTCTCCTTGATCTCGTCAGCATGCACGGTGCTGAACTCGAAGGAGGGGACGGTCACCTGCGCGATGACCACCTTCTTCTCAAAGAGGTTGTAGTGCTTGGTATCCCTGAGGAGGAGGTCGTGGAGGGGGACGTTTTCCAGTTCTATCCCCCGCTGGACAAGTTCCATGCCATAGGCCGCCGGGTCCACGCCCGCGATGCCGGCCAGGTAGTCCACGACTTTTTCGTCCTCAGGGGTCGTCGTCGACATCTTCAGGGCGAGGGTGTCGGAGAGGACGCCCGAGAGCAGCAGGCCTGCCGTCTGCTCTGTCGGTTCGACCCCCTTTTCGATGAACATCCTGGTGATAATCGTCGAGGTCGACCCCACGGGATCATTCAGGAATTTGATGGGTTTCAGGGTGGTGATTGCCCCGAGGCGATGGTGGTCGATGATCTCCAGCACGTCGGCCTTCTCGATGCCGTCCACCGCCTGCGAGAACTCGTTATGGTCGACAAGGATCACCGACTTGCGGATGTCGTCGACGAAGGTGTTGCGCGAGATCATGCCAAGCAGGCGGTTGTCGTTTTCGACCACGCAGGCCGTCCTGTACTTGGAGTTCGAGACGACGTCCTTCACATATTCGAGGGGGTCGGCCATGCTCACCCGCGGCACGTCGGTCGCCATCACCATACCTGCCGGCAGGGAGAGATTAATCATCTTGCCGACACCGAAGGCATCGAGGGCGGTCGAGAGGACGGCGACGTTCCGCGTCTTTGCGGCATTGATGACGCGCTCGCCGACCGGCGAATTGTCGGCGAGGATGAGAGCGGCGATCCCGGCCGAGATCAGGGCGAGCTGGGCCGGTTCGTTGTCCCCGACTATGGCGACGTCACAGGGCGAGAGCCGCGAGAGGGAGACATGGAGGGCGTCTATCGCCATGTACACCCTCCCTTCCAGGAGGTCCGGGCCGGGCACGAGGATCTGGGCGCTCAGGATCTTTGCTAGGGTCTGGAGTTTGATCGGCGTGATGGCAAGTTGTTCGATCTTCGTCCGGGTCACATAGGCGCGGGCCAGGCCGTGCTCGCTCATAAGGCCGAGGAGGATGCCGTTGTCGTCGACGATCGGCATGTTGCGCACGCCGTGTTCGTCCATCATGGCGACGACCTCGATCGTCGGAATGTCGGCATGGGCGCTGATCGGATAGGTGAAGGGCAGGTCGGAGACATTGGGCTCGACGCTCTCGATCAGGGCCGGCGCTTCGGTGCCGAACTTTTCAAGGACAAAACCCGTCTCGGGATTGACTTCGCCGCACCGCGCAGGGACATACTTCCCTGCCTCCTCACGGTTCAGGAGTTCGGCATAACCTATGGCGCTGCAGATACTGTCGGTATCAGGGTGCCTGTGCCCGATCACATAGACCTTGTTCATGATCATCCCCCGCAAAGAGTGCGGATAGTGTCTTTATCTGTACGTCCCGCCTCTTTATCTCCTTGCCCCCGACACCCCCGGAGCACAACGCACGCCCGGGCAGAAAAACACAAAAGATAAAGGTGGCTCTGCGGAGTGAACGGTCCTGTGGTGCCGCGTCGGAAGAGGGGAGTGATGGCAACCCCCTCAAGATCTCCCTCTCTCTTTTCCCCGGACCAATCCTGAGCGGGGACGACCGAAGAGAGTCGAGAAAATCTGTGACGCTGTCTGGGGGCTTGCCTCCGGGGGAGAGTTTGGGATAGGCGGTGGATTGGTGTTCTCCACCAGAGGCCTACCTCACTTCTTCAGGGCAAGGCCTGCCGAGAAGGCCTTTGCGATCTCCGGGCCGACGGCATGGTACGCACGGCCCGCGGAGTCGTAGACAAAAGGCATGACCTTTGTGAGGTCAGGCACGCCGTCGGGCCCGAGCACCGACTCGTCCACCTTGACATCCAGGATCTCGCCGATGAACTGGGTATGGACGCCGACTTCCATGCTCCCGGTGAGCCTGCACTCAAGGACGACCGGGAACTCAGCGACATAGGGCGCATCGACGAGGTCGCTCCTGACCGCGGTCAGTCCGGCCGTTGCGATCTTGTCGGCGTGCCTCCCCGACTCGATCCCGAAGTAGTCTGCCGCGGCGACATGGCCGGCAGACGGGATGCAGACGGTAAACGCCTTCTGCTGCTGGATGTTCTCGTAGGTCTTCCGCACTTTCTGGATCGAGACAGCCACTGACGGGGGGTTGGACGAGCAGATCCCTCCCCATGCCGCGGTCATGGCGTCGGGGTTGCCGTCGGCATCATAGGTGCAGACGATCATTACAGGATGAGGATAAAGAAGCGGCCGCGCGCCGCAGGATCTCTTCATGCCCACAGAATAGACGCCGTACCTGAAGTCTGTTGCGCCTGGACCCTGCAACCCCCGGCATCGTCAGGGCGGCCTGTTCCCCGAGCAAGACTGGATACTCTCGATTTGGGCGTGAACTGCCCGAGAAACGACTTTTTGCCCCGGGAACCCGACGGCGGGAAGATTCTTATTATCTCGCACCCTATTATTCAGGTCATCTCAGGACCCGGCATGGCAGCAGATAAACAGGAATACACCCCTTCTGACGAGGAAAACCAGGAATCGATCGAACAGGAGATCGCGGACCTGATTCTCTCCCTCAAAGACCCGAACATTACGGTCAGGTGGGAGGCGATCGGGACTCTGGTCGATATCGGAGCCCGGGCTGTCCCGCAGATCTGTGAGGCCATGAAAGACGAGAATAAATTCGTGCGCTGGGGTGCTGCCGAGGCTCTGGGACGTATTGGTGACGACCGAGGAGTCAGGCCCCTGATCACCGCGTTAAAGGACAGGGACAAGGATGTCAGGTGGAAGGCGGCGATCAGTCTCGGCGGCATGCAGGCACAGGAGGCCGTCTGCCCCCTGATCCAGACCCTACACGACGATGACCCCGACGTCAGGTGGGGCGCCGCCACCGCCCTCGGCGAGATCGGCGATCACCGTGCCGTTGAATATCTCCTCGACGCCCTGAAGGACAGGCGGGACAGGGACGGGCGGGACGGCGCCATCTTCGCGCTCGGTGAACTCCATGACCCGCGAGCCGTGGCCCCCCTCATCGATGCCCTTGAAGACCGCAACTACGAGATCAGATTCGAGGCCGCGAAGGCCCTCGGCAAGATCGGAGACCAGAGAGCAGAAAGGCCGCTGATCAACCGTATCAAAGATGAAAACTGGGAGGTGCGCCTTGTCGCCGCCGAAGCGCTGGTCAGGGTCGGCGGGCAGGACACGACCGACGTCCTCCTGCCCCTCCTCACCGACGACGCCCCCGACGTCCGCCGGACCGCCATCGAGATCCTCGGCGAGATCGGGGGCTCCGCGGCCGTCGGTCCTCTTGTCGCCGTCCTCAGGCATGACGAAAATTGCCGCTACGAAGCCGCGGAGGCCCTCGGAAAGATCGGAGACCCCGGTGCCTTCGAGCCACTTCAGAAGATCTATGAGTTCTGCGACCCCTATGTCAGGGTCGCCGTCCTCAACGCGATGTCCGTGATCCTCTTAAAAATGAAAAGTAAAACGAACGCCGGCCAGGTCAACGGACAATAAGGACCGGAGTCTCGATCTCTCCTGCAATATCGCTGAGGGTACCGCCAAGAGAGGGTTTCGCACTCCTGCCATGGGCTCCCATGACCACAAGCGAGTACCCGCCGTCCCTGACCTCTCTGACGATCTCCTCTCTTCTGTCGCCGTCCCGGATCTTTGTCGTGCACCGGCACCCTTCGCCATTACAGAAGTCCCAGACCGCGGCCAGTTCGGTCTCGATGTTCCGGCGCATATCCTGCCAGATATTCTGTTCATAGGTCCCGATGATATCGCACTTGTCACTCTGGGTGCAATAGTTGAAGGCCATCGTCCGCGCCTCGCGCCTGTCGAGGACCGAGAGGAGGAGGACGTCAGCGTCCTTCTTTTTGGCGATGGAAACCGCATGGAGTGCCCCTTTGTGACTCCACTTCGATCCGTCGATTAATACCAGAATTTTCATATCATCACCAGAAATATCGCAACCATAGGATTCCAAGGCCGACCGCCACGCTGACGATAAGAACGACCATCCCTACCTTTAGGAACTCGACAAAGCTGATATTTATGCCTTGCCGCTCGGCGATCCCGATGACGACGACGTTCGCCGAGGCACCGATCGCGGTTCCGTTGCCGCCGAGGCATGCCCCGAGAGAGAGGGCCCACCAGAGGGGGTACACGTCCATCGTCTGTCCCATGTCGGTAATCAGGGGGATGAGGGTCGCGGTCAGGGGGATGTTGTCCACGATCGCCGAGGCGAAGGCCGCAAACCAGGCGATGATAAACATCGCCTCTTCCGTCGAGTCGACGTGGCCGACGACGAATGAGGCGAGCTGCGAGATGAGACCGGTCTCCACCAGGGCACCGACCACGATGAAGAGGCCGCCGAAGAAGAAGAGGGCGGGCCACTCGATCTTCTCGAAGATCTCCTCGGGAGGCACGCGACTCCAGAAGAGGATAAACGCAGCGCCGGTCAGCGCGACGATCGCCGGTTCGAGCCCGAGTTTATCGTGGATGAAGAAGAGGAAGACCACGAGTAGGATCGTGACCACAGATTTCATGAAGAGAGATCTGTCCTTGATCGCCGCACGCTCGTCAAGGGCGTCGATGGTCCGGCTGATCCCGACCCTCTCCTCCTCGCCGATCCGCATCGACCTCCCGAAGATCAGGACGAGAAGGAGGAGGATGACGACGAAGTCGACGACCGCGATCGGTCCCATGTTGATGAGGAAGTCGTTGAAGGTGAGGCCTGCGGCAGACCCGATCATGATATTCGGCGGGTCGCCGATGAGGGTCGCGGTCCCCCCGATATTCGAGGCAAAGATCTCGGAGAGGAGGAAGGGTACAGGGTTCAGTTTCATCAGCGTCGTGATGTAGAGGAGCATGGGGGTGAGGAGGAGGACGGTCGTCACGTTGTCAAGGAACGCCGAGACGACCGCGGTCACCAGGGAGAAGAGGATCAGGACCCTGATGGGGCTGCCTTTCGCAAGTTTCGCAGTCCGTATTGCGATGTACTCGAAGAGACCGCTCTTGCGCGTGGTGTTCACGATGATCATCATGCCCATCAGGAGGAAGATCGTCCCGAGATCGAGATACTCCGGGATCTTCTCCCACGGAACAATATGGGCAAAGACGATGACCGCGGCCCCGGCCATCGCTGCAACCGCGCGGTGGATACGTTCGTCGATGATCAGGGCATACGTGAAGAGGAAGACGGCAATCGCAATCAGTTCGGCATACATCGCCCTTCACCTCCGGCAGGGGACCATCGGAGTCCCCTCAGAATGGACGTCATGATTATTTCCAGAATAATGTCTCCCACTGACCTCTTGAATATGAGGGAGAGAGGGGGAGAAAAACCCCTCATCAGGCGTACATCAGCAGGAGGACGCCGAGGCCCGCGGCCACGGTGACGACGAGGACGAGCATCCCCATCTTCAGGAAGTCCATGAAGGTGATGGAGACGCCCTCGCGCTCGGCGATCCCGATAACGACGACGTTCGCCGAGGCGGCGATGGCGGTTCCGTTGCCTCCCAGGCATGCGCCAAGGGAGAGGGCCCACCAGAGGGGGTACACGTCCATCGTCTGCCCCATCTCGCTGATCAGGGGGATGAGAGTCGCGGTCAGGGGGATGTTGTCCACGATCGCCGAGGCGAAGGCCGCAAACCAGGCGATGATGATCATCGCCTCGGCCGTCGAGTCGACATGGCCGATGACGAAGGAGGCGAGCTGCGAGATGAGCCCGGTCTCCACCAGGGCGCCGACCACGATGAAGAGCCCGCCGAAGAAGAAGAGGGCAGGCCACTCGATCTTCTCGAAGATCTCCTCCGGGGGCACACGGCTCCAGATGAGGATGATCGCGGCGCCGGTCAGAGCGATGATAGCCGGTTCGAGTTCGAGCTGCGCATGAATAAAGAAGAGGAAGACCACGAGCAGGATCGTGACGACAGACTTCATGAAGAGCGACCGATCCAGGATCGCCGCACGCTCGTCAAGGGCGTCGATGGTACTGGCGATCGTCTCCTGCTCCTCCGGCTTCACCCTGAGGGTGCGGCCGTAGATGAGGTAGAGCATGACGAGCATGATCGCCATGTCGACCACGACGACCGGCCCCATGTTCATGAGAAACTCGTTGAAGGTGAGGCCTGCCGCGGAGGCGATCATGATGTTCGGGGGGTCGCCGATGAGGGTCGCCGCACCGCCGACATTGGAGGCAAAGATCTCGGAGACCAGGAAGGGCACCGGGTTGAGTTTCATCAGTTTGGCGATATAGAGGAGCATGGGGGTGAGGAGGAGGACGGTCGTCACGTTGTCAAGGAACGCCGAGACGACCGCGGTCACGAGAGAGAAGAGGATCAGGACTCTCATCGGGCTGCCCTTCGCGAGTTTTGCGGTGCGTATTGCGATGTATTCAAAGAGACCGCTCTTTCGTGCGGTGTTCACGATGATCATCATGCCCATCAGGAGGAAGATCGTCCCGAGGTCGAGATAGTGGGGGATCTTGTCCCAGGGGACAATATGGGCAAAGACGATGACGGCGGCGCCGGCCATCGCCGCAACCGCGCGGTGGATGCGCTCGTCGATGATCAGTGCGTATGTAATGATGAATACTGCTATTGCGATGATTTCTGCGTTCATCAGGGTCCTCAGTAGACGATGATCGGGATGTTCGCCATCTGGGCGAGTCTGAGAGTGACCGAACTGAGCGGTGCGATCTCGGTGGTCTGGGATCCGTACTTCTTCGAAACAGCGATGAGGTCGGATTCCTGCATCAGTTCAAGGATATTGTCGAACTTCTTCCCGGCAAACATCCTGCTCGTCACCGTGAGGCCGGCGCCTTCGAGAGACGCGATCGCACGCGTGAGAAGGGATTCCCCGAAAGACTCCCTCTTCCGCCTGAAGTCGGCGATCGCCTTCTCGTCAAGGCTGTCCTCGACGATCCTGATCACCTCCATGTCGATGATATAGACAAGGGTGACCTTTGCGCCTTCATAACTCGAAAGAGTCTCGTACAGGGCGGGTGGGATCTCCTTCACGAAATAATCCAGAGGCATGAGGATGGACGAGACCTCGGGAACGACCATCTCCTCCTCGGTGAGGAGGAACTCCCTGTACTCCCTAGCGACCGCTTCATATCGTGTCCCGGCCACGTCCTTGAACTTGCGCTGCAATAATGAAGTGAAATACCCCATCGTGATCTCATCAATGGTGCGGTCGGGATTTATTAACACTTTCCCGGAGGCAGGAGCGGCCCTACCAGACTACGGGCCGGTCCAGTTTCTCCCGGCAGGAAGAACAGAGCGTCATTTTCTTCCTGTCGAGTTCGGAGAGGGTGGCCGGTTTGAACATGACGCACTCGGGGTCGCGGCAGTGGTCGAGCCCGAAGAGGTGGCCGATCTCGTGGGCGCCTTCCTTTGCCGCCCTGTCGGCGAGGTCGTCGAAGTCATCTGTCCTCCCGTAGAAGCCGTTGCCCAGCCTGGCAATAGAAAGGACGGCGCACCCGGTCTGCGGGCGGGCAAGGCCGAAGACAAAATCGCAGTCGCCGACAAAGAGGTCATGGGTGACGACAAGGAGTGCGGGGCCGGCATATTCTCCCATCTTTTTCATGAACAGGAGACGGCCGAGGACGGCGCCAGCGTCGTACTGGTTTCTTTCAGGGTGGTAACCGTTGATCAGGGCCTCGGCAGCGGCGTTATCGACCGGCATGCCGAGGATCATCTCGATGCGCCTGGCCGTCGGCATCTGGAGGCCTGAGGGCACCTGATGATCCCATATAATCGTGACACCCATGGTACCTAGATCATCGTGGCATGTGAGTATAAACGTATTGAATCCTTAATCGGGGCTTATCTCTCGAAAAATTACCGGGACGTCATCGAGATCGGGATCGGCAGGAACACCGATGTCGCCGCGGCCTGCGCACGGGCGGGCCTCCGGGTCAGGGCCACGGACATCAGACCGGTCCCGCCTGTCGAGGGAGTGGAGGGCCGGGTGGATGACGTCTTCGCACCCGACCTCCCCTGGTACAGGGGTGCCGACCTCGTCTATGCGGTGCGGCCGGGCGTGGAGATGGTGCCCTCGATGATCGATCTTGCCCGGGCAATCGGCTGCGACCTCATCGTCTACCACCTGGGCAACGAGATCTACCTGGACGGCGGGGAGTCCATCGACTGCGGCGTGGTCCTCCACAGGTACGTGCGGGCCTGAGGGGGGGTCAGGGTCACAAAGTCACCAGGAGAATATACGTGAGCGATGGAGGCCTCTGAGTGTGGAAAATATTCGGCTCTGGAGAAACCCTCAGGATCGGATCGATGTCTTCCCCATGATTTCACAGAATAGATGTGGATCCGCCGCCTTCCCCACGCTCTCCGCCGGGGGACTTACGCCCCCAGACCCCCGATCTTAGGATAGGACGGGGAAGGATAAACCCTGCACGCAGGGGTCTGCCATCCACTCTCCTATCATAACAGTGGGGGGGGTGAAAATCCCTGAACCTTCCCAAGGTCATGATAGACGGAGAAACGGCGAGGGCGCGTGTTCCCCCCCGCTGCCCGATCGTGACGACGTCCTGTCAGAAGGAGTCGAAGAGAGTGGCCTGGGTGACGACAGGTTTCCGCTCTTCCTCCTCCGCGGGCGGGTCCTCCTTGACGGGTGCCGCGGGGGTCTCCTCTTTTTTCGCTTCTTTCTTCTTTTTTGGTTTTTCGGCCGCCTTTAGATCCTTGATGACCGTCTTCGCCCGTTCTTTATCGTGGATGAAGAAGTTCAGTTCGTCGGCGTCAAGGGCGAGTTCCCGCACGACCGGTTCGGGGTTCTCCTCCACGAGGAGGGTGATCAGGGTGAGGTACTCCTCCCTGATGGTGTGCTGGGGGAGGGCAAGGGAGCGGGAGAGTTTCTGCATCACCGACTCGCGCACCGCCTTCCCCTTCTTCGCGCCCCCCATCTTCCGCCAGCGGGCCGGAGGCATGATCCTGTCATGGACGCCGGCGCCGTCCGCCGCCACCTTGACGCCGAGGGTCATCATGGCACTGGCATATCTCCAGAGCATGTAGTACTGGCGGCGGTTGGTGAGGCCGAGCCACTCGTCGGCACGCGAGAGGGGGGCATATGCCCGTGCCACGGCCTTCCCGTCCTTCATCGCCGGCAGGTTCCCCTCGATCCACTGGACCACGGTGTCGGGGGTGTCCTCCACCTGCCTGGCCTTCGCCATGAGGTCATAGTCTGGTTTTCCCGAAAAGATGGCGGCGACCAGGTCGAAGATCGTCGAACGCTCGTCCTTCTGCGAGGTGGAGACGTCGCCTGCCTCGATCCTCTCCCTGCCCGCGCCCGCGGCGCAGAGCATGTTGACGGCCGCACGCAGGTCCCCGCCTGCGCTCCCGGCGATCTCCAGCAGGGCGTCCTCGCTGCAGGAAAGGCCCTCTGACTGGCAGATCTCCCGCAGCCGCGGGACGATGGACCTGGCCTGGACGGCCCTGAACTGGACGGGTTCGCCGAGGGCCTTGACCTCCCTAGCGATGCCGTAGAGGTCGTTGGCGATGAGGACGATCGGCTGGCGGGAGTTTTTGATGATATCGATGATCGCCCGCGCCCCGCCGCGGTCGGCCGTGCCATGGAGGTTGTCGGCCTCGTCGAGGAGGATAAGTTTCCTTTCTGCGCCAAGGAGGCTTGCGGTCGCGCTCGACGTGCCGGCGATACGGTCGAGTGCGGCCTTCGTCCGTTGGTCGCTGGCATTGAGTTCGACAATCTCCCAGCCCATGTCGTGGGCGAGGGCGTGGGCGCTGGACGTCTTTCCCACACCGGGCTTCCCGTAGAGGATGAGGGGGGGGCTCCCCCTCGTCCACGACCTCGCCCATTCGTAGATCTGCCGCACGGCAGGGGCGTTTCCGACAAGGTCCTGCAGGGTCCGCGGTCGGTATTTCTCGGTCCAGTCCATATGCAGGATCATAGGGGGGATGATCTCAAATATGCACTGGTGGGACGGCGACACCCCGCTAGCCGGTGCTTTCTGAAAACAATCAAATACATTATCTTTGATGAAACAGAGTACCTACTAGCAGCTGAAAGGATGTTGATGTTATCGTGGTAGACAACTGTTCCCCTGATGCGGTCGCCAGATCGATCCGGGAATATGAGGGGGTGACGAGAAAGCGCGGCATCGGCGAGCTTATCGAATGCCTCAGGATCAACGAACAGCCTAATGTTGTCGCATCCTTCGGGGAAGACGCAGCGGTGATCCGTCAGGACGACCTGGCCCTCCTCCTTGCGGCAGACGGCATCTGGAGCAAACTCATGGAGGCCGACCCCTTCTGGGCCGGGTACTGCGCGGTGCTCGTGAACGTCCATGACATCGCCGCCATGGGCGGCACACCCCTCGCCATGGTCGACGTCCTCTCTTTCAAGAACGGCGAACTCAGGAACGAGGTGACGAAGGGTATGCAGGCGGCGTCCCGCCAGTTCGGCGTGCCGATCGTGGGCGGGCACCTCCACCCTGACACGCCCTATTCTGTCATCGATGTCGCCATTCTCGGGTCGATGCAGATCGACGACGTGATCTATTCGAGCAATGCCCGGACCGGCGACCGTGTCGTCGCTGCGATCGACCTGGACGGCCGGGTCCACCCCTCCTGCATGGCGAACTGGGACTCGGTGACGATGAAGTCGGACGAGACGGTGCGCAGGCAGATCCATGTGATGCAGGAACTCGCCCAGAGGCATCTCGTGACCGCAGGAAAGGATATTTCGAACCCCGGCCTCATCGGCACGCTGGGCATGCTCCTCGAAGTCTCG
Source organism: Methanofollis sp. UBA420 (assembly GCF_002498315.1). NCBI lineage: Archaea > Methanobacteriati > Methanobacteriota > Methanomicrobia > Methanomicrobiales > Methanomicrobiaceae > Methanofollis > Methanofollis sp. UBA420. Next base: position 310,530 of record NZ_DAGX01000002.1, read on the forward strand.
CGGAAGGGTGCGGAGCTCGAACTTGAGGCGATCCCGCGGCCAGACCTGAAGGCCCATGATCTCAGCTTCGAGCAGTGGGTCAGGATGTATCCCGGAATGGGTTTCATCCTCACCTGCCCTGACGAGAACACGGAGGAGGTCTGCCGTCTCTTCGAAGAGACGGGGATGACGGCCCGGCCGATCGGGTGGGTGAATGACTCCAGTTCCCTGTCGGTGTCGTACGAGGGGGCCACCACCTCTGTCTTCGACCTGAAGCAGGATGGGATCATGCGGATCATCGACACGGCAAAACTGGTATGATCATCGGTATCGGTGTCGAGGGGAACCCGGAAAAGGTGGCGCGGACAACGGCGCGCGTGGGAGACCGGGTGCGGCTCGTCTGTTACTGCCGGCCGGGCGTGATGGCCGGACATGAGGCCGAATGCCGGGAGAGCGACTGTCCTGAAGAGGCGCTCGTCGCCGACCTGATGGCAGGGAGGGTCGACGGTGCGGTGCGGGGAACTCTCCCGGCCAACGAAACCCTCAGGTGCCTGAAAAGGGCCTGCCATACCGACCACCTGGAGAGGGTGGCACTCCTGGAGACGGCTGACGGGGTGCAGTTCCTCCTCGCCCCGGTGGGCGTGGACGAGGGCTGGACGGTCGCAGAAAAACTCGCCTTCGTGACGAAGGCACGGGAGATTGCCAGATCATTCGGCCTCTCCGAGCGCGTTGCGGTCCTCTCGGGCGGGAGGTTCGGCGATGTCGGCCGCCACCCCGCGGTCGACAGGTCCCTTGCCGATGCCGAACTCGTGGCCCGCCTCGGCAACGCGGAGCACTGCGAGATCCTGATCGAGGAGGCGGTCAGGCGGTGCGGGGTGATCATCGCCCCAGACGGGATATCGGGGAACCTGATCTTCCGCACGCTGACGTTCCTCGGGAAGGGGTCCGGGCATGGGGCGCCGGTGGTCAATATCGACAGAATTTTCGTGGATACCTCGCGCGCCTCTCCCGACTACACGAGTGCTGTTCTCCTCGCCGCGTCGATGGGCGATGGGAATAAAAGAGATATTTGACCTTTTTTTTCAATAATAATCGATTAAATTGATTATTTATTTTGGAGCACGATCTGCGATGCAAAATCCACCTCCCCAATAAATCCCCCCCCAAACACCCATCGAAAGCCTTTCCTGCGGCATCGTTACGAAATGTTTAAATAGTCTTCGAGAAACTGATAATTTAGAGGTAATTAGACATGGCAGACTTACCTATTGCAGCGGTTGTCAGAATCGCCAAGAAGAACGGTGCTGAGAGAGTTGGAAGCGATGCAGCTGCGGCCCTTGTCGCAAAGGCTGAGGCCTACATCGCCAACCTGACCAAGGAAGCAAACCGCCTTGCCCAGCACGCTGGCCGCAAGACGATCAAGGAAGAGGATGTTGAACTCGCGGCAAAGTCCGCCTGAGTTCTCCCTCTTTTCTCGTAGTCTCTATTCCTCGAAACCCCGGATGCGGGGTCTTTTGTATCGGTCTTCGGTCTTCCTCGAATGCTGTCGGGAGAGCGTGCGCTCCGACACACACTGCGAGTGCGGATGAACCGGACGACGATCTGGCGCGACGGGATCCAGGACAGAGACTGAAGACTCTTGATCAAAGAAAAAAAGATCTGGAAAATTCCTGTGCCGGGGGGCTGCCGTTCGAAAACCTACGGTTACCGGCAAATCAAAGATCTGTCAGAACAGGAAAATGCTCTGCATTTTCCGCTTTCTCAAGCTCGCTTTGCTCGCACTCCCCACCCCCTGTCATTAGGATAGGGACAAGTTGGTTATTTCCCTCCTCTGAATATCCTGTTCTGTCTTCCCGGGTTCTATCCTAAGTAGGGGGTCCGGGGGTGAAACCCCCGGTGGACTGTATGGGGAAGGCAGCGGATCCGCACGTTCCCTCATGGGATCAGGGAGTTACATTGACCCGAGCACGGGGTTTGCCATGAAACACTCGTCATGCAGTATGCCTGAGACATTCTCTCGACTCATGCCCGATTCTCCAGAGTCGAAAAAGGGATCTCCGACACACCACCGACAGTCAGGGCCCATAGCAGTCAGACCGGCGCCACTGACGCACACAGAGCCTCGCAAATCGTCTTCGCTGCAGGTTCTGGTGGAAACCACGGGGCAGATGGCAAAACGGCAGGAAACGCCATCTGCATGCGGCAAAAAAGAAAGTGGTGTCGGAGACTTACAGCGTGCCCTTGGTGCTCGGCACGTCGCCGCTCCGTCGCAGGTCGACTGCCACGGCCTTTGCGAGGGCGATGCCGAATGCTTTGAAGATCGCCTCGGCCATGTGGTGATCGTTCCGGCCATAGAAGTTGATATGGGCCGTGACCCCGGCGCGGGTGCAGAGGCTATAGAAGAAGTGCTCGAAGAGGGTCGTGTCGATCCCGCCGACCGCGGGGCTGTTGAAGTCGCCGGTGAAGACCAGATAGCCCCTACCGCCGACGTCGATCGCGACACTGGCAAGGGCCTCGTCCATCGGGATGGCGGCGTCGGCAAAACGGGTGATCCCGGCGCCTTCCCCCACCGCCTCCTTGAGGGCCGCGCCGAGGACGATGCCGAGGTCCTCCACCAGGTGGTGGGCGTCCACCTCCAGGTCTCCTTTCGCACGGACAGAGAGGCCGAAGCCCCCGTGCCGTGCGAAAGAATTGAGCATGTGGTCCATGAAGGGGAGGCCGGTCGCGATATCGGCGCCACTCTCCCCGTCCAGCTCGATGCTCAGGTCTATCTTCGTCTCCTTCGTCTCCCGTCTGACTTCTCCCGTTCTCATTGTGCCGCCTCCAGAGCCTCTATGATCGTGATCTTCCCGCTGTACAGGGCCGAACCGAGCACCGCCCCCGAGACGCCGAGATCCCTGAGGGCCCTGACATCGGCCGGCGTGGTCACCCCGCCCGCCACCACGACCGGGAGATCGGTGCGCTCCAGAAGGTGCCTGACCGGTTCAGGGTCGATACCCTTACAGAGCCCCTCCACGCTCACGTTCGTGAAGAGCAGAGACCCCGCGCCGAGCATCTCAAATTTTTCGGCCCAGGAAAGGTAGTCGCCCGCCTCCTCCTCCCAGCCCTCGATGACGACACGGCCGCCGCGGGCGTCCACGCCGGCCATCACCTGCTCGGGCCCGAACTCCAGGGAGAGGTCGCGGACGATCTCTGGTTCCCTGACCGCAACGGTCCCCAGGATCACGCGGCCGACACCGATCTCCAGCCAGGCCCGTGCGTCCTCGCGGCTCCTGATACCACCGCCGAGTTCGACGAAGACACCTGTCTCCTGGATCAGTTCCCGGATCTCGCGGACATTCGCCTGTGCGCTGCCGAAGGCCCCGTCCAGGTTGATCACATGGAGAGCGTCGGCCCCGGCGTCAAGCCAGCGCCGGGCGTTCTCGAGAGGCGTGCCGTAGGCGACCGCACTCTCTCTTTTGCCCTGCACCAGCTGGACGCACTGGCCGTTGAGGATATCGACTGCGGGAAAGACCATCATAGGCACTCAGGGGATCATCCTTTCAATCGACATCACCAGGATGTCGCGGGCGCCTGCCCTCTTGAGCTGGGTGATCAGCTGATAGACGCACTCCTCCTTCACGACGGCATGGACGGCCACCAGGCCCTCCCTCGACGCCACGTCCATCACGGTCGGGCCGCCGAGGCCGGGAAGGACGCTCTCGATCTCGGGCAGGGCGTCCCTGTGGGCGTTCATCATGATATAGCACTGCCCCTTCGCCCGCACCACACTCTCCAGTGCAAGGAGCACCTCCTGGATCTTCTCCTGCTTCTCAGTGCGGGAGACAGGGTTTGCAATCACCAGGGTGCTCGACCTCAGCACCTCGCCGAGGATGCGCAGCCTGTTCGTCTGGAGGGTGGTGCCGGTGCTCGTCAGGTCGACGATGGCGTCGGCGATCCCGAGATAGGGCGTCGCCTCGCAGGCACCACCGACCGGGACGACAGATATCGAGATGCCCTGCCTCTCGAAGAAGGTCTTCGTGATGGTCGGGAACTCGGTTGCGATCTTCGCCCCGGCGAGGTCTGAATACTCCTTCACCTTCGCGTCCTCGGGCACGGCCACCACCAGGGTCGCCCCGCCCATCTTCAGGTCGAGGAGTTCGTCGACGACAGAGCTGCGCTCCATCACCATATCGCGACCGGTGATGCCGATATCAGCAGCGCCGTTCGCCACATACTCGGGGATATCGATCGGGCGGGCAAAGAGCACCTCGATTCCGGGGTCCACCGTCTTTGCGATGAGCTTGCGCTCGCCGCCGTCGATGAGGTGGATCCCGCTCTTCTCAACGAGGTCCCTGATCGGTTGTGCAATCCGTCCTTTATTCGGGATTGCAAGACGTATACGGGTAGGATCAGTCATCTATTCTCTCCCTGAAGGGATGGGAAATGTGTACGCAAAAAATGATCGGTTTAGAAGGTGTTCAGTTCGCCCCTGACGACCTTCTCGGTGATGTCGCAGATGTTCTCCAGGCCGGTGTCGATGATCGCCTCGACGGCGGGCTGGATCGTCTTCATGTCATAGCCCGGCTTCGGGATGACCTTCGCGCTCGCCACGAGCGGCTGGTCGACCGGGTGACCGATCTGGGAGAGGAGGCGGACATAGATCTCCTCGATGCCGTCCACTTCAGCGACGCAGGTGTTGCCGAGCTGGGTCGCAAGGAGGTTGTAGATCTTGCCGATGTGGTTGATCGGGTTCTTGCCGCTCGTTGCTTCCATGCTCATCGGCCTGTTCGGCGTGATCAGCCCGTTGCAGCGGTTGCCGCGGCCGACCGAACCGTCATCGCCCATCTCTGCCGACGTGCCGTTGACGGTCAGGAAGACGCTGCCTGCCGTGAGGTCGTCGGCGGTGTTCACGTCCACATGGACCTTCCGGGTCGTGAAACGCGGGGCGATCTCGGTGATCGTCTCCTTGAGCTTCTCGACGGTCTCGACATATTCGCCGATGTCCGCTAGGTAGCGGTCGACCATCGCCACGGCGAGGGTGAGGGTGATCGCATCGCCGTCACGCAGGCCCATGACCTTGACGTCGGTGCCGATCGCCGGGTTTTTCGGCCGATAGACGGTGTCGAGGTAGTCGGAGACGCCCTTGACCAGGCTCTCGGTCTCGCTGAAGGGAGCGTGGCCGACGCCGAAGGAGGTGTCGTTGGCACGCATGATCGCCGAGCCGCCGCAGACCTTGAAGACGTCACGCAGGTCGGTCGAACCGGTCCCCATCCGGCAGTCAACGATGACGTCGCGCTCGAGGTTCATGATGGGGATGATGCTCTTGATGTACGAGCGTGCCGCCTCGACAGCGATCGAGTCAGCCGGAATGTTGATCCCGTCGAAGGTCTTCGTCGCCCTGCCGGTGAGGAGGACGTAGATCGGCTTGACGATCTTCCCGCCGCCGAAGTGGGGGATGGACTCGCCGGCCACGATCTCGCCCTGGTCAGTGTTGTGGTGGAGATAGACACCGCACTCTTCGAGGTACGCCTTACAGAGCGCCCGTGAAACAGCTTCCGCAACGCCGTCGGCGATGCTATCCGGGTGGCCGATGCACTTGCGTTCAATCAGTTCGATCCGCTGGTTCTCTATGGGGGTCTGCTCCAGCCGCTCAACCTTGATGTTTCTGATCATCCGATCCCTCATCTCTATGAATAATTACAAGGATCGAGTCTCATTTAACGGTTTCTATAATTCCGCCTGCGTATGGTTGTTGCCCCCAAAGCGGCCCGATCGCCCTGTTACAGAAAAATGGGTATTTCTGCCAGGAAAAGAAGGAGGGGCGACATATTCCTCGGAGTAATGTCTGCGCCTTTCCGTACCGGGACAACTGTCGCGCCGGGGGATCGAGAGGGTGAAGAGAAGGGCGCCCTGTCGGGAGAGGGATTGGAACGAGAATGAGGGGCGGAGGGCCACAACGGACCTACGTACCCAGGTCGACATCAGGGCCGTGGAGCCAGTTCTGATACTCAGGCGTTGTGTCCTTCATGTCCTCGTACAGCCAGACCATCCGGTCCAGGAACCAGAGTTTGCTCAGGTAGACGACGGCAGTGCCGAAAATAGTGGGCCAGACATTGAGTGCATACACGCCCCATACCACGAAGACCATCCCGACGCCCGAACACGCCGAGAGTATGTTCGGGGCTTTCCGGTGACGCTCCGGCACCGGTATCGCCTTCCTGTTCAACCAGACACGTTCGCCGAACACCGCCTTCGATACCCAGTTGTCCGTCGATTTCGGTCGGGCAAAAAGGCGTGGATTGATCCATGCCCAGATCATCGTACCGGCGATGGGGATAAGCGACCACCAACCCAGCCACGCCCTGCTCCAGAAGGCGAGGATGAGGAGGGGGAGAACGGTGTTTCTGGTCCATACACTCCACGGGTTTGCGTGCCTGGCCCAGGCATCCTCGTCCATCTGAAAGATAGATACGATGGTTTGCTCTATCGTCACGTAAACGAGCATTTGACGATGGCGAGATTTACACGTTGCGGCCGCTGCTCACCCCTCACGCCCATGGTCGGGGAACGCCACCCGTGGCCGCCTGACCGCAAAGGAGGCGTCGAGGTTCCCGGCCATGCGCCGGGCCACCGCTGCCGGGATACCGACGCCCATGATGTCGGGCGGCAGGGCATGGTTCACCGTCGGGTCGGTGGGCCCGATGAAGGCGGAGTCGTGAGGGGCTCCGGCCGCCATGCCGGCAGGGTAGGAGACGAAGGTCGCACACGCCGGCCCCCAGGGAGCAATGACCGGTGAAAATGGGTCGGCGCGGTCGAAGTGGACGAGAGCGGCGATATTCCTGACCTCCTCGGCAGTGCCGAAGAGGCAGAGCGAGCTGACCGCGGCATCGTCCGGCACTGTCCGGCAGGGCCTGATCACGAGATAGCGCCCCGGTGGGGAGACCGGGCCGGCACGTGCAAAACAGGCGTCGACGAGTTCGGGGTCGGCCTTGAGGTACTCGGCCGCCCCGCCCCGCACGTCCGGATGCCCGGTGGAGACGAACCAGCTGATGTCGTCGGAGCGCCCCGAGAATCCCATGTGAGCGAGACCACCCGGACAGCACCCCGTCTTCACGTCCTCGCTCAGGTACAGTGCAGGGGCATCTATCTTCCCGAAGGCCATGCGTATCGCGGCGACGGCGATGCAGCGGTGGACCGAAGGGAGAGGGACAGCATCAACCGGAACCCCCTCCGCCCCGCAGACGACGAGGGGCTCTGCCGAGAGCCGAAAAGCATCCGAAAACCGCTCCCCGATGAGGGAAAATTCAGAACTGTTCACGCCAGGATCACCATCGGAGGGATAGACGAGAGGAGAGAGAAAGGTATTGATCGGGGGGAGGCACCGGGTCGTGCCGGCATGGCCGTGACCCGTTCATCCTCAGGAGGACTTACTCCCGCCACCGGGGAAGTGTCGAGAGGTACTGCCGCACCATCTCCCTCGCTTTTTCGACAGGCATGCCAAGGTGCTCGGCCATCATCGGCGCATATTTCTCGACCGCTGTCTCTTCTGTCAGTTCGGGTTCGACGAACGCACCGCCCCGATAACAGTAGATGCAGTACCTCGCGCTCTGCGACCCGTCCGCCTCTGTTCCAGCGTCTTCGTCCCGTGCAAGGGGCATCCCGCAACTCTCACAGAAGGCAATCTCCCGTCCGGCCCACCTCTTCAAGCATGAGAGTTGTTCTTTGCAGAACGCTTTCGCATTCTCACGAGGAATGTCGAACATCCGCGAGAAGATCGCCCCGCCTTTCTCCGCCATCATATCGATGGTGATGCCGGGTTCGGTGAAGGCACCGTTCTGGTAGCAGTAGGTGCAGTAGTCCTTCGACTTTTCGCCGTCCGCTTCGGTACCGAAGTCGGCCTCTGTTCGCATCGGCATTCCACAGCTCTGGCATGATTTTGCAACTATCTCTTTCATAGGATCTCCTTCGATGGGATCGAGCACCTATCGGTGCTCAATGAGTGAATGGGATGGGGAGACATAAAGATTTCCGGAGGACAGAGGGATGCCCTCCGCCTCGGAACCCGGATGACGCATATGATGGAAGGGCCCTGAAAACGTCCTGAAGATTCCCACTTCACATACGGCCGATCCCGGCACGAACCGCACGGCGACAGGCGTGCCGACGTCATGGCTCTGGACGTTCGGTGACGGGTCGACCTCCACCGACCAGAACCCGCAGCACACCTATACGGAGCCCGACAACTACACCGTCACGCTCGCGATCGAGGGCGGCGCGGAGGTCTGCACGAAAACCGCCTGCATCAAGGTCACGCCGATCCGCTTCGGCGACGCCAACGGCGACGACACCGTGGACCAGGCCGACACCCTGCGGGTGCTCAAGAAGGTCGTCGGGCTGAGAAGTGTGCCGCTGAACGGGACAGACCTCTTCAGGAAGACCGATGTCGATCAGAACGGCGTCATCGGCGTCGGCGACGCCCTCGTCATCGCCCAGTACAATGTCGGGCTGCGTGACGTCTGGTTTGCGACGGTCTGAAGATACCTCGGCATTCTTCGCCGAACCCGGAGAATACCTCCCCCTTTTTTCGGCTCTGGTGAGCGATGAAAAAAAGAAATTCACCCGGTGATCCTGATCTCGGACCGGATCGTGATCGTGCACGCCCCGTCCCTGAAGACCCTGACCAGGCCACCGCTCTCCGAGACCGTGATGCCGACCGCGGGGATCAGGCGGGTGATCGCCGCCGTCGCCCGGTGCCGCCCCCCAAGGCCGCCGGGGAGGTTGACGTCCTTCGCATTCGCGTCAATGTATCGGCCCGCCGCACAGATCAGGCCGTTCCTGTTCACGACAAAGACGCCGTCGAGCTGGGCAAACTCCTTGACGCTCTCCCAGTTCTCGCGGTTCTTGATGTCCCTGAAGGCGGCGTCATGCCCCTTGTACGGGTTCAGGATGGCCTGGTGGGAGTGGCGGCCGATCTCCTCGTCGTCGCCGATGACGAACGCCGTGCCGATCCTCCGGCCTTCCCGCCCCTCGATCGCGATCTCCATCGCCAGGTTGAGGACGGCGTACATCACCTCCCTAGGGACGATGTCTTCGTAGTTCTTGAGGTCGACAAAGTTTTTGGCGCGTTCAAGGTCGTAGACCAGGATCGCGTACGGGAAGACCGCGACGACGTTGCCGTCCTCGAAACGGCGGGTGAGATATATCTGCACGGCCGCGTCGAGCATGTGCTGCTCGCAGACCGAGACGATCTCGTTCATCGAGAGGTCTTTCAGGATGTCGAGCTGGAGGTCCTGCACCCAGATCAGGGGCACCCTGGAGAGACAGGTGCAGGGGCGGGTGAAGGAGACGATCGCCTTCGCCCCGATATCCTCCGCGATCTCGGCGGCCACCCGCATCAGCAGTTCGTCATTCATAGTAAGCCACGGATCATGCCAGGTATCTCTGACGGCCGCGAGGCAACCGCCACACCCATCTTTTTCAGCCTCTCGATCTTGGAGCGTGCGTCTCCTTCGCCGCCCTCGATGATCGCACCGGCATGGCCCATCCGCTTGTTCGGCGGAGCCGTGACGCCGGCGATATAGGAGACGATGGGCAGGTCGGTCGACCTGACCCCTTCCTCCTCCAGATTGCCGCCGACCTCGCCGATGAGGACGACGGCCTTCGTCTGCGGGTCATCCTCGAAGCGGGCCAGGACATCGGCAAAGGTCTGGCCGATGACAGGGTCGCCGCCGATGCCGACGACAGTCGACTGCCCGATGCCCGCCTTCGTCAGTTCGTCGACGACCTCGTAGGTGAGGGTGCCGCTCCGGGAGATGACGCCGACGTGCCCCCGCGTGTACAGGTGGGAGGGCATGATCCCGAGTTTCAGTTCGCCGGGCGAGAGGAGGCCGGGGCAGTTCGGGCCGATGACGCTGCAGCCCGAGAGGTCTGCATAGGCGACCGCCTTCATGGCGTCGTGGACAGGGATGTGCTCGGTGATCGCGACGACCAGGTCGAGGCCCGCATGGGCGGCCTCCATGATCGAGTCGCCGGCCGCCGAGGCCGGGACGAAGAGGACGCTCGCCGTTGCGTCGTGCTCGGCAAGGGCCTCCTTCACGGTATTGTAGACCGGGACGCCGCAGACCTCCTGGCCGCCCTTTCCGGGCGTGACGCCGGCGACGACGCCCTTTCCGCCGACCTCCCGCGCGTATTCGTTCATGAGTTTGATGTGGAAGGAGCCCTGCTTGCCTGTGGCGCCCTGCACGATGACGGCGGTGTTTTTGTCTCCGTAGATCATGCCGTCACCTCCACCGCGGCCCTGACAGCCTCGTCCATGCTCCCGAGCATCCGATATCCCTTCTCCGCGAGGAGTTTTCTCCCCTCGTCCTCGTTCGTGCCGGCGAGCCTGACGATGACTTCCTGCTCGACGCCGGCCTCGATGATGCCGCGGGCGACCTCGTCGCACCGGGTGATGCCGCCGAGGAGGTTGACGATGATCACCTTCACCGCAGGCATGCCCGCGACGAGTCTGACCGCATACTTCACCCTCTCCTGGTCGGCGCCGCCGCCGACGTCCAGGAAGTTCGCGGCCTTTCCGCCGAAGTGCTCGATGAGGTCGAGCGTCGACATGGTAAGGCCGGCACCGTTCCCGATGACCCCGATCGCGCCGTCGAGTTCGACATAGGAGAAGCCGTGCTTCTCGGCCTCCTTCTCACGCTCTGTGAGGTCGCGGTTGACCGCGATGCCCTGGCGGGCAAGGGCGTTGTCGTCGACGATCAGTTTTGCGTCGGCCGCGTAGACGCCCTGCGGCGTGGTGACCAGCGGGTTGATCTCGGCGAGAAGGGCGTCCTTCTTGCAGAAGACATGATAGAGTTTGTTGATCATCTCCCGCACGCCCGCAGGGGCGTTCCCGGTGAGTTCCCTGAGAAGGAAACCCGGGACGTCGGGGAGGAGGGGGGAGAAGGTGACCTTCCGGATCGCGTCAGGGCTCTCTTTCGCGGTCTGCTCGATCTCGACGCCGCCGGCGTCGGCAAAGAGGATGACGGGCTGCTTGTTCGAGCGGTCGATGGCGATGGAGACATAATACTCGTGCTCGATCGGGAGGCGCTCCTCGATGAGGACGCGGGAGACAGGGACGCCCTTTATCGGGGTGTGGAAGAGGTGCCGCGCCGTTTCGACGACATTGGCGGCATCGGCCATCAGGACCCCGCCTACCTTGCCGCGGCCGCCGACGTCCACCTGCGCCTTGACGACGACTTTGTCACCGATTTCATCCATGTGGAGGAGGATCTCCTCGTGCTTGCTGACAAGGAGGCCCTTCGGCACCCTGATGCCTTCCTCTCTGAAGAGTTCTTTTGCTTCAAACTCAAGCAGTTTCATCTTTCATGCTCCTTCTGCCGAGGTCGAACCCGAGCTTCAAAGCCCGGATATTGAGGTCCTCGGTGCCCTTCGGGACTGAATCGAGGACGGCCTTTTCGATCGCCGCCTCGGAGACGACGCCGGTGGTCGCCACCAGTGCCCCGAGCATCACAATATTTGCGACGATCACCTTTTTAAGAGTGCTTTTTGCCTCGTAGGTCGAGGGGATCTCGTGGTACCGGCACCCTGGCCTGTCCTGCACGAGTTCCGCGTCGACGAGCATCAGGGCACCTGCCGGGGCACCCTTCCCGTACTTCAGGAAGCCCTCCTGCGACATGATCACGTAGATGTCGGGCTCTGTCACCTCTGGGTACAGGATGGGGTCGTCGTCGATGACCACGGCGCTCATCGAGGCCCCGCCGCGGGCCTCGGGTCCGTAGACCTGTGTCTGGACGGCATACTTGCCGTCGTGGATGGCCGCGGCCCGGCCGAGAATCACGGCCGCAAGGATGATCCCCTGGCCGCCGAAACCGGAGAAACGGACTTCGTGCCTCATTTCGGCACCCCCGTGACAGGAAGGTTCCGCCGCACGAACTCGCCGACAGGGAAGGTCGTCGGGTCGTGGGGGGTGCCCTCCTCCTCCATCCTCTTCCATCTCTTCAGGAGCACCGCATGGTCGCGCATCCAGGCAATCATGTCCTGCGCCTCGCGGAGTTTGTTCCGCCGCCCGTACCCGGTCGGGCACTGGACGACCGCCTCGATGAGGGAGAAGCCCGGCGTCTCCAGGCCGGCCTTCACCGCGCGCGTCAGTTCCTGCACGTGGTACGAGGTCCAGCGGGAGACATAGTTCGCGCCTGCCGCCACCGCAAGGGAGGCGAGGTCGAAGGGGGGTTCGTGGCAGCCGTACGGCGTCGTCGTCGTGACGGCCCCGAGGGGCGTGCACGGGCTCCCCTGCCCGCCTGTCATGCCGTAGATGTAGTTGTTCATGCAGACGACCGTCAGGTCGATGTTCCGCCGGCACCCGTGGATGAAATGGTTGCCGCCGATGGAGGCGAGATCGCCGTCGCCGGTGAAGACCACCACATGGAGGTCGGGGCGGCTGAGTTTCACGCCTGTCGCAAAGGGGATCGCCCGCCCATGGGTGGTGTGGAGGGAGTCGGTGATGATGTAGCCGGGAGCACGGGAGGAGCACCCGATGCCGGAGACGAAGACCGTGTCCTCGGGGGCCCAGCCCATCTGGTTCACGGCATTGAGGGTGCAGTTGATCACCGTGCCGTTACCGCAGCCTGCGCAGTAGATATGGGGCAGGCGGTCGGCCCGCAGCCAGTCCTGATAGTTCACAGATATCCCTCCGCCGTGGCGATGAGGCGTTTTGGCGTGTGCAGTTCGCCGCCGATCTCGGATACCGGGACGACCGGGACCGCGGTGTGGCGGGCGATCTCCCTCTCTATCTGGCCGAGGTTCAGTTCGGGCACCAGAAAGACGCGGGCATTTTTGAATGCCGCAAGCGCGAAGTCGGGGAAGGGCCAGACCACCTTCAGCCTGAGGTGGCCGACCCTCTCGTCGTCCAGGTCCCTGACGGCCTGCGCCACAGACCGGGCCGGGGCGCCGTACGAGACAAAGACGACCTCGGCGTCGGGGTTTGTCACCTCGTAGTCGGCGATCTCGCGGCTCGCACCCTCTACCTTCCCGACAAGACGGCGCACCAGGCGCTCGTGCACATGGGGGTCGGTCGAGGAGGGGTAGCCGCGGTCGTCGTGGGTGAGGCCGGTGACGTGGACGCCATAGCCGTGGCCGAATGCCGGGAAACCCGGCACGTCGTCCTCGCCAGGCGCAAAGGGAAGGGCGCCCTTCTCCAGGGGGCGCCGCGGCACGATCTCGACACAGTCCGGGACCTCGATCCTCTCACGCATATGGCCGATGATCTCGTCGGCCATCACGAAGGCCGGGACGCGGTACCGGTCGGCGAGGTTGAAGGCCTTTGCCGTGAGCTCGTACATCTCCTGCACAGAGGCAGGGCTGACCGCGATGATGCTCATGTCGCCGTGCGAGCCGAAGCGACACTGCATCATATCGCCCTGCGAGGCGCGGGTCGGCTGGCCTGTGCTCGGCCCGCCCCTCTGGACGTCGACGACGACGCACGGCGTCTCTGTCATGACCGCATAGCCGATGTTCTCCATCATCAGGGAGAAACCCGGCCCCGAGGTGGCTGTCATCGCCCTCGCCCCGGTCCAGGAGGCGCCGATCACCGAGGCGATGCTGGCGAGTTCGTCCTCCATCTGGGCAAAGACCCCGCCGATCTTCGGCATCTTCCGCGCCATGTGCTCGGCGATCTCGGTCGAGGGCGTGATCGGGTAGCCCCCGTAGAACCGGCAGCCGGCGGCAAGGGCCCCCTCGGCACAGGCCGTGTTCCCCTGCATGAATTCAAGCCGCGTCAATCTTCAATCACCACCTTTTCGGGCTCAAAGGGTTTTTCTTCGACCCACCGGATCGCCTGGTCCGGGCAGATCATCTGGCAGACGCCGCAGAGCACCCGCCCGTAGAGCTTCTGGAGGCGACAGTTGGTACAGCGCTCAGGACGGTCGAGGGTCGGGACCACGATGCCCCGCCTGTTCGGCGCCGTGCCCTCCTGAAATATCCTGTATGGGCAGACCAGGGTGCAGAGGTTGCAGCCCTTGCACCTGGTCTCGTCGATGATGAGCTTCATATATCCGGTCCGATTTATGTATTGAACCGCCGTTCAAATTGTATTTTTGCCTTCCGGTCAACGTCGCCAAAGAGGTCGCCGCCGTGGGCGTCGATCCCGACGATCAGGGGGAGGTGGTCGAGTTCGATCTCCCATACGGCCTCGGCCATGCCGAGGTCCTCGAAATAGACGCCCTTCAGGGTCATCCTGGCGGCGGCGAGGGCGGCGCACCCGCCGGTGAAGGCGAGGTACACGCCGCGGCCACGCAACTGTTCCCGCACCTCCGGGCCCATGCCCCCTTTGCCGATGAGGGCGCGCACGCCCGCGTCGAGAATGAAGCCTGAGAGGCGGTTCATCCGTGCCGAGGTGGTCGGGCCTGCGGCGATGACCCGGCCCTCCCCGATCACCGGGCCGCAGTGATAGACCGCGGCGCCCTGCGGGTCGAAGGGGATGCCCTCCTCCATCATTCTCTGGTGCGCCTCGTCCCGCGCCGTGTACACGGTCCCGGAGAGGGTGACGGCGTCCCCCGCACGGAGTTCGAGCACCTCGTCGCCGAGAGGCGTGGCGAGGTGGATCATTCCTCCACCTCCACGCGGCGGGTCGCTCGCCGGCATGCCCAGCACTGCACATTGACCGCCACGGGCAGGGACGCGGTGTGGCAGGCCCCTGTCTTCACCTTCACCGCGAGGGCCGTCGTGTCCCCGCCAAGGCCCATCGGACCGATGCCGAGGGCGTTGACGGCGTCGCAGATCTCCTGCTCAAACGAGGTCATCTCGTCGATGGGCAGGAGGAGCGCCTCTTTTGCAAGGGCTGCCGCACCGTCGAAGGTCGACCCGATACCGACACCGAGGACGACGGGCGGGCAGGGGCGGCCGCCGGCAAGGAGCGCGGTCTCGGCAACGAACCGCGCGATCTCCCCGGCCTCGGAGGGGAGGAGCATCCTGATCCGGGAACAGTTCTCCGCGCCGGCCCCCTTCGGGAGGACGGTGACGGTCAGGTCGTCGCCGGGCATCACATGAACCGCGGGCATGCCGTCGCCTGTGTTGTCGCCGCTGTTCTCCCGGGTGAGGGGGTCGACGACATTGGGGCGGAGTGGGACCTCGCGTGTCGCCCGCCTCACTCCATCGGCGACCGCGTCGAAGAGGTCGCGGCTGAAGGGCACGGTCGGGGGAATGGTGAGATAGACGACCGGGACGCCGGTGTCCTGGCATATCGGCAGCCCGTGCTCCTCCGCATACCTGATGTTCTCCTCGATGTTCTCAAACTGGGTGCGGGCGGTTGCACTCTGTTCCCGGTCGCGGGCCCGTGCGAGGGCGCGCCGTACGTCTGCTGGAATCGACGTTTCGGCTTCTAGGAACGCAGAATAGGTAGCAGATGCGACTGCCCCGGAAAGGCCGGATGCCGCTCTCTCTATCATTGAGTAGTATGGGGGAGGGGCCGCTAAAAAAATATCTCATTCCCGCCGCCCCTCCGGCAAAGAAAAGAAGAGGAAGAAAATTTCGTCCTGCTTCACTCGAAGACAACCACGCGGGTCGGCGCAGGGAGCTTGTACCCGCCGTGCTTGAGGGCGTCCTTTGCCTTGTCCGTGTACTGCGGGTTGGTCCAGACGGTGAAGACCTTCTGGCCCGGGATGACACGGGCGGCAGTGCCGACGGCCTTGCCGAATGCAAGACGCATACCTTCCGACACACGGTCTGCACCGGCGCCGGTTGCCTGCTTGTTCTCACGAAGCACATGGTGGGGGTAGGTGCGGAGCTTGAGATAGTAGTTCGAACGTCCCACCTCCTTCATCAGGCGCCTGTTAATGTTAATACGTGCCGCTTCAAGAGCGGAGTGACGGATCTGGCAGGATTCGAGCACTTCAAGGGTGATCTCAAGAGGGAAAGAACCACTCGGGTCGCCCATGTCGTACTGAACAACCTTGCTGCCGGGGACACCGCCCATATATTCTCGCCGGGTGTAGGCCTTCTTGGCGAGATTTCTATACATTACTCCTGGTTTTCGTACCATACCTCACAACGCCTCGCCGTAAGTTAGTGCTTTATAACATGGTTATTTTGCTTAATAAAGGTTACTGGGAGGCTTCTTCGCCTCCCTGGATCAGGGAGAGGACGTACCTCCTCACCTGCGCGAACTCGACACTGGTGCGGTCACGCGGCCGCGGCACCTTGATGGGGATGACCTCCTGCACGCGGGAGGGCCTCGGGGAGAGGACGACAACCCTGTCGGAGAGATATACGGCCTCGTCGACGCTGTGCGTCACGAAGATCACCGTCTTTCCGGTCTTTTCCCAGATCTCAAGCAGTTCTCTCTGCATCGTGTTTCTGGTCTGGGCATCGAGGGCCCCGAAGGGCTCGTCCATGAGGAGCACCTGGGGCTCGACGCAGAGCGCCCGTGCGACGGCCACGCGCTGGCGCATGCCGCCGGAGAGTTCGTACGGGTGGCTGTGCTCGAAATCATCGAGGCCCACCAGGGCAAGGTATTTTTTTGCCCGCGCATACCTCTCCTCTTTCCCGACGCCCTGCACCTCAAGCCCGAAGGCGATGTTGTCGAGGACCGTGCGCCAGGGATAAAGCGAGTACTCCTGAAAGATCATCGCCATCTCGGGTGTCGGCCCGGCGATCTCCTTCTCGTTGATCGAAGCCCGGCCGCCGGTCGGGTTGTCGAGCCCCGCGATGATCCGCAGGAGTGTCGTCTTGCCGCAGCCAGAGGGGCCGAGGATGCAGATGAACTCGCCGTCCTTCACGTCGAGGGAGATGTCGCCGAGTGCGATGACCTCCTCCCCCATCTCGTTGGTGAAGACCTTTGAGACATGCTCGATGGAGAGGCTCATCTGACCATCCCCCTCCACCTGAACTCCCTGTTTTCAATGGCCCTGAAGAGGCCGTCGATGCCAAGGCCGATCAGACCGATAACGATCATGCCCGCGATGATCACCTGGGACTGGCCCCAGTTGTAGGCGTACATGATGAGGTACCCGAGACCTGAGGTCGTTCCGGGGAGCATCTCGGCCGCAACGACACACATCCACGCGATCCCGAAGCCGACCCGGAGGCCGGTCCAGATCGTGGGCAGGGACGCCGGAAAGATGACCTTCCTGAGGATCTGGGCCTGGCTCGCACCGAAGGTGTACGCCGACTCGACCCAGGTCCTGTTCACCGACTTGACCCCGTCGACTGTGTTGAGCAGAACAGGGAAGACCGCACCGATGAAGATGATGAAGGTCATCGAGACGAGCCCGGTCTTGAACCATGCAAGTGCGAGCGGGATCCAGGCCAGCGGCGGGATCGGGCGGAAGATCTGGATCGTCGGGTCGAGGAAGTTCTCGGCCCCTCTCCAGTAGCCCATCACGATGCCGATCGGGATGCCGACGGCCGCCGCAAGGCCGAAGCCCAGGAGGACGCGCTCAATGGAGAGGAGCGCGTTGTCGATGAGGCTCCCGCTGCCCAGGATGTCAACGGTGGGGGCGGCGAGGATGGCGAGCACCGACTCCACCCGCGGCAGGATGAACTCGCTGTCGATAAGTATCGCTGCAATCTCCCAGCCAATGATGAGTAAAATGGGAAGGGCGGCACCTATGGCCCTCCTCCCAAGAAACGCTGTTCCTGTACGTTTTCTCTTCGCCGATTCCGTTGTCTTCATCAGACTTCTTTCACCACCAGTCCGCTGTCTTTCAGGGCGAACTTGAGCATGACATCCTGGATGGAGCCCTTCAGCGGGGCCGCAATCTTCAGCGGCTTGCCTTCGGCAGCTCTCGTCTTCGCCCATTCAGCGAAGGTCGGCCAGTCGTTAACCGGTGCGGATGCAGCGACGACAAGTCCGGATCCCTCAGTATTAACGGGTTGGAGGATCTTAATAGGTGTTCCTTTGTCGATGGCGCTGATCGCCGGCGGAGCGCCGACCCATGCCATCTGGATGTTGTCTGTCGCGGCAAGCTGCATCAGGGCCGGACCGGCGGCGGCGGAGACGAGAGAGACGTCGGCAATCTTCTCACCATTGATGATCAGTTCGAGGTTCTCGGGCCTGGTCTGGGTGGGGTCCTTCGGCTTCAGGGCGATGCCGTAGGTCTGGTCGAAGTACTCCCACTTCTTGATCGCAACGAAGAGCGAGGCATGGTGGTCCGACATCAGGTAGCCGATGCCGAGGGGCTTGTCGAGCTTCGCCGGGGTGGCGATCTTTCCTGCATCGAGCATCGCCTTTGCGTCGGTGTACGGCTGGGTGTTGAAGAGCAGGGCCTTCTGTTCCTCAGGGGTGGCGTTCTTCAACGAGCCGGTGAGGTAGCCGAGGTCGGACTGGGCGTCGACGAAGAGCATGACGCCGTCCTGCCACTGTGCGGAGGGTTCGCTCGTGAACTTGATGGTCGGGATCGCCTGTTCGAGGACGTCGACAGAGTTCACCGAGACGTCGCCGTAGGTGAAGTTGCCCTTGCCGACGAGCCAGTCGGCGACGATCTCGGCGGACTCGTTCTGGTGCTCATTCACGTACTGGTTGCCCAGGATGCCGAGGGCGCTGATGGCGTTGACGACGTCGCGGTGGTCCGCGGTGAAGTCGTCACGGGCGGCGATCACGCAGCAGGAGTGGTCCTTCCACATCCCCGCGGGGGGGAGGTCCTGCGAGTACGAGGCGACCTTTCCGATGCCGCTTAACGGGGCGACTTCCACGATGGGCTGCCAGGCGATGTATCCGTCGATCTCGCCTGTGGAGAGGAGCATCGGCATCGGGCCGACGCCCTGGGTGTAGGTAATGCCGACCTCCGCTGCTTCGGTCTTCGGCGTCTCCTCGGAGACGCATCCGGTTGCCAGAAGAATAACCGCAAGCCCGAAGAGGAGGGCTGCGGCAAGCATCTTTTTTGCCATGAGCGTACTGGTGGCCCCGAGGATATTTATAGGTCATTATCCTGCCCTTTTCACCTGTACGATGGGGAAAAATTTGGACTCCGATTACCCGGTTGTCATGTGAAACTCCATCCCTGTCCCCTCCTAGGGGGCAGGATCTGTGGACAAGAAGAAACATTCATCGTCTTCGTTTGCACAAACAGAAGTACATGATCCAGGCAGACCCCATCGACCGCCTCCTCAAGGCGGCCCTCATATCTGACGACGATTTCACCGAGACCCTCAACCATATCCTGAAGACAGATCTGCGGATCAGCGTGCGCGAACTCTCGGAGAGGAGCGGGATCGCCCAGAGCACCCTGTACAAGATCCTCACCGGCAAGAGGTCGCCGACCCTCCCGACCCTCCGGGCAATTGCAAATGCCGTCAGGTCTTTCTCCCAGCCGTCGGGCGAGGCTTTCATCGGTCTCATCGCAGCCCGCTATGTCCTTGAGTCCATACAGGAGAGGACCGTCACGATCGACGGTCAGCCGATCCGCGTCCGCGAGTACCCGGTCCACACATTCGAGGACACCCTCATCGCCGCGGTGCGTGCCGAGCGCGAGGGCGCGCTCGCCGTCGTCTGCGCCCCTATCGCATCGTCCACTATCGAGCACCTGGTCCGTATCCCGGTGACGACGATCATCCCGAAAGACAGCGTCCAGCGCGCCATCGAAACGGCGGCGCGGAAGGCGTGGATGTGAGAGGGTTCGCGCAGGACACGTGAGAGTCCCTACACCGGGAGGCGTCGGTCCCTTCTTCGGAATACCAAATACTATGTTCGCTCTTCCCGGGACTAATCCAGAGTAGATATCTGGTGGTGTAACCTCCTGCCCGCGAGTGTTTACTGGGAGGACGCCGATCAACTGCCTTCCCCAAAACACAGGCCGGGGGACTGACGCCCCCGGACCCCCGATCCAGGATAGGGCCGGGGAAGACAGAGCAGAGATCCTGAGAGAAGATTGCCCGCCACCTCCCATCCTAATGGAGGGGGGCTGGAAGGATGAACGGAGTGAATCAAGAAAATCTTTGATTTTCGAGCGGCAGCTCCCCGGAAGAGACACCGGTACACTCCCCTCCCCATACACTCAGACGCCTCATCACATCTCCCTCCCCCCGGCATCAGGACGCCCTTCGGTCTTCACGAAAATCATAGATTTTCTCGACGCCCTTCGGTCGTCCCCACAGATTCATTTCATCTAAAACCCCACCCTCCCTACAATGCAACGCGATCTGGTGCGGCGGGGCCGACTCAGTGACGACCGCCCGGAAGAGGTGATGCACTTCCTCTCCTCCATGACGGCCGATCACTGGATCGCCGATATGGACGTGCTGGTGGACATGGCCCACCTCCTGATGCTCAGGAAACAGGGTATCATCGACAGCGAGGCGGCACATGCGCTGATGGGTGCTCTCCTCGGCTTTTACCGGGACGGCATCCCGGCTGAGGCCTATGACGAACGGTTCGAGGACATCCACGCGGGCAAGGAGGCGATGCTCATCGCCCGCGTCGGCGAGGAGTTCGGCGGCCGCCTGCACATGGCCAGGTCCCGGAACGACGAGGTGGCGACCTGCATCAGGATGCGCCTGCGCCGGGAACTCGTCGCCCTGATGGAGGAGACCTGCACCCTGCGGGGCGTCCTGCTGGAGACGGCGGGAGCGCACCTCTCCACCATCATGCCAGGCTTCACCCACCTCCAGCACGCGCAGCCGACGACCCTTGCCCACCACCTCCTCGCCTACGAGCAGGCGCTCTCCCGCGACTTCGCCCGTCTCGCCGACGCGTATGGCAGGCTGAACGAGTGCCCCCTCGGTGCGGCCGCCTTCGCCTCGACGGGTTTCCCTGTCGACAGGGAGTACACGGCAAGCCTCCTCGGCTTCGACCGCCCCATGGGCAACTCCATGGACGCCGTATCGGCGCGGGACTTCGCCCTCGAGGCCCTCTCGGCCTGTGCGACCATGACCGCAACGACAAGCCGCCTCTGCGAAGAGATGGTCATCTGGAGCACCGCCTTCGTCAGGTTCGTCACCCTCGCCGACGGCTACTCCTCGACGAGTTCGATCATGCCCCAGAAGAAGAACCCGGACACCGCCGAGATCATGCGTGCCAGGACCGGGACCGTAGCTGGGGCGCTCGTCTCGGCCCTCACCATCACGAAAGGCCTGCCGATGAGTTACAACCGCGACCTCCAGGAACTCACCCCCCACCTCTGGCGGGGCGTCGAGGCGGCGGAGGAGTGTCTTGTCGTGCTCGCCGGGCTGATCAGGACCGCCACCTTCAACACCGAGAGGATGGCCGAGGAGGCCGGGAAGGGCTTCTCGACCGCGACCGAACTCGCCGACGTCATGGTGCGGGAGTTTGGCCTCCCCTTCAGGACGGCGCACTCCATCGTTGGCAGGGCCGTGAAGATGGGTGCCCTCGACCTTGCTACCCTCGAAGCGGCGGCACAGGAGGTGGCAGGCCTCTCCCTCAGGGAGCGCGGCCTCACCACAGATCGGATCGCGTCGGCCCTCGACCCGGCGGTCTCCGTCGCCGAGCGCGGGGCCATCGGCGGCCCGGCGCCGGCAGAGACAGGACGGGCCTGCACCGAGAGGAAGGAAAAACTTGCGGCCGACATGGCCCTCGTCTCTTCCCGCAGGGAGGCCGAGAATACGGCAGTCACCCGGCTGATTGCAGAAGCAGAGAGGCTGGCAGAGCATGAGTGAAACATTCGCGACCGGCGACCTCGTCGCCGCGTCCTGCCGGGGCCACCCGGTGGAAGGGACCTATATCACGGACCGCGACGGCATGGCGGTCCTCAAACTGAAGAGCGGATACAACATCGGCGTGGAGATGGCGACCTGCAGCCGCGTGAAGGCGGCCGGGGCACCGGCAGTACCGGCGGCGCCCGTCGTCACGCAGGACGACACCCTCCCCGAACTTGCGATCATCTCCACGGGCGGGACGATTGCCTCCAAGATCGACTACCGGACGGGAGCGGTGACCAGCCAGTTCACCGCGGACGACATCCTCCGCGCGATCCCCGGCCTCTCCTCCCTGGCCAGGTACCGCTCGGAGGTGCTCGCCACCATCCTCTCCGAGAACATGACCCCCAGGATCTGGCAGAACCTGGCGCGGGCCATCCACGCCGCGATCAAGGACGGCGCCGAGGGCGTCATCGTCACCCACGGCACGGACACGATGGCCTACTCGGCCTCCGCCGTCTCGTACATGCTCGACACCCCGGTGCCCGTCGTCTTCGTCGGTTCCCAGCGCTCGGCCGACCGCCCGAGCAGCGACAACATCATAAACGGCCTCTGCGCCGCGGCTGTCGCGAGGAGCGACCTCGGCGAGGTGGCGGTGGCGATGCACGCCACCACCAACGACGACGCCTGCGCCGTCCACAGGGCGACGCGGGTGCGGAAGATGCACACTTCCCGGCGTGACGCCTTCCAGAGCCACGACATGGCGCCGATCGGGAGCGTGGCCTACCCGTCCCTCGCCATCACCCTCTCCGACGAGGCGGTGCGGCGGCGGGAGACCGAACCCGTGCTGAAGGACAGCCTCGAAGAGCACTGCGGCCTCCTCTACTTCTATCCGGGCATGGCCCCCGAGATGATCGGGGCGTACGAGAGCTACAAGGGCCTCGTCATCGCCGGCACCGGCCTCGGCCACGTCTCCACCGCCTGCATCGGGGCGCTGAAAGACCTCGTCGACGCCGGCACGACCGTCGTCATGACCTCCCAGTGCCTCAACGGCCGGGTCTGCGACCGGGTCTATGACACGGGCCGCGACCTCCTCGCCGCGGGCGTGATCGAGGGAGAGGACATGCTCCCCGAGGCCGCCCTCACCAAGATGATGTGGGTGCTCGGGAACGAAAAAGACCAGGAGAAGGCAGGGAAGATGATGGCAACCGACCTGAAAGGCGAGATCAGGAGGAGGTCAGACTATGGATTTTAAGGCCCTCGGCCTCAAGGCCGGTATCGAGATCCACCAGCAACTCGACACCGCGGAGAAACTCTTCTGCCACTGCCCGACGACCCTCCAGAAGACGGAGGAGCACACAGGCGAACTCTTCCGGTACCTCCACGCGACCGTCTCCGAGATGGGCGAGATCGACCGTGCGGCGGCCGAGGAGATGATGGACAGGCGGCAGTTCCACTACCTCACCTACCCGACCACCTGTCTCGTGGAGAACGATGAGGAACCGCCGGCGCCGATGAACAGGGAGGCCCTCGGCATCGCCCTCCAGGTGGCGAAGACCTTCGCGATGCACCCTGTCGAGCAGGTGCACACGATGCGCAAGCTCGTCATCGACGGCTCGAACACAAGCGGCTTCCAGAGGACGGCCCTCGTCGCCATGGGCGGCGTCCTGCCGAACGGCGGCGAAGTCGAGACGATCTGCCTGGAGGAGGAGGCGGCCCAGCGCGTCGAAGGGGACACCTTCTCCCTCGACCGCCTCGGCATCCCCCTCGTCGAGATCACGACCTCCCCCTGCATGTACACCCCGGAGGACGTGCAGACGACGGCCGAGTACATCGGCATGGTCCTCCGCTCCACCGGCGCGGTGAAGAGGGGCCTTGGCACCATCAGGCAGGACATCAATGTCTCGATCAGGGACGGGGCGCGGGTCGAGATCAAGGGCGTGCAGGAACTCGACCTCATCGCCGAGGTCGTCCGCCGCGAGGTGCAGAGACAGGTGAACCTGCTCGCGATCCGCGACGAACTCCGCGCCCGCCAGGCCTCGGTCGGCGAGGAGACCTATGACGTCACCGCCCTCTTTGCCGGGACACAGTCCTCGATCCTGAAGAAGGCGAAGATGATCAGGGCCTTCGTCCTCCCCGGCTTCGCAGGCCTGGTGGGCCGGGAGATCCAGCCCGGCCGCCGCCTCGGCTCCGAGATCTCCGACTACGTGAAGAAATGCGGCCTCGGCGGCATCTTCCACACCGACGAACTCCCGGCCTACGGCGTGACCGCGGAGGAGGTGGCCCGCCTGCGCGAGCACCTCGGCGTCGCCGACGAGGACGCGATCATCCTGGTCTCCGGCTCGAAGGAGAAGACCGCGTGCGGCGTCAAGCAGGCGCGGCACCGCGCCCGCCTCGCCTTCGAGGGTATCCCCGAGGAGACGAGGAAGATGCTCGAAGAAGGGAGCACGGCGTACATGCGGCCCCTGCCCGGCGCCGCACGGATGTACCCGGAGACCGATGTCTTTCCGGTGGCGATCACCGACGCCCTCTGGGAGAAGGTCAGGGTGCCCGAACTCCTCTCCGACCTGGCACGGCGCTTCGAGAGCGACCTCGGCCTCGACCCGGCCGTCGCCCGGCAGGTCGCCTACTCTGAAAGCCTGCCCCTCTTCAGGGCGGCGATCGACGCCGGCATCAGGCCGAACCTGGCCGCGCGGACGATCCTGGCCACCCTCAAGGAACTGGGACGCGACGGCGTCGCCGTCGAAAAGGTATCAAACGACGACGTGCTTGCCGTCCTACTTGCCGTGGAAAAAGAGACCGTCGCCAAGGAGGCGATCCCGGAGATCCTCACAGAGATCGCAGCCGGGACGGCCGCGGCACAGGTGATCGAGAGCCACGCCGGCGGCATATCAGACGAAGAACTCGCCGCGATCGCCAGGAAGATCGTCGCGGAGAGGATGGAATTCGTCACCGAGAAGGGCATGCGTGCCCTCGGCCCGTTGATGGGACTTGTCATGGACGAGGCCCGCGGCAAAGTCGACGGAAAGAAAGTGAGCGAGGTGCTCAGGTCCGAAATTTCGCGGGTGATCTGAGCAACATCTTTAAACCACCGGCTGAGTAAATATATAGGGAGTTCGATTATGGGAAAAACAGGAACCACCACCTGGGCACAGGTGAAGAATGTCTCAGGCAAGATCCGCCTGGTCAGAGCACAAGAGGCGACTTTCAAGAAGCCGGGACCGAACCAGCGCTTTAAGGCGGCAGCAGCACTCAGGAAGATCGTCGCTCAGGCAGAACGCCAGCAGGGACGCGGCCGGGGCGGCCCGCGTCGCGGCGGCAGGGGCGGTGCCCGTGGACAGCCGAAAGTTGCCGACCCCAAGATCCGCAGGCGCATGGCGCGTGCAAAGGTCTCGGCACTGGGCGTGAAGCAGAAGTCGAGATAATCAGCGGGATCACCTCCCGAATCATCTTTTATATCTCCGGCATCCATTCAATGTATGGATCCAAAGACTGCTGTTTTGAACTATCAATACGGCGAAAGAGCGAAATCAGAACTGATTCTCGCTTCAAAACTTATCGCCGGCCTGACCGGATTTTCCGAGATCGAGAAGGCAGGTGGAAAAAAGATGGTGCTCCTCATGCTCGATGGGATCAGATCGGAGATCGAGTTCGCCCGCGAGAGCACGCACCACGCATCTTTCCCGAAGGCCATTGAGGCCCTGAATGCAACAATATCAATGGTTGAAGGAGGGAACCTCGACGAGGCGATCCCGAAGGTCGCAGAGGCAGTCTCTGCCGCCACAACCGTTGCTCAGGAGTCCTGGGAGGCGCTCGCCGCACATGGACTCCTCTGAATTCCTCGCGTTCCTCGAGTCCCGCCAGTCTGTCAGGGAGTACGGGGACGAACCCGTCACCGAAGAGGAGATATCCTCCATCCTGAAGGCCGCATCGGCGGCGCCGAGTGCCGGGAACATGGAGGCATGGGACGTCATCGTCGTCAGGTCCGAGGACCAGCGCGAAGCCCTTGCCGAAGCGGCATTCGGCCAGGAGCATATCGAAAAAGCGCCGGTCATCCTTGTGATCTGCGCCAACTATGTCAGATCGATGTCCCGCTATGGGGAGCGGGGCATTCTTTATGCTCTTGAGGACGCAACCATTGCCTGTACATTCATGATGCTCGCGGCGCATGCCCTCCGCCTCCAGTCCTGCTGGACCGGGGCGTTTGAAGACGATGCGGTGCGGGAAGTGCTGAACATGCCGGCCCATATCCGCCCCATCTCACTCCTTGCAGTCGGGAAGGGAGCAGTCCCTGCCGCACGGACAGAAAGGATGCCGGTCGGCGAGCACGTGCACACAGAGACCTGGTAATATCATGACCGATTATTGCGTTACACTTGAATCTGCATGGGTCATCAAGGACGTCAAGTCCCTTGACGACGCCATCGGCATAGCGATCAGCGAGGCAGGAAAGCATCTCAACCCCTCGGCAAAGTTTGTCGAGGTCGAAGCCGGATCGATCCAGTGCCCGTTCTGCGAAGAAGACCTGAACTGCGCGCTTGTCGTGGCCAACACGGCCCTTGTGGGCCTTACCCTTGAAATGAAGGTCTTCAATGCCGAGTCCACCGAACACGCAACACGGATTGCGAAGTCGGTCATCGGCAGGGCACTGGGTACGGTGCCGCTCAAAGTGACGGATGTGCAGGAGTCATGATCAGCGTCGTCGGCCATACAGCAATCGACCACATCTGCCGGGTACCCCGTTTTCCCGAGAAACATACCTCCACCTACACCCTTGACCACCGGATCTTCTTTGGCGGCGGGGCGGCAAACATCGCGGCAGGCATCGCCACTCTCGGCGAACGGTGCACCCTGGTGAGCGCGGTCGGATCTGATTTTCCGGGAAGCGCGTACGAGAGGCGGATGGAGGAACTCGGCATTGAACGCCAGTTCTTCTTTGTCCCTGACAGGCCGACGGCGACAGCCTTCATGTTCAACGACCTTGCCGGCGACCAGATCACCTACTTCGACTGGGGGGCTTCGGCGGTCTTTGCCGAGGCCGATGCCCCGGCGCTTGAGTTCGTGCATATGGCGACGGCCGACCCATCTTTCAATGTCAGGGTCGCGGAAAAGAGCGAGTTTGCGTCCTTCGACCCGGGTCAGGACATCCTGAAGTACTCCCGGGAGCAGTTCGAGACGATCCTGGACAATATCAACATCCTCTTTGCGAACAGGCACGAGGCGGCGACGATGGCCGAGGTGCTCGGGACAAACGTCTCCGACCTGGCAAAGAGGGTGGAGATCGCGGTCATCACGATGGACGCCGAGGGGTGCATGCTCTGCGTCCGCGGCGAGAAGCAGATGGTCCCGGCGATCCGGGTGGAGATGGCCGACCCCACAGGGGCCGGCGACGCCTTCAGGGCGGGTTTCCTCTCCGCGTACCAGCGGGGGTACGCACCCCTCCGCTGCTGCACGATCGGGACGACGGCAGCGTCGTTCGTCGTCGAGCAGGTCGGGTGCCAGACCAATCTCCCGACCTGGGAGAGGATGGCAGGGCGGCACGCGCAGTACTTCGGACCCATCGAAAAGGAGGCATAACATGGCATGGGCAGCGCTGACATCAGGGGGAAAGGATTCGGTCCTTGCGGTCCAGAAGGCGATCGACGCCGGCCTTGAGGTGACGACCCTGGTGACTGTCAGGCCGGCGAACCCGCACTCGTACATGTTCCACTCGGCAAACCTCGACGCCGTCCGCGTGATGGCCGAGGTGGCGGGCATGGAGTATTACGAGATCGCATCGGCCGGGAAGAAAGAGGAAGAGACTCTTGAAATGGAAGAGGGTCTTGCAAACCTCGATATCGAGGGCCTGATCACCGGCGCGGTCGCCTCGACGTATCAGCGGTCCCGCCTGGAGGCGATCGCGGGGCGCCTTGGTGTCCGTCTCTATGCCCCTCTCTGGCACATGGACTATGCGGCACTCCTCCGCGAGGTGGCGGCACGTCTCGATGCCATCATCGTGGTCTGCGCCGCCGAAGGTCTCACCGAGGAGTTCCTCGGCATGCACATCGACGGAGCGACGGTGGACCGTCTCCTCGCCCTTGAAGAACGGTACCGTATCAATCCTGCGGGGGAGGGAGGTGAATACGAGACCCTCACCCTCAATGCACCGTTCTTCTCCCGCCCGCTCACCTACGCCTCCGGCGAACGGAGGTCGGAGGCAGGGCGGCACGAACTGATCCTCAAGGGATTCGTATGAATGACACAAATACGGGCAGCGACGTGAGGATGGCCGGGCTCTCCCGGTACATCTTCACCGCCCCGGCATGGCCGCGGTCTCTCGGGATCATTATCCTCCTTGGTCTCCTCATCGATGCGGCCAGTCTCCGGGCCGGATGGGTCTATCCCTTCTTCGGAACTCTTACATTCACCCTCCCGGCGGTCCTGGCGACTCTCCTCACCAGGCCCCTGATCCGGAGCAGGGGAAAGATGATCACCTGGAACCGTTCCGCCCTGCTTGCTGCGGCAGGGACGGTTTTTGCGATCATCATCACCGTTCTGCCGGTCGTCGTGGGGTACGCCGACCTGCTCCCCCTCTCCTTCGCGATAGCGATGGGCTTTGTCTTCGCGATCAGGCTGCTTGTCATGGCGGCGATTGCCGACTACCGCCTCTCCCGCGTCTTCCTCCCGGCGCTGCCGCAGAGCGCTCTCGGCATCATCTTTGCGAGCATTCCCTTCGGGCCGGGCTACCTGGTCCTCGGTGTGGTCCTCCACCTGGTCTTCGGGTTCGGGTGCCTGCTCTTCGTCTGGTTTGTCGAGAGGCCGCTGAACAAGGCCTTCCATATCAGCGCGTTCAACTTCATCAACACCTTCATCGAGCACATGACCGATGGTTCGAAGAGCATGGAGGACTTTTTCAAGGAGATCGGGGAGGAGGTCTCGGTCCCGCAGGTGACTCTCGCCTTCAGACGGGAGGGGAAGAAGGACATCCTCTTCACGGTTCCGAATGTCCATCCCGGCCCGATGGGCGAGATCGGCGGCAGCATGCTGACCCGGTCGATCCACGACGCCTTCGAGGAGGAGGTGCTCACGGCCCACGGGTGTTCGACCCATGACTTCAACCTGGTCTCCGAGTCCGAGGCGGAGAAGATCATCGCGGCGATGCGACAGTCCCTCGACGGGGCCAGGTATGCGCCCTTCGCCGGGCGGTCGTATCGTACGGGCAGCGGTTCCGTGGAGGTTCTCTGCCAGCCTCTCGGCGACGCTCTCCTGATGGTCTCGACGCGCTGGCCGCAGAAGACCGAGGACCTGGACTTTGCGATCGGGATGACGGTGATGGCCGAGGCCCACTGCCACTTTGCGCACTGCGCCTTTGTGGACGCCCACAACTGCATGGCAGAGGTGGCGTCCCCTGTCCATCTCGGGTCGGCTGTCGGCAACGAGTACCTCGCCGCGGCCGGGAAGGGGATCACAGGGGCGGCGGGCGGCGCCGTCCACCCCTTCAGGGCAGGTGTGGGGCGGGTCGTCCTCCCGTTCACGCGCGAACAGGGGATCGGCGACATCGGCGTCCAGGCCCTGGTCGTCGAGTGCACCGGGCAGAAGACGGCATATATCCTCTTCGACGGGAACAACACGGTCGAGGCCCTCCGCCCGGCGGTCTTCGAGGCGGTGCGGGGTCTTGTGGACGAGTGCGAGGTGATGACCTCGGACTCCCATAGCGTCAACACGATCAGCGGCAAGAACCCGGTCGGCCTCCGTGTCCCGCCGGAGACGCTCGCGCCCTATGCGGCCGAGGCGGTGAAGGCGGCGGTCGACGACCTGGCGGAGGCGAAGGTGGCGGCGGCCACCGGGTGGTGCCAGGACGTGCTGGTCTTCGGGTCGAACCGTATCTCGGAACTTGCGAGCACGGTGAACGCGATGCTCATCTTCATACCGCCCCTCTCCCTTGCGGTGCTCCTGGTGGCGTTTCTGCTGTCGGTGCTCGCGTATGTGGTGATCGGGTGAGATGGCTTTTCCCCGTCCTATACCTCTTTTTGCGTGAGGGCTGACTTGCCGGTCACAGTCGCCCGCTTTGCGGTGCATTTCCTGTCAGAATGAGTTGTTTTGCACAGTATTTTTTGCAGTCCATCAGTGGTGGTCGGTGTGCCGATCATGATCCGGTCATAGGTGGACGGCGATGATTCCGGGATTGTCCACATGATGAACCCATGGTCTTAGCACTTACTCAGAGAGATTAATGTCAGCAAAAAAACAGCAATCTGTATTTTCCTGCGGATTTACACGATTTTTTTGTACTTGATGGATACTTGATGACCTCACTTCCTGAGGCACGACCACGACGCTGACACCACTGAAAAATGACCACCTATGCCGGGGCGAAACACTGAGATGACCAGACGATCAGATGAATAAATCAAAAAAATGAGGGGAGTGTCGCAGGGTGAAAACTCTTTTCCAGCCTCGTACAGTCTCTACCGCATGACCATCTGGCGCATCAGGGCCATGATACCGGGCCTTGCGCCCTTCTTCTGCGCCGGTCTGCCGCCGCCCATCTCCAGGAAGGGGGAGGACTCGAACATCTCCCTGTTGAGGCGGTCGTTGATCTCGTCGAAGATTTTTGCATAGGCGACGCAGTGGGGGTCGACGCCCCGGACTTCGCCGTCTGTCGGGGCGATGGCGTTGTACGGGCACCCGCCCCGGCAGTACCTGATATGTTTGCACTCCTTGCAGTGCTCGTCCACGTACGCCTTGAACTGCTGCATCCTCTGCCCTGCCGGGGAGGCGGCGAGGTCCTCCCTCGTCGGGCGGTCACGCACATGGCCCATCACGTACGCGGGCATGCCGACAAAGCGGTAGCAGGGGTAGATGCTCCCGTCCGGGCCGACGGCAAAGGTGCTGCCCATGCAGTCGGCGAAGGTGCAGACATTGCCGTGGCGGGTGAGGACGCACTTGCAGAGGTCGGTGATGTTCATCACCTCGATCTCGCCCAGGTGGTCGAGGGACTGGTCAAGGAGGTAGACGAGGAGGTCGCCGTATGTCTCCGGCGCGAGGGCCCACTCCTCCGGGTTTTTGTCGCGGAGGGACGGGAGGGCCGGGTGCAGTTTGAGGGTCAGGCCGCTCTTCAGGAAGAAGTCGAAGATCTCGTCCCTGTGCTCCACCGACTTGCAGGTGAAGGTGCAGATGAAGCGGACGTTGAGGCCGTGCTCCCGTGCGATTGTGTAGCCCTGCATCGTCTTCGCGAAGTAGCCGTCCCCCCTCTGGCTGTCGGTGATCTCCTCCGGGCCGTCGATGCTCGACCCGATGGGGATGTTGTACCGGGCAAAGATCTCGGCCATCTCCGGGGTGAGTTTCCAGAGGTTGGTCTGGAGGGCGAAGGTGGGGGTGAGGTGAGCAAGACCGTCGGAGAGGAGGGGCAGGGCCTCCCTGTAGAAGTCGGCACCGGCAAGGAGGGGTTCGCCGCCGTGGAAGGTGATGGTGACCTGGTTGTCCCTGAAGTCCTTCAGCCAGGCGACCACCTCCCCGACGGTCTGGATGCTCATGCGGGGCGACCCTTCCTCAGAACTCCAGCAATATTTGCACCTGGAGGGGCAGCCCAGGGTGGGAATGAGCATGATATGAAAAGGGCTTTTCATAAGGCGTTTTTCTCCTTCTTCAAAGAATAAGGTTGTGGATTTTTTTGGGGGGGAGGTTGTTGCGATCATTTAGGAGTGGAGAGAGAAGATCTGCCGGGATATCTGAAGAAGAGGAGAGGTGCCGATCCACCGCCTTCCCCACACCCGGGACTGGGGGACTAACGCCCCCAGACTCCCGATCTAGGATAGGACCGGGGAAGAGAG